>NZ_JAALNT010000001.1:0-185697 GCF_017594925.1 Helicobacter pylori
CCAATACTTATAGCTTTTAGCCCCCGGGCTATAGTATCGTTTAGCCTTATCCATTTGGCGCTCAAAAGAAAACAGCACGTCTTTAGCGCTAAACTCTACTTTTTTATTCCAATATTTCGTCTGGTGGAAATAAACCCCTTTGCGTAAATGAAAGGTATATACAAGACCATCTGGGGATATTTCCCAACTCGTCGCTAAGGCTGGTTCAATTTCTGTGGTGCCGTATTTGAATTGCACGAGCGTGTCATAAATATTGCCCGTCGCCACATAGCTTTCGCCATCAGTCACTAAGGCCGGATCCATGCTCGAGCCATCAGCGCCTCTTGCAAAAACCAAAACGCCTCCAAAACGCTTTTGTTCTTCAACAGAAATATTGGACGGATTAAGAGTGGCGTTTGGGCTTTCTGAAGCTTTCAAAAAAGACCCAAACAATAAAAGAAAAAAAAACAAACCCTTAACAAAAACATTATTCATAAGCCAATCTCCACAACAAATTCTATAAAAGGATAGAGATCTAAATTATAAATATTTTATGGTGTTTATAGGCGTTTAACAAACACCCAAAGGTTTAATTAACCTTTAAAGGTTACCCTACTCCCCAAAATTTTGACTAACCACAGAAACCTTTTTGCGGCTTCTGTCTTTATGCTCAAACTTCACAACGCCATCTATGAGCGCGTATAAGGTATGGTCTTTCCCCATGCCTACATTATTACCGGGATGGATTTTAGTGCCTCTTTGGCGCACGATAATATTCCCTGCTCTCACAAATTCTGAGCCAAATTTTTTCACGCCTAAGCGTCTTCCTGCAGAATCTCTGTTATTCTGCGTACTCCCTTGACCTTTCTTGTGTGCCATTGTTTAATACTCCTTTATGCTACAATTTTAGTGATTCTCACACGAGTGAAATCTCTTCTAAAACCACGCTTGGTTTTGCTGTCTTTTCGGCGGCGTTTTTTGAAAGTGATGACTTTTTTGCCACGCCCTTCATTGATCACTTCCGCTTCAATTTTAGCCCCATTCACAAAGGGTTTCCCAAAAGAGAGTTTGCCCTCTTTGGATACGGCTAACACTTCCACTAATTCCACTAAAGCCTTAGGCTCTTTATTCATTTTATCCAGTAAAACAATATCGCCTTCAACGACTTTATATTGCTTACCGCCATGCTTGAATATTGCGTATGACATTTCTATTCCTTAAAAATTGAACGCTCTTTTTAAAATAAACGCTTATTATAGTGAGTATTTGCTAAAATTTAACTTTAAATTTAGTTTAAATTCACATTAAAAGAATTTTTTTACTCAAAAACACCCCATTTAACCCGCCATTATTCCTCCGCATTGCCCCACTCAAACCACTCATGAATTGTTATTGACTTGTTTTGGAATACTTTTAGCTTGTTTATTAAAAAACCAATAAGGATTTGATCATGCGCGTTACCTTTGGCTCTAAATACAACCAAATGAATCACTACCAAAACGCTTTACAAAATAAAATCAATGACGCTAACACGCAGATCGCTTCAGGGCTAAAAATCCGTTATGGTTATCAAAACAGCGACATTAACAACCAGAATTTAAAATTCCAATACGAAGAAAACACCTTGGATCAAGGCATTGATGTGGCTCAAAACGCTTACACTTCAACGCTCAATACCGACAAAGCTTTGCAAGAATTTTCTAAAACGATGGAGGCGTTTAAAACCAAACTCATCCAATCCGCTAACGATGTGCATTCAGAAACTTCTCGCGCCGCTATCGCTAACGATTTAGAACGCTTGAGGGAGCATATGATAAATGTTGCTAACACTTCTATAGGGGGGGAATTTTTATTTGGGGGCAGTAAGGTGGATAGACCTCCCATTGATAGCGAGGGGAAATACCATGGCAATGGCGAAGATTTAAACGCGCTTATTAGCTCTGATAACCTTGTGCCTTATAATATCAGCGGGCAAGATTTGTTTTTAGGCGCGGATAAAGACAAACACAAACTCATCACCACCAACATTAAATTACTCAATCAAAACAAGCTCCACCCTGATGTGATGGACGCTTTAGAGCATTCTTCATTGCCTGAAGAAGTTTTTATTAAACCCAGCGATACCTTGCGAGAACTCATCGGCGATAACGATAAAGATCCCACCAACGACCCTAAAGAGTTTTTTTATTTGCAGGGCGTTAGGCCTGATGGTTCTAGTTTTAAAGAAAAATTCGTGCTCTCTAAAGCCTACCAAAACAAAGAAAGCGCGACTAAAGTGAGCGATTTGTTGGATAAAATCGCTCACGCTTATGGGAACACTTCGCAAAATAAAGTCGTGGATGTGAGTTTGAATAATTGGGGGCAAATTGAGATCAAAAACCTAACGCCTGGCAGTGAAAATTTGGATTTTCATTTGATTTCTAGCGATGGGGATTTTGATGATTTAGACGCTTTGCGTTCGAGCGGCAAAAGGGTTACTGAATATGTCAAAAGCGCGTTTGTAACGGATAGGAGTTTGAGCCAAGTTAAAGCGGTGCCTAACATGTATAATCCTAAAACGCTTGAAATCCCTAGCGTGTTTGTAACTAAAGACAATGTTTTAGCCAACAAAAACACTAAATTGAGTGAGATTTTTGGCGATAGCGTGAAAACTTTAAAAATCAACGCCAGCCGTTTGGACGATGAAAGCCTTATTAAAATCCCAAACCTCCCTGTTTATTTGGACATTCCCATTCTTTTAGACGTGAAAAATTCTACGATTAAAGATTTGAAAGATGCGATTAAAGAACGCTTTAATAATGAAGTGGATGTGGAAATTGAAACAAACGGGCGTTTGAGGATTATTGACAATTCTTCTAAAGAATCGCCTATTTCTTTGGCTTTAAGCACCCTAGATCAAAAAGGGCTGGAAGTGGCCGGCATTCCTACCAATAACGCGAGCGAATACCAAAAAACCTATTTCAATAAAGAAGGGGCAAAATTAGAAAGTAATGTCGCTCAAATCGCTCAAAATGGTGCGGCTAATGGCTCTACTAAACTGAGTGAGGTCGCTAAGGGGAGTTTAGAAAATAGCGTTTTTAACATGAAATTAAACGATGTGAATGGTTCGTTTTTAGAAGCGCAAATGATCTTGGATAATAATGGGGCTTTTTTGAGTTTGCCTAATGGCATTAAAATCCCGCTTTATGACCCCACAAGCGCTGATATTCAAGCTTCTAAACCCAATGAAGTAACTTACAGGCAGCTTATGGATGCGATGAGTATCGCGCTCAATTACAGCAATACTGACCCTGCAATCTACCAACAAATCAGCGATAACCCCACTTCCAAAGAAAGCAAGGAGTGCTTTATTGGATTGTTAAAACAAGCTAAAGACAACCTTTCTATTAATTTGAATGAAGAGGGAAAAGTCATTATCCAAGACAACATGCATTCAAACACCAAAATGCAGTTCATGCTTTTTGATAAAGACGCGAATGATTTTTCTCAAAACGCCTTGCACAGCGACAAACCAAGCCTTAAATTAAACGCTAATAACGCTCTCATTATTGACAAGCCCAGCGTGAATTTTTTTAATCAATTAGAAAATACCATCGCTTCTGTAAGAAAAGGGATTTATCGCCCGGACGCTTTAGGGGATACTTACTCTAGCGATATGCGTAATTTAGGCATTCAAAACGGCATCACCCTTATAGATCACTTGAGCGATCACATAGAAAAAATGATCGCTAAAAACGGCTCTCATGGTAAAGCGTTTGAAAACATTATCAGGCGTAATGAAGTTTTAAAAACGCAAGTTCAAAGCATTCGTGGGGAAACGACCGGCACAGATATGGCAGAAACTTACAACAAATTTTCCAATCTCACTAACAATTATAACGCTGTTCTGGCTTCCACGAACAAAATCAATAATTTGTCTTTAACGAAATATTTGTAACCTTTTGGTGGTTTTTAAGCGTTTTATTGAAGAGAAAAATAAATTAAAGGCTTTGTTCTATTAAGCATAAACAAGCCTTATAATGGGATTTTGGTTATTTTGCTTTAAGCTCATTTTCTTAAGGGGATAGGGGGTATTTTGAATACCTCCTCTACAGCTCCCAACTAAAGCTCCTAGCTCCAAAAGAACGCATTACAAGAAAATACCGCCCAACTAGCGTCAAGCTTTTTTATATTTATATTGTAATAAAATATATTGTAAAAAACGCCTTTTAGTATTTTTTAAATTTTTACCCTCTTATCGCTTTAAGGCATCTGCAAAAACCCCCCTCCTTTTGCCCTTCATTTCGTGGGCAAATCGCCTACAGGACAAGCGGCCACGCCCACGCTTGGGCGAGTGAATTTTTCTACATTTTCTTGAGCTTTTTTGGGGTCATTAACCCAAGTTTTATAGAACTCAAAAGGGCATTCCGCCACACCCTTATCCCCATCGCCACTAGCAAAAACCCCACTATAACCTCTGTGTAAGAGTTTGAAGAGTTGGTTTTGGCTTTGGTCGTATTTTCTCGCATCACGGATTTGTTGCACGGAAAGTTGAGCGTATTGAAGACCATTTTCTTCTTCCCCGCATTCGCCCAAAGTATGCCCGTCAAAACCAATAATGCTAGAATGCCCGAAATAGGAATACACCCCATCAAAGCCGGTCGCATTCGCTACCGCTACATAACATTGATTAGCCCACGCCATAGCTTTCACTATCGCAATTTGTTGCTCCTTAGCCGGATACATGTAACCTTGACAGCGTACAATGAGTTCTGCCCCACGCATCGCGCAATCGCGCCAAATTTCAGGGTAGTTCCCATCATCGCAAATAATCAAAGAAACTTTCAAGCCCTTAGGCCCATCAACCACATAAGTTTTATCCCCAGGATACCAGCATTCAATAGGGCACCAAGGCAAGATTTTGCGGTATTTTTGCACGATCTCACCCTTATCATTGACAAGAATCAAAGTATTATAGGGATTCTTTTTAGCCTGCTCGTGTTTTTCCCCAGTTAAAGAGAACACTCCCCAAACCTTGTTTTTCTTACAAGCCTCAGCAAAGATCGCAGTTTCTTCTCCAGGAACGCTTGCGGCTGTGTCAAACATTTCTTGTCTGTCATACATGATCCCATGCGTGCTGTATTCGGGGAAGATAATCAGATCCAATCCGGGCAAACCTTGTTTGACCCCACCGATCACCTTAGCGATATTGCGACAATTTTCCAACACTTGTTCTTTAGTGTGGAGTCTAGGCATCTTATAATTAACTACCGCTACACCCACAGTATCGGGGCTGCTACTAATATCTCCATGTCTCATATTATGTTCCTTGTTTTTTGATGAGAGTTCCTACAAACCCTCTACTTGAATTTATAAAATAATTGTGTAAATGGATCTATAATGAATATAAAAACTTTAATCATTATGATTATTGTGGGCGAGTTTTAACTTTTTTGCTCCATTGGGTAACCTATTATTCCCACCTCCACTAAGCCGTATAAAGCATTAATGCAATAGATTTTAGCCGCTCTTTGCAAGTCTTGCAATTTTAAAGGGGCATGCTCAACAAGACCCTTTTTTAACAATCCCATAACACCCGTCCCGTTTAACGCGCCCGCGCTAAAATAAGGGGTTAAAAGCCTGTTATGGATTTCTAAAACAAGATTGCTCCTAGCGCCCTCAGTGAGTTCCAAATCCTGGTTATAAAAGATTTCATCAAACATAACGCCTTTTTTAATGAGCGCTCGAGCCTTTTGATAAAAAGGGGCGTAAGTGGTCTTATGGTATAAAAAATCATTGTGTTTATCAATGGGGGCTTCACTCAAACGGATTTCTAGGCTTTTTAAAGGCTCTAAGGTTCTGTATTCTTTAATGAGCTTGCCTTTTTTGTTGAGTAAAACCCTTAAAACCCCTTCTTTTTCCAATTCAAAGTCTAAAAGATTGTCATCGTATTTAAAGTTAAAATATTGAGCGCTACTAATAAGGCGTTCTTTATGGGCGTTTTTATTGTTAATCTCTAATTTTTGATCCCTTTTGATAATTTTCATCGTCTCTATAATCTCAAATTCTATTTTAGGCATCACAAAAAAGCTTTTTAAAAAGCTCTCTTCATATTCTTTTAGCGCTTTACTTTGATAAGTTACCCCACTCCCTACCCCCAAATGCAAAAAATCTTCGCATGCTCTTTTTTCTAAAGTGCGGATAGGCACGCTAAAAAGGGCTTTTTTTCCTTCAACCATGCCTATCGCCCCGCAATACACCCCCCTAGGGCGTTTCTCTAAATATTCAATGATTTGCATGGTTTTGATTTTAGGGCATCCGGTCACCGATCCGCAAGGGAACAACGCCTTAAAAATCTCAAACAAGCTTGTTTTTAGGGGCAATTGAGCTTCAATCTCGCTTATCATTTGATACACGCTCGGCAAGCTGATGATTTCAAACAATTGATTGACTTTCACGCTATTTTTTAAGGCCAAGCGGCTCAAATCGTTACGCAATAAATCCACGATCATCACATTTTCGCTTCTGTTTTTGTCATCATTTTGCAAAAACAATCGGTTTTTTTCATCTATTAAGGGGTTGTTTGAGCGAATGATCGTGCCTTTCATGGGTTTTGTAATAATCTTAATCGCTGTGTCCAAAAACTCTAATTCAAAAAACAATTCCGGCGAAAAGCTTAAAACACTCCCAAACTCATTTTCTATCAAAGCCTTAAAAGGCGTGTTTTGGTTGTGTATCACTTCCTTAAAAACGCGCTTTGGTTTGGCTTTAGTGTCTAAAAATAAATCCATCGTGAGATTCACTTGATAGGTATCGCCGTTTTTTAAATGTTCTTTAACGGCCTTAAACTGCTTGAAATAAGTTTCTTGATCTAAAGAGCTGTGGATTTTAGGGTAAAACGCATGCTCTTTTAAAGGCTCTAAAGAGTATTTTTTTCTTTCTAAAAATTGTTCAAAATACAAAAAAGGGGTTTGGCTTTGAAAATTTTCATCTAAAAACGCTAAACGCGCTTCATACAAAAGATACCCCACAAAATACCCCTTCCCCCTATTTTGAGAGATGAAATCCAGGGCGTTTTTAAGCTCGTTAAGATTGGTAGCTGTGAGTTTTTTAACGCTTTTTTGATATTTAAAATCCCCAAAAATCATTTAATTTCTAGCGACGGCTTCGTATTTGTCTATCAAAAACACCGGGTTATAGCTCATTTTAGACCTTCTTAAGCCCTCTAATCCCAGATCTTCTTCTCTGTTAGCGTAAGTTAGATGGCTAAATTCATTCAAAAGCAATTGCTGGTTGATGATTTGATACGCGCCTGCAATATCTGTGCGGGCTTTTTCAATGTGGATGAGCGCGCTCTCTTCGTTTAAAACTTCTCCAAAACTAAACGAGACTATTTCTCCATTAACCCTAACAAGCCCCCCTTTCACATCCAAGCTTTCATAATTTTCTAACACGCTTTGAATGCCCTTATTTTCATTGATTAGCCCTATATCATCGGTTTGGCTTTCTAAAAACCACGCTTGAGAAGCTTCTAAAACTTCCTTTTTATTTTGAGAAGAAATTTTTTCATAAACAAAATTTGTGCAATTAGTTAAAAACTGGTTTAGGTGGTTTTTTTTCTTATGGTATTTTTTCCCTTTGAGCGCGATTAGTTCTTCAATAGAATAAACATAATCGCTCCTGTCTCGGTTGTAAGTGAAATCAAACACCCCTACAAAATTGTCTTTCAAATCGTCTTTTTGCTCTAAAGTCAAAGAGTGGAATCTTAAATTTTTTTCTAATTTCAAAAGCTCTTTCACGCATTCATGCGGCCTCTTACCGATAGGATAGAAATAAAAGGGTTTTTGATTTTCATAAGTGGTTTGAATCACCAAACAATCCCTAATCACCGCCACTTGAATGAGCCTTGCGTGCTGCCATAAGAAGCAATTGGTAAAACTCACATCCGATAAAACGATTTTTTGAGTTTGTAAAAACCTTGAAAACAAGTCCTTATGCGCTAGGGTAATTTTTTCAAACATGGCAACTCTCTTTTATTTCTTTAACTCTTTTAGGGCGTTTTCTTGAAATTTTCTAGAAATCTTAAAAACCTCTGCATAAAAACCCGTAAGAATTTCTCCATTCAAATGCTTGAAATCCCTTTGGCTGAGTCGTTTTAAAATTTCTTGTTCTCTTTTAGGGCAATAAATGGGGCTTTCTTGTTTGATAAGCGCGATTTTTAAAGCGATTTCTAAGCGTTTGTCTAAAAGATCGCTTAATTCATTATCCAACGCATCAATTTCAGCCCTTAAATTTTCTAAAAGACTATCCAAATTCTTTTGCATCTGATCAAACCCCTTTTAAGCCTTCTTCTTCTAACCGCCATAAATCTTCTAAAGCCTCTCTTTTTCTTATCACTCTGATTTTGTGATCTTCTAGGGCTAATTCTAGGAGTTTGGGGCGCGAATTGTATTGACTGGCCATGCTAGAGCCATAAGCCCCAACCTTCTCAATCGCTATTTTATCGCCTGGCTCTAATTCTGGCAAATGGACATCTTTTAAAAAAGTGTCGCTGCTCTCACACACAGGCCCTACCACATCGCAAGGCGAGATCTTACGCCCATTAGAGGGCGTTATGACCCTTATGGCATGCTTAGCATGATACAAACTGGGGCGTAAAAAATCATTCATACCCGCATCTACGATTACAAAGCGCTTGTTTTGAGCCTTTTTTTCATACAAAACCTGCGTGATCAATTCCCCACTCTCAGCCACGATGGATCGGCCCGGCTCACAAATAATGGTCAAATCCAAGCCTTGAAGCGCGTTTAAAATCCCTTGCACGTAATCATAAAGCTTAATCGTTTCTTCATTTTCATAGCTCACGCCAATGCCTCCGCCCACATCAAAAAAACGCAAATCTATCCCTAGCGCGATCAAAGATTTAGCGATTTTGGCCACCTTTTGGCTCGCTTCTATAATCGGCTCTAAATCTAAGAGCTGTGAGCCGATATGAAAATGCACGCTAACAGGCTCTAAAAACGCGCTTTTTTTAGCCCAAAGAAACATTTCTAAAGCTTCTTTTTCTCCCACGCCAAACTTATTTTCTTTCAAACCGGTAGAAATATAGGGGTGCGTTTTAGCGTCAATATTAGGGTTGATTCGAATGGAAATCCTGGCCTTTATCCCTAAAGATTGAGCGATTGTTTCAATCGTTGTTAATTCCATAAAACTTTCTACATTTAAAAATAAAATGTTGAGTTTTAGGGCTTGTTCTATTTCAAATCCGCTCTTACCCACCCCGCTAAACACGATCCTATAAGGCTTGATCCCGGCTTTTAAAGCCCTATGTATCTCACCTATGGAAACGCAATCCGCTCCACTCCCTAAATGCGCCAATAAAGAGAGGATACTCAAATTGGAATTCGCCTTTAAAGCGTAGCAAATCAAAGATTTACGCCCCTTAAACGCTTCTTTATAATTCAAAAAAGCCTGTTTGATCTTGTCAAAATCATAGAGGTAAAAAGGGGTTTTATAAGTTTGAAACAGCTCTTCATAATTAAACATGGAAAAACCTAACCATAAAATTTGAACGAAGCATTATAGCAAAAAAGCTAAAACGCCACTCGCATGCCCACATTCCCGGTTATATTAATATCCTGGTATTGCAAGCCCATCTTAAGCCCCACCCCCGCATTCACATACATCAAACGCCACAAATGCATTTCGCCCCCTGTAACCACGCTCGCAAAAGTGTTAAAAATTTCCCCCTTGCGATACAATAAAGTGTTTTCGCCCACAAAACGCACCATATTATCGCCTTTAGATTTGATCAAAAGATCCCTACCTAGTCTCGCCGTTACAAAATAATAGGAATTTTGACCAAAATATTTACGGCTCTCCAACCCCATGTTGAGCGTTAAAACCGATTCGTTAGAGGGGTTTGAATGCATGAGAAATTGTTTGTAAGCGGCATCATTCATTTTGCCTTTCATCCCGCTCAAGCCTATAAAATGATAGCTCAAGCCCACTTGAGGTTTTAGCACCACGCTTTTTTGTTTGAACATGAAATCATAGCCGTAATTCCCATTCACGCTCGTTGTCCAGGTGTTGTAGTTGTAGCGTTGGTTCAACACAGAGAGCAAAGAATTAGAAGAATTGATACTAGTTGCATTGCCTCCATAAGTTTCATTCGCGCTCAAAGTGAATTCGTTTCTTTTTAAAAAAGCCCTCGCATACATCCCCACATCCACATTATTACCCAAAGAACGCATGATGTTCCCATTAAAGCCGCTATAGCCATAAGCCACATAACCCCCAAGGATCACGTTTTTAACCAACCGATCATAGCCCACATTCAAGCCATAAAGCGTGCCATTGCCCCCAGAAATAAAGCTCGCTCCCCCAATCCCTTGAACCCAAAGGTTATTTTGGTGTTTGCTAAGTTGAGAGTGTTTGATAAAAACCTCTCCAGGGTTAGGATCGCTAAAACGCTTGTTTTTAAGCTCTAACAAAGAAAAATCAGACTCTCCCTCTCTAGTCCTAAAATCAGAGAGTTTTGTCAAACGGCTGGTTTGTTGGGTGTAACTCGCCAATTCTAAAAGATTGGTAGCGTTATCCCTAAAATTAGGGTTAGAAATCAAGCTTGCGGTGTTTTGAAGATCTTTTGTTGCACCTAAGATTTCATTCAAAGAGTGGTTTTCTAAATAAATCGGCGCAAAAAGTGGGTTTTCTTTCGTGTCCATCATCAATGTTGAAAGCCACTTGATAGCGTTATTCCCCCCTATCGCTTCAATTTGATTCAATGCGCTTTGCCCTTGAATGCCCGCAATGTAATCCTGTAAGGTGGGGGAGGTAAAATCCATGATCTTGTTGCCATAAGACATTTTAATCTGGTCATGAAGAACAGAAAGGCTTAAAATGTTGTTTGGAGAAGCGTTGTTTGAGTTAGGCAACGCTACGCTTAATAATAACCCCTTATCTTGTAATAAAACCCGTTGGCCCAAATAAGTCAATACGCCGTTTTTTTCCTCTATGTGGTTTCCGTTGATATTGATTAAGGTATAGAGCTTCAAATACGATTGCAAGCTGTTAGGGTTGATATTGTAATCAATGTAACGGCTGCTTTTTAATAAAGTGTAAGCCGTGTTATTCGCCATGCTGTTATTGACATTGATAAAAGGCGTTTGGGTGGTGTTGAGGTTAATGATCCCCTCTGCTTGAATGAGCGGATTTACAGGCGTTTGAGAATTTTCTAAATTGAAATTAATCGTTCCCAAATGATTCAAAGCCCCCCCTACTTCTAACCCATAAATCCCGGTGCTTAAGGAAGCGTTTGAAGCGATCACTAAATTTTGAAGCACCTCTATTTTTTGCGTGGCGTTGTTGTTAAACGCCCCTTGAATGTTTAAATTATTCGTTACAAAGCTAGCGTTGTTCTCTAACACCGCTTGATTAGAAATCGTGAGGTTGTTGGCTTGGAATTGAGCGTTATTGTAAAGATACAGGTTTTTAATGTTTGCAGAGCCTTTAATCTTTGAAAAATCAACCACCCCGTTAGCGTAAATACTGCCTGAGAAATTGAAATCATTCGCCGTAACCATCAAGCTCTCATCGTTATTGTTCAAGGCGATTGGCGCGTTATTTGACGCGTTATTAGAAGAAGCGTTATTTGCGCTTTGGGCGCTAAGCGCACAAGGGTTTGTAGCGTTAACTGCAGTTGGATCGCTTTGTTGCGCGCAACTAGCGTTGATAAAAAGATCGCCTTGAGACACAGAAACATTGTTACTACCGGCGTTAATCTTAAGGCCGTTGCTGGCATCAAGCGTGGTAATATTAATGTTAGAAACTTGATTAGACAATAATTGAAGCGTTCCAAAATGGTTAGTGAAAGCGATATGATTGTTTCCGGCAAAAATGAGCGAATTTCCTGCGTTAAAACTAAGCGTGCCTCCATTAGCGTTAGAGAAAGTGGAATTTTGCACAAAAACATTGCCTTGCGCGTTGAAACTAAAATCCCCTTTTTGCCACACTTGACTCAAGCCATAGGGAGCGAAAAGCCCCTTTTTACCAAGATTAGGGATCAAATCCCCCAAACCTTGTTCATAAATAGGCCCTAAGCCTTTAGCCGCTAGGACTTTGTCTAAAACGCTTTTAATCTGCTGGTTTTGCAGCAAGCTTTCTAAAGAATTGAGCGTGTCTTGGCCTAAAAATTCGCCAATCATTTGTTTGCCCAAAGCCACTACATCGTTTTTTAAAGCGTCGCTCGGTTTGACAATATCTTGCAGCATCACGCTGATGACTTGCCCTATATCGTTAGCGGAAATAAAGCCAGTGATCTGATTGAATAACCCTTTTTTACTCAATAAATCATTGATGGACATGCTCCCTATAAGCTTTTCAGGGTTTTGCAAATCAATGCCCCCTAGTCCGGCTAATCCCCCCACTAGCCCGGTCCAAAAGCCTAATTTTTGTCTGATCAAATCCTTAATCGCCGTGTTCAAACCGCTATCGTTCATGAGGTTATCAAAATTATTCTGCCCCAAAAGCTGGCTTAGGGTTTGATTTTTTTGTTCAGGCGTTAAATACCCCCCAATCACGCTATTACTCCCTAGCGTATTTACTATCAAATTCCCTAATCCCCCGGCTTTATTGATGGATTGCATTGCCACTTCGCCCAAAATATTAGCGAGCCCAGCTTGATTGAAAACCTTATTGATGCCCTCTTGGCCTAGCATGCTAAAAATCCCATCGGTTTGCGAGCTTACGATATTAGCTTGGTTGAGAATGAGCGAAGTTTGGCTGTTAAAAGTTACGCTAGCGCTCCCCCCAGTCCCCCATGCGTTCCCACTCCCTAAAGTGCCGGTAAGATAAATTTCTTTAGCGTTAAAAGTCGTGTCAATATAGCCCAAATCAGCCGAGCTAGACTCCAAAAGCTGCCCTAAATAAGTGCCTCTAAATTTTTGGCACACAATATCGGTGTAATCGCAAGGCTTTTGATAGCCCAAGCCCCCAAAAACCACCGCGCTATTGGTGTCTGTTTGCCCTATTTTAGTCGCTCCTATAATCAAAGTGCTGTTATTGAAATTTTGCACGACCGAATTGTTTGCGTTATCAATAAACTCGTTAATGTTTTTCCAGTCGTCAGGCGTGATGAGTTTGGTAAGCTGGTTTAGCGCATCGCCTTTTAAATCGCTCAAACCTGAAAGCGAAAAATCATTCCCTAATATCTTTTTGATTTCAGGGTAGAGTTTGAGCGCCATTTGGCCTAACGCTTTGATATTATTGAAATTATAGCCTTTGTTATAGATGTGTAACGCGCTAATAGGGTTGCCTTGCGCGTCATAGGTTTGCGAAATAATAGAAGATTCAGAGCTTAAATTATTGTTTTTTGTGGTGTTATTACTACCACTGGCTTGATAGGATTGGTTGGGGTTGTAATAGCCTTTCACATTGCTAGTGAGGTAAAACACGCCTTGTGCATCATCGCTATAAGAATACACGCCATTAGCGTTGTTATAAACTTTTTGGTAGTTAAAGATTTCAGAGCTAATGTTATAGAGCGTGTTTTTAATGCCCGGGATTTGAGAGAGCGTAACGCTCAGTTGGTTGTCTTTAAAGCTCTCGGTGATTTTTAGGGCGTTATTAAGGGGGTTAGTGAAACTATAAGTTTGGTTTTTAGCATCATAAATCCCGTCATTGATGCGCATGCCAAAGAAGCTGATACGCTCATACCAATTACTATTCATGTCCGCTTGAATGATGTTATACACACGATTTTTATTATCGTTTAGATCGCTTAGTAAATCAATGTTAGCGATATTCAAACTCCCTTGATCGCCAAAAACAAGCTGGCTGTTTTTCAAATCCAGCACGCTGCTGTTGTTAGGGGTTAAGAGGTTGCCTCCCAAACTCAAGGGCGCTTTAACATCAAGGGCTTGATGGAAAGTGATGGGGCTTTGAGAAAAAGCGTTATCATAGAAATTAAACGCCGTGTTAGAGGTGATAGCGCTAGAGCCTTGAAAATCTAAAGAAGAGTTATTGCTTAAATTAAACTGCCCTCCTAAAGAGACCGCTCCTTTAAACACGATAGAGGAATTACTCAAACTCGTAGTAATATTCGCTGAATTGAAATTGGTTGTCCCATTAAAATTGATATGAGCGTTATTACTCGCAATCAAGCTCGCATAATCGTTGATCGTGGCGTTATTGGAAACATTAATCGTGCTTTGGTTGAGGTTGAGCGAGCTAGTGTCGTTCACATTCAAATCGCCTTGAAGCTCCAAGGTTGAATGGTTGCTCGTATTGATAGAGGCGTTTTGAGAAAGATTGATCGCACTAGCTTTAATGCTGCTTGTCCCCACTGAAACGCTTAAATTGGAATTGTCAAACGACACGCTATTAGCTGAAATTTGATACAAACCAGAGCTTAAATTAGAGCTGTTGGTGAAACTGATCGCATTAGTGGCATTGAATTTAAAAACAGATTGCGTTTGCCCCACATAGCCCCTAAAAGAGCTGTTAGAAAAATCCAGATTCAAAGCGTTGAAACTAAAATTAGGGTTGCCTTTATTTTGCGCGGTATCGTCTATAAAATAGGAGTTTTGAGCTTGAATGTTCGCGCTGTTAGAGGTAAAATTCATAGACGAGCTTTGCGTGCCAGCGGTGCGGTTATACAAAGTCGCGTTCGTTAAAAGAATGCCTTGAAGCCCGTTAAAATTAAGGTTCGCGCCCCCACCGCTAGAAATGCGATTCCCGCTTTCAATACTGCCGGTGATGTAAATCTTTTGCGCTTCATAATGCCCTGTGATAAAGCCTATGCATTGCAAATTCCAGCAATGCCCGCTCGCATCATTACTCCCTGCTCCCTTATTGTCCCCAAAGCGAATGATTGCATTAGACTGCGGCGCATCGCTTAAGCTCGTCCATATGCTTTTAGCCCCAAAAACGATCGCGCTGTTTTGCCCGGTGAACGTTTGAGAAAATTCCGCCTTAGTTAATAAAGTTTTCCCGCTCGCATAAAAATCAATGCTGTTGTCGTAATAGTAAATGGTGTTGTTTGCATTCCCTAAATTATTGTTATAGCTATTAGGCATGTAGGTCATAAAACCGAGAGCGTTTTGATAATATAAGTGATCCGATTTTTCCATATCCACATAATCAAACACCATGTTAACGCCCAAACGCCGGATAGAAATGCTGTTTTGTGAAAAAACCTCTTGGAAATTGTAGGTTTGGTTATTGAAAGAATACACCACATCATAAACGCCATTACCCACGCTAGAGACGAGCTTTTCACTGCTTGCCCCATGCCCTTGGTAGTTGATGAGCTGCCATAGATTTTTACTGAAAGCGTTGTTGTAATCAATCTCTTTAGAAGAGCTTACAAGGGTGATAGGGTTGCCATTTGTGATAGCCTGATCAATATTGATAACCGAATGAGCGCTAAAAGTAATTGTCCCATCGCCAAAAGACAAAGGAGCGTTTAAATTTTTTAAAGTGATGTTATTGAGAGTAACCTGCCCTTTCACGCTCGTGTTTGTGGGGCTATTAAAAACCACATTATCAAAGGTTGCATTCCCTGCAACATTAACAGAGCCGGTATTATTAAAATTAGCGGTATTTTGAGAGCCATTAGTAGAGTTCCCAAAAACAGCGTTCCCGGCGATTTGCAGGTTTGAATTAGCGTTAGTGAAATCCCCCACAAACGAAGTGGTCGCGCTAGAATTATTGAAATTAAAAGAAGCGCTGTTGTTAAAGTTAGCGTTATTGAACGAAGCGTTTTTTGCGCCAATCTCAAACGAACCGCTATTGAACTGGTTGTTATTTAAAAAATTCAAGCTATCGCCGCTGAATTGGTAACTCCCTCCATTAAAGTTGGTGTTTTCAAAAACCGCTTGCCCTGCATTGAAAATGAATTTCCCGTCTTTGGCTTGGTTAGTGAAAGTTGCGCCATACACTGAAAGTTTGCCATTAGCGTTTAATCCATTCAAATTCTGCGAATTGTCCATGCTTTGCGTGGAAAAAGTCATAGAGCTTGAATAGATTCCGGCGTTATGTTGCGTGATGGTAGCGTTAGCGATATTGATGCTATCTACCCCATTAAAGACCAGATTAGCTGTCCCACCCGTGCCTATACGATTGCCAGAACGCAGATTCGCTGTGATATACACATGATAAGCGCTATAAGTGCCGTTAGTCGTGCCTGTGCATTGGTAATAGGGCCAAGGCCCGCAATGCCCATTAAGAGCGCTCCCTGAAGTGTCCCCAAAAGACACCGTGTCACTAGAAGAAACGCTATTTCCAGTCCATGTTGAGTTATACCCGATCACCAGATTACTACCACTAGCGCTAAAGGTTTGTTTAAACGAGTTAGTATAGCTCCCCCATATTTGAACGCTCGGCAAGTAATAAGTCCCGCTCTCTGTAAAATTTTGGGATTTGGGGATGTAATATTTATGATCATACCAAGGCATGTCAGCATTAATATAATTTGAAGCGGATAAGTCAAATTTGGAGCCGTTAATGACAGGGGGTGGCGTGTAAGTCCCGCTCTCTAAAGCCTGGATAATGATGGAATTAGGGCCAAAAGTTTCTTGCAGTTTGTAGATAGTATCCCCTATTTTGTAGCCCACTTGATAGACTTGCGTAGAGTTTGTAGAGGATTTAGAGGGCGAAGAGTCAGCGGGTTTAGAGGTTGTAGCGTTTTCATTCAAAAGCTGTCCGGTAACCCCATTGTAAGTGATCATATCCCACAAACCTTGAGCGAAACTTTGCGGCCTTGAAGAGCTTTCGTTCGTTTTTAAGGCGCTTGTCAAGCTGTTGAGTGCATGGTTTAAAAGATGATTATAAGTGATCCCACCGCTAGAATTTAAAATCGTTACGCTCTTCTCACTGCCTAAACTTGTGAGGTTGAAAATCGTCCCTTGAGCGAGAGTGATTTTAGAACTCCCAAAATCAAGGGTTGTGCCATTTTTCAAGTCATTCTTACCGCTTAAAGTAACGCCACCACTAATGGTCATGTTGTTTGTATCAACAGGAGTGTTGAATGTCGTGTTATTAAAACTCGCACCCTCATTAATGGTGATTTTACCGGTATTGTTAAAAGTGGCGTTATCAAACGAAGCGTTTTGCATCGTCAATTGCTGGTTTGAATTGTTAAAGGCTTGCTCAAAAGTCGCAGAACCCTTAAGAGTGGTAGCGTTACCGCTAAAAGAGCTGTTTTCAAACAGAATTTGGGGGTGCTGAGCGCTGTTAGCTGGATTAGTTTGGTTGTTAAAAGTAAAAGTCCCCCCATTAAAGGAGCTGTTTTGGAAAGTGGCTTGATTCTCAAAAGTGTATGTGGCGTTACTAAACGAAGCGCCATTAAAAGAGCTTGTGCCTTTAAAATTAAAACTACCGCTATTAAAAGCGGTATTATTGGTAGTGCTAAATCCTTTATTGAAAGTGAATGCCCCCCCATTCCATTTCGCCCCGCTAAAAGTGGCGTTCTCTTCAAAAGTGAAACTGCCGCTTGCGTTACTAAAGGTCGTGTTAGTAGCGTTAGTCGTGCCTTTAAAAGAATAGCTAGGCCCAGAAGTGGAGCAATTAGCCCCTATCCCAACACTAACTGAAGAACTGCAAGTATCCCCACTTAAAGAAACCGAATTAATGGTAATGGCGCTGTTAGCATTGCCTATATTCACTTGCGAAGTTTTATACGCGTTGATATTGGAATTGACATTGACTTTATTAGCGTTCAAGTTTAAAGTGGCTGTGCCGGTGTGCGTGCCCGCTCCCGATCCCACACGATTGCCCACTTCCACGCTGTTATTCACATTGATAGTCCCAGCGCTAAAAGTAACATTAGTATGCCCATTAGGATACCAAGAAGTGAAACTATTCCCACTATTCGCACCTAGATTAAAAGTAGCGTTACTGCCTAATTCAATGTCTAAATTCCCCCCATTATTTTCCCCTCCGGTGTAGTTATACAGACCGCTTAAAAAATAAGTGCCGTTATCATTTTTTAAATTGGCTGTGATGTCTTGGTTGTTTTGAGAGTGGTAGTAGTTAGCCGCATTACCCCCTGCCCAAGTTTTTGTGATGAGTTGGTTTCCTGTGAATTGTTGGGTTTTTTCCTCCCATTTATCACAACGCCATAAAGCATACCATGGATGATGCACGCATACCTTTTGGCTTTTTTCCCCCCAACTAAGCCCCAAAATATCCGTTCCATCCGCATACGCCCCACTAGCAAACCCACTGATGAGTAAAGGCATAAGCCATAAAGGACGCTTCAAGATGATTTTTTGCGATCGTTTTATACTTTTTAATTTCTTTTTAAACTTTTTCATTAAAACGCTACCTTCTCATTTCCTAGATGGTAGCCAAAAACTCTCTCATTTGATTAAATCAAAGGGACTAAAGCGCATTTTTCCCAAACAAGCGCAAGAAAAACAAAGCGCACACCAGCACAAACAATTCCTTAAACAGCCATTCGCTTTGAGCGTGCGAGCGGGCAAATTCAGCGCTTTGAAGCACAACTTCGCCCACTTTTTGAGCGTTTAAAATATAAGGCGTGTAATAAAAAACAAAGAGCAAACACAACGCCCCTATCGCTACGCCAAGGATCAAATACACTAACGATCTTTTAGAGTAGATAAATGAAATGATTTCATAAAGTAACACCACAAAACCGATTGCGCCCAAAAGATAGTTGAAACGCACAAAGATTTGCGCCATGAGTTTCCCGCTCTCAAACAAAGTCAAATTAAACTCAGGCAAAATGCTTGGGGCTTTGAAAACAATGGGTGCGACCATCATCCCTAAAGTGATCAAAGAGCCGCCCAAAATGCCTAAAAGAAGCAAATACACCCCCAAACCAAATTTTTTCATCTTCCACCTTTTTTAAGATTTTTTTTAAGATTTTTGCAACAAATGGTTACAATCCTTAAACTGCCACACTTGAACTAAGGGAATAAAAAATTCCAAGAGAGCTTGAACGTCTGTGATTTTATCTTTTAAACCGATAAACACTTCAATCTTCACGCCCTTTTCCAATAAAAATCTAATTATAGAATCACTATACTTGTAATCCAATAAAAATTCCAATTCTTCTAAAGAACCCTCTTTCTTAAAACGCTCCAATTGGGCGTTCAAGCCCACGGCTTGATAAAAGTTGTCCATGTAGCTTTGCGGATCTTTTTGAAACGAAGAAAGTTGCAATCGTTTGAACGCCAAGCTCTTATGCGCTAGCATGCAAGGCGAAAACAACAATAAGGAATGGATGCGCCGTTGTTGCAAGACTTCATTATAGGCGTATTCTATCGCCTTAATCGCTCCCATAGAAAAGCCTGACACATCATAAACCCCTTTTAAAAGCCACTCTTCAAACAAAACGCTTTCATTGATGAACCCAAAACCACTAAAAAAACGCATTTTCACCCGTTCAACAAATCATAGAAGTTTGCATGCTCTAAACATTCTTGCTCTAATAATAAAACGCTCAACCGCTTACAAGCCGCAATTTGCGGTTTTAAAAACTCCAGTTGCTCTTCATAAAGAACGCTTAAAGACTCTTTTGTAGGGGTTAAAAGAAGCTCGCTAGCCATAAATTCATTCAAAAACTTCGCTTTTTGCAAGTCTTGTTTAGACAGACTATAACGCTCCTTATAAAGCAGCTCTAAAATAATCGTCCCGCTCAAATACACTTTAATGTAATTTTTTATCTCGCTCTCGCTATGGATTTTATTCTCATTAAAAGCGATAAATTCCCCCAATAAAGGCGCTTTATCAAATTCAATTTCTAGCCAATACGCGCTTAAGGCTTTCGCGCTTTGATACAAAGCGACTAATTCCTTTTGGTTTTCGTCTAAGGTTTGGGGCTTTTTCTTGCCATAAGCGATCTTGTCTTTCACTTCTAAAATGTCGCTCTCAGTGATTTCGTTTCGTTCGTGTTTGAGGGCGTTTAAAGCGCTTTCATTGATCAAAGTCGCCAACATCGCCCCGCTAAAACCCACGCAAATTTTAGCGATCTTAAGGTAATCCAGCGCGTGTTTTTTGTTTTCTAAAAGCTTTTCTAAAATGCTCTGCCTTTCTAATAAATCCGGTAAAGAAATGAAAATACGCCGATCAAATCGTTTGCTCCTTAATAGCGCTTCATCCATCACCTCCATTTGGTTGGTCGCTCCTATCACCACCACCTCATCGTTTTGCAAAAACCCGTCCATTTCGGTTAAAAGCTGATTGAGCGTGGCCTCTCTTTCATCGCTCCTATGCCCTCCCCTAGCCTTACCCAAGGCGTCAATTTCATCAATGAAAATAATAGAGGGGGCATGCCTTTTAGCGTGCATGAAAAGTTCATGCACTTTTTTAGCCCCAGCCCCTACATAAATTTGAGAAAACGCGCTCCCGCTTTCATAAAAAAACGGCACTTTAGCTTCACTCGCTAAGGCTTTAGCGATCATGGTTTTGCCCACTCCAGGAGGCCCCACTAATAAAACGCCTTTAGGGAGGAAAATCCCTAAATCCTGGTATTTTTTAGGGTTTTTTAAATAATCTATCACTTCTAATAATTCTTCTTTGACTTCATCCACCCCTGCAATGTCTTCAAAACGCACCCCTAGCGCATCGTATCGCTGGAATGCATTTTCTAATTCGTTTTTGTGCGCGCTTTCTAAACTCATTTTAGTGTCCAATCGTTTGGGCAAACGCCAAAAGATCCCAAAAAGCATGCTAGAAATAAAAAAAAGCAACGCTAAAAAGATTTTAGAAACCTTGTTTAAACTTTCTCGTTTTTCTATGGGCATGCTCTCTGGGATTTTATAAACCCTCAAAAAGGCTTCTTTGTTGGTTTTATAAAGACCCTTGTTAGCATAAAAATAATTTTCATCTTCTGTTAGAGTTTGTTTAGGGTGAGACTGGATCACATAAAAAAAGTCCTTACCCGATATGAGCCTAGAAACATCGCTTAAGATTAAAAAAAGCAACAAGCAAAAAGTAAGGATCAAAAACCCTAACGCCAAAACAAGCGAGCGGTTTTTGATGCGTTTAAAGGGAGCGGTGAGGTTTTCTAAAAATTTAGAAAACGGCATGGTTTTCCCTCTCCTTAATTTCATACTCTTTGATTTCTAAAAAACTAGCCCTTAAAGGCTTATCGCTTTTGATTTTAATGGGGTTAAAAAATTGATCTAAGGCTTTAAATTCGCCATCTTTTTGCGCTTCCACTAAGGCTTTTAAGGGCGTGTTGAGCTTGAGTTGCAATTGCCTGAACGCCTTATTTTTATGAAAAATCAAATCTTTAATCGCATTCAAACGCTTTTTAGAATCTTCCAAACTCACGCTATCAGTCATCAAACTAGAGGGGGTGTCTTTTCGTTTGCTGTAAATAAAAGGGTGGATATGCGTTAAAGGCAAGCTTTCTAAATTTTTAAACGCTTTTTCAAAAACGCTTTCGCTCTCGCCCGGATGCCCCACAATAAAATCCGTGCCGATTGCAAAATTCTTGGAAGCGATTACCTCTAATAATTCCCTATCGCTTTTGGTGCGGTTTCTTCTATTCATCCTCTCTAGCATGAAATCATGGCTGTGCTGTAAAGCAATATGCAAATGTTTTTCTAAAAAATCTTCTTCTAAAAGCTCTAAAAATTCATCGTTGATTTGATTAGGTTCTAAGCTCCCAATCCTTATGCGTTTTAATCCAGCAATCTGGCTTAATTTTTTAATCAATCGCGCGATATTGCTTCCTTTATCCTTCCCATAGCTCCCCACATTGGTACCGGTTAAAACCACTTCTTGAACCCCTTTAGAGCATAAAAGACCCACTTGCTCTAAAATTTTCCTCTCTTCAAAGCTCCTAGCCCTCCCTCTCACGCTTGGGATAATGCAATAATTGCAATCAAAATCACAGCCTTCTTGAATCTTGATGAACGCCCTGGTTTTTCCCACAAACTCGCTCACCATCGTGGTGTCTAAGTGCTTGTTTTCTAAATTGTCATCTATGAAAAAACGCTTTTTTTCTTGTAAAAACGCGTTAATCTTTTCTTTATTGTCATGCCCAAAAACGCCCTTTAAAAACCCTTTTTCAAAAAGCTCTTTGCCTTGGGTTTTCACCCCGCAACCAGTAAATAGCACTTCTTTATCCAATCGCGCCATTTTTTTAGCGTAGCTTCTTACCGCGCTATCGGCCCCATTGGTTACGGTGCAAGAATTGATCACAATAATATCGGCTTCTTGTTCTTCTAAGGTCGCGCTAAAATCCTTTAAATTTTCGCCCATCACTTGCGTGTCAAAAAGATTCGTCCTGCACCCAAAAGTTTTGAAATAGACTTTTTTCATTTTTGTTCCCTTTTATTCCCAAAGCCATCGCCTAAAAAATCAGCATCCACTTTAAGCAGTTTGCTAGTGGTATAAGCGATATGGATATTTTCTTCTTTCAAAAAAGCTTCAACGATTTCAGCCACAATCTTGCTCCTTAAAGACATGGTGGCATACGAATTGGTTTGATACCACACCGAGATTTTTATCCCGTTACTTTCAGGCATCAAAAAGCATCGAGGCTTGACGCTCAAACTCCTTAAAGAATACCGGTCGCGCATTTTATTGAGCTGTTTGTAGGTAATATCCGTGTATTCTTTAGACAATTCTGTAGCGATGTTGAGCGCAATTTTAGAAGCTTTTTTAAAATCAGAATCAAATGTAACGCAAAAATCCACGCCATCCCAAACCGTTTTCATCCCAAAATGGCTGTAATTAGCGAACATGGTGGTGAAAATATAATTATTAGGCACAAAAATAATCCGGCCCGCTCTCCTGTTATTCGTGTAAGTGGTAAAGGTTACGTCTTCTAAAATCGTAATGTGCAACATAGAAATATCCAACACATCGCCAATAAAAATATCCGTCCCCTTAGCGATACGCACCCTATCGCCCACATGCACGCTCCCCCCAATCAAAATGATAAACCACCCAAGCAAGCTCATGAACAAATCTTTCATCGCAATCGCTAAGCCCGCGCTCGCAAAGCCTAAAACCGTTACCAAGTAAGTAACGTTTTCCAAATAAGAAAAAAGAAAGATTAAAACGATCACGCTCACATTCACGAAATTAATGGCTTTATTCACGGTATAGACGCGCTCATTATTTTCAATGTATTTACTGGAAATGATTTTTAAAATCCACGCAAACACCACGCTCAAAAGGGCCGCTAAAAACACATAAACCAATTTAAAAAGCTGGTTTTTAACTTGAGATTTGACAATGCTTATGGCTTCATCGCTGTCTTTTTGGAAAATCCCGATCGTGGTTTTTAGAATGTTTTGAGCCCCTTGTAATTCCAGGCGTTTGGCTTGAGTTTGATAAATCTCATCGCTTAGTTTCGCGCTTTTATCCAAAGCATGCCACTGACTTAAAAGTTGGTATTTTTGATCTAAAAGCTTTAAAACTTCTTCTAAAGCGGCCTGGTTGCTTTTGAGACTTTCATGCTTTAAACGCATGCTCTTAATGAAAGAAATGCCATCAATGATCGCAATAGGGTTAGCGATATTAGGGATATTGGGGATATTAGGGCGCTCTATCAAGTCCTTAAAAGGATTGACCCCATACCTTTCAAACATTTTTTGCTGGGACTCTAAAGCCTTTAAGGTATGCTCTAAGGTGCTAATCTTTAATAAATCCTTGCTTTTTTTGTTTTTTAAACGCCTTAATTCCTGCCTCACGCTCTCTTTTTCGGTATAAATTTGATTGTAGATCTTATAGTTTTCAAATTTTTTCAACCACACGTTATCGTCTTTGGCGAGTTTTTTATCCACCAAAGCCATTTGTTTTTGTATGGACAATAGCTCCTGGCTTTTATCTTCTGCTTGCAAAAACAAAAAACAAAAGAATAATAATACCCTTAATGCCATTTTTCTAACACCTTTAAAATCGTTTCTTTAGGGATATGAGAGGCAACCTCAAACGCTCCAATGCCTTTGGGCAGAATGAATTTTAGGGTTTGGTTCTCGCTTTTTTTGTCTAAAAACAAGCGTTCGTAAAATTTTTGAAGATCAAGGATTTGGTAATTAAATATCAGATCAAATTTTTTCAATAAATTTTCTATGCGTTCGTATTCTTTTAGAGTGAGCATGCCTAAAGAAAGGGCTAAATCATTAGCCATGCGCATGCCAATAGCGATCGCTTCGCCATGCAAAAATCGCTCATAATCAGTCTCTTTTTCTATCGCATGCCCAAAGGTATGCCCGTAATTCAACCCAGCCCTGATATTTTGCTCTTTTTCATCTTGCATAACAACTTGAGCTTTGATACTGACGCTTTGAAAGATTACTTCTTCTAAACAATCTTTTAAATCCTTTGTTTCCAATCTTTCTACCAAGTTTTTACCAAAACACACCGCCATTTTAATGATTTCAGCCACCCCTGCTTGAAATTCCCTTTTTTCAAGGGTTTTTAAAAAAGCTAAATCAATATAAACCGCTTTAGGTTGGTGGAATGATCCGATTAAATTCTTGCCATAAGGCGTATTGATCCCTGTTTTCCCCCCCACGCTCGCATCCACTTGAGCGAGTAAAGTCGTAGGGATATTAATAAAATCAATCCCCCTAAAATAAATACTGCTCGCAAACCCCACCATATCGCTTATCACTCCCCCACCAAGGGCTATCATTAAAGAATGGCGGTTTAATTGCATTTCAAAGGCGTTGTTTAAAATCCGCTCTAATGAATGAAAATTCTTGTATTTTTCCCCGGACTCTATCACGCACACTCTGACTTCTAAGGCGTTCAAGCGCTCTAATAAATAGGGCAAATGCAACCCGGCCACGATGCTATCGCTAACGATGAGCGCTTTTTGTTTCAATTTTATTTCAGGCAGTTCCCCCAAAAACACTTTATAGCTTTTTTCTTTTAAAGGGATTAAAATTTCTTGCATTCTTTCACTCCGCTACAGGGATAAAAATTTGAGGGTTATCGTCGTTTAAAAACGCTAATTTTTCCACTTTAGTGGATAAAAACCACCAAAAGCGCGTGTGCGTGATGCACTCTTCAAAAGGCATGAAATGCAAAATGGGATTTCTTAAAGAATTGAGATACATGATAGGATTTCTAATATCGGTTTGAAAAATCTCAATCTTGCGGTTGAGCGCGTTGGCTAAATTTTCATAATGATTGACAATCTCGTTTTTATAGCGCCTGTTAGGGTCAAAATCATAGAGCAACAAGCCCAAATCCATCTGCATAGACACATCAAAGATCACTGAAGACATGTCCTCATTAATATCCAAGCTTTCATTCAAAACCACCACGCTTTGAGAGGTTTTAGACAAGCCGGAAGCGTTGGTTTTATAAACCGGGGTGGCTGTTTTATACAAGGCTTTTCGGTGTTTTTTAGATAAAAAAAGCTCTCTGCCCACCACAATCAAACCCATTTTTTTCTGGTGGTCTTCATGGAGTTTTTGGATAAAACTTTTCCCATAAAAATCAAAATTCACTTCAATGCTTTCGGTTTCTAGCGATAAAAATTTATGATAAAACTTAGGGCTAGTGGGGTGTAAAACCTGAATATAGAGCTTGTAGCTCTTTAAATGTTTGTGCAAGAACAAGGCTTGATACACATCGCGCATCATCGCTTTTCTGTTCTGCAAACGCATATCAATGTATAAATAAATGCTCTTACCAAAGGGGGCTGGGAACTGCCCCACATTGCTTTTGACTTGATGATACACCGCGTTTAAAATTTCCGGATTGCCCACCACTAAAAGAATGTCTCGTGGCTGGATGACTAAAGATTTAGTGGAGAGCAACAAAACATCGTTGCGATAAAGCCCTACAATCCTGTATTCTTTTTGCCTGATAGAGCCAATGTGTCTGTAAGCAAAAATGCTCCCAAAAGGCACATCAATCTCCATGATCTCGCCCTTGCCTAACCCAAACTCTCTAGGGGTGCTAGGGATATTAGGCAAACGAGAAATGAATTTATTGGCTAAAACTTCAAACTCATCAATCAAAATAAGCTTTTCATCTTTATTTTCTTCATTATTCTCTAAAGTTTTTTCACCATCTTTTTTCACGCTCAAAACCACGCGCATGCGTTTGAAATGGGTCTGAATGATTTTATGAATGATGCGCTGTTCTTTAAAATCTTGTATGATTAAAAACGCATCGCTCACCTCATCGTTTAACACTTGCAAAAGCCTAAAACTAGAAGTCGCATCAAAACAATAAAAAGCGAAAGTGCTCGGGTAGTTTTTAGGGATAAGGCTCTCATTTTTGACAACCACTATATAAAAATTATGATTAGAATAATGCCTTAGCACCAAGTCTAAAAAATTTTTTGCTACAATGCCATCTAAAATAAGGGCGATTTTTTTCAATTCCAAACTTCCTAAAAAATGATTACGCCATTATATCCAAGATTAAGGCTTAAACGATGGATTTTCAACTCCAAGCTATTGACAAACACGCGCGAGCTGGTCTTTTAAATTTAGCCCATTCTCAAGTGGCAACGCCTGTTTTTATGCCCGTAGGCACGCAAGGCTGTATCAAATCTTTAGACGCTATGGATATGCAAGAAATTTTAGGCGCTAAACTCATTCTAGCCAACACCTATCACATGTATTTACGACCGGGCGAGAAAGTGGTTGAACAATTAGGGGGCTTGCATCGTTTCGCTCAATTTCATGGGAGTTTTTTAACCGATAGCGGGGGGTTTCAAGCCTTTAGTTTGAGCGATAATGTCAAATTGCAAGAAGACGGGATCGTTTTTAAATCCCATATTGATGGGAGCAAGCATCTATTCACGCCCTCTAAAGTTTTGGACATTCAATACGCCTTAAATAGCGATATTATGATGGTTTTAGACGATTTAGTGGGCTTGCCCGCTCCCTTAAAACGCCTTGAAGAATCCATTAAAAGAAGCGCTAAATGGGCGAATCTCAGCCTAGAATACCACAAGCAAAAAAACCGCCCCAACAACAACCTTTTTGCCATTATCCAAGGCGGGACGCATTTGAAAATGCGCAGTCTTAGCGTGGAATTAACGCATAAAGGTTTTGATGGCTACGCTATAGGCGGTTTAGCGGTGGGGGAAAGCGCTGATGAAATGCTAGAAACGATCGCGCACACCGCCCCCTTGCTCCCCAAAGACAAGCCTCGCTACTTAATGGGCGTAGGCACGCCTGAAAATATCCTAGACGCTATCAGTTTAGGGGTGGATATGTTTGATTGCGTGATGCCCACCAGAAACGCCAGAAACGCCACCCTTTTCACGCATTCTGGCAAGATTTCTATCAAAAACGCACCCTATAAATTGGATGATACCCCTATTGAAGAAAATTGCGCTTGTTATGCTTGCAAACGCTACTCTAAAGCCTATTTGCACCATCTCTTTAGGGCTAAAGAACTCACTTACGCTCGTTTAGCCAGCTTGCACAATTTGCATTTTTATTTAGAGCTGGTTAAAAACGCCAGAAACGCCATTTTAGAAAAGCGGTTTTTGAGTTTTAAAAAAGAATTTTTAGAAAAATACCACTCTTGTTCGCATTGAGTGGTATAACTAAAACTTTTTAACTTTTTTAAAAAATGGGATTTTTAACTTTATTTTTATAGTAAAACTCATTTTCTTAAGGGGATAGGGGGGTATTTTGAAATAATTCTCCCCCTTAAAATCCCCCTAACCCAAGAAGACCGCCTTAAGAAATTATCGCTTGATTAAAATCAAGCTCTTTACTATTTATTTTTAAAAAATGCCTTTTAGCATTTTTTAATTTTTATCATTCCACTCAAAACCCTATCTTTGATAAATCTCAGGATGGGTGCTTTTAAAACGCCTGTGGAACCAAAAATAACTTTCCGGATGCTTTCTAATCACCTCTTCGCACAAACTCGCTTGGGCTTGCGTGCATTCTAAAATATCGTTTTGCGCGTTATCAGTGATTTGAGAGCGGATACTCGGATAATAGGTCGCTGTGTAATGCGAATAATCATCATTAAAATCAATGAATACCGGCTGGATGTCTATATTGTAACGGCGCGATAGAATAGAAGCGATCGTGGTGTGCGTAGCGTCTTTATCAAAGAATTTCACCACCACCCCATCTTTAGGCACGACATTTTGATCCACTAAAATCCCCACCAGGCCATTGCCTTGATTATACATTTTAATGAGTTCTTTCATCGCTCCTATTTTATTGACAAAACGCACCCCAAACGCCTCTCGCCTGCTCATGATCATGTGGTTGATGGGAGCGAATTTAGTCAAACGCCCCAAACACCCCCTACCATAATTCTCATAATATTGTGCTAAAGTCGTGCCTACCGCTTCCCAATAGCCAAAATGCATGCATAAAGTGATCGCTTGGCCTTCCTTGTTTAAAGACTTCCACACGTTTTCTTCATTGATGAGCGTGAAACGAGCGTCGTATTCATCTTTAGGGATAAAGATCACTCTAATGGTTTCTAAAATAATGAAAGCAAAATTTTCATAACCCTTTTTAATAATCCTTTTTTTCTCTTCTTCGCTTTTAGAATCCCCAAACACAAAATCCAAATTGGCTTTAGCGTCAAAATAACGGCGCCTATCAAAGGTTCTCATCAGCCACGCTAAAGCTTTAATGCACCTTAAAAACCACAAATGAGGCATTTTAGCCAAAATAAACCCCAAAATATTCACTAAAGATTCCACGATAAAAATGCTCAAAATGCGCAGTTCTGTTTTCAAACCCTTATCGTTTTGGTTCAATATTTTTTCGTGTATGAGTCGTTCTTTATAAGTCATTCTTTTTCCTTTAAAATGTTTAAAACGCATTCTTTAATTTTTTTAGGCTCTATATTTTGGATAGAAAAATCCTTTTTATGGTAGTTGGCGTTTGAATTACCGGTGAGCGAAACATTGATCGGGCTTTCTAATTTAAAACGCTCCATGGGCGTGTTGCCATAAAGGGTGATGCTAGCTTTTTGCAACGCCCATGCTAAATGCGTAATACCCGTATCGCCCCCAATAATCACATCCATTTTAAAAAGCAACGCCTTAACCTCGTTTAAAGTGAGTTTAGGGAGCAATAATATATCGCGCTGGTATTTTAAAGCGTGATAAAGCGTAGTGGCTTTATGTTCATCAGCATGCCATAACAAGCAAATTTGAAAATTTTCTAGCATCAAAGCCAGATCTTTAAAACGCTCTATAGGGTAAGTTTTATTGATTTTAGAAGTTTCTAAAACAAAAAGGATTTTTGGTTTATTTTGATTCAAATTTAACGCATTGATTTTTGGAGAATCTTGGTAAGAAAACACTTTAAATCTAGAGTTTAAACCCTCTGAAATTTCTTTTTTAGGCAAGTTTAGGGCTTGAGAAAGGAGCGTGAAATTGCGTTTTAAAATAGGCTCATCATAAGCGATAGAAACTTTTTGCGAGTAAAAAAACGCGCTCAAACCCTCTCTAGCCGAAGCGTAATCAAAGCCGACTTTTTTAGGGGCTTTCAACATTTGCGTAATGAGGGCGGATTTGACTAGGCCTTGCATGTCAATGATTATATCGTATTCATAAGCCCTTAAAGATTTAAAAAGTTTAAAAATCTTCAAAGGGTTCAAGGTTGTAAGCGCGCTTTTTAAAGCGATGGGGTGTAATTTATCAATATAAGGGGAATGCTCTAAAATCGCGCCAAATCTTTCATCCACGAACCATTCTATTTGGGCGTTAGGCAGACACTCTTTGATAGTCGCCAAAAACACTGCGCCAACGATAATATCCCCAAGCGCAGAAAGCCTGACAATCGCTATTTTCAAGCAAACTCTATCGTCAAAGGAATGGGCTTAACGAGTTTAGGGAGCATCTCTTTAGCCAAGTAAAGCGCATCATTAGAATGGATCACAAGCTTGTTTTTTTCTAGCGTGTATTTTAAATGGTGGCTGTCTGTCAGGCACAAATTTTCGGCTAAAGAAAGGATAAAACTCAGCCATTGTAAGGTTAAAAGGCTTGGCATCATCGCGCTCATGTGGGCGATAGCGTTGTCTTTAGGGATTTTTTTATGGCTGAATTGGGCCAATAAGCAAATGATCGCTCTATCCTGGTGGCTAAAGCCATAACTCAAAGCGTTTAAAATAAAATACGCACTGTGCTTGTGGGCTAAATAGACGCTTAAAATCTTACCCATGCTCGCTAATTCCCCCGCAATCTTTAAATGGAAGAGGTATTTTTCATCCATTTTATGCAAAGGCGATAAGGCTTCAAACAATTTCACGCATTCTTTTTTGACCTTTTGGCTGTGCTTTTCATGGGGCAAAAAGCGATCTTTTAAAGAGATAAGAGAGGGGTTGATATTGGGGGGGAATTTATGGTAATGGTGGCGCAATAAATCGCTCAAAAACACGCCTTCTCTCACCCCCACCCCACTAGTGATCATTAAAGAAGTTTTTAAATGCTCCAAAACGACTGATAGAATCAACGCCCCGCTCCTAATACTATCCAAACGCTCTTCATTCACCCCCAAAAGCCGTAATTGATCTTCTTTAAGCATGACAATCTTTTCAATAAACGCTAAATTTTTATGCGCATCTATTTCATAGCCATGCAAAGAATCAATAGGGTAATCAAAGCGTTTCATGAGTATCTTACTCAACGCTCTGATCGTCCCCCCCACCCCAAAGGCGTTTTTGTGCTTAAAGGGCAGTTTGGAAACTTCTTTTTGGATAAAGGCTTTAGCCAGTTTGACCTCTAAGTCTTTGTCTAAAAACATTTCTTTAATGCGAATCGTCCCAACATCAAGCGAGATTAAGTCCTTAATCTTGCCTTTTTCAATCAACGCGCACTCGGTGCTACCCCCTCCAATATCTATCGTGATCCCTGAATTTTTATGCAACAAATTCGCGCACGCAATCCCGCCATAGAGCGCTTCTTTTTGCCCATCAATGATTTTGATTTGCAAACCGCAAGCCTTTTTCACCCTCGCTACAAACTCTAACCGATTAGGGGCATCGCGCACCGCTGAGGTCGCCACGCACAAGATTTTTTTGCTTTTGTATTTGAGGGCAATTTCTTTAAATTCGCTCAAGGCTTTAACGGCTCTTTGCATGGGGATTTCTTGCAAGATTCCATTAAACGCATAACAGCCCTCTGAAATCCTAACCTTAGACTTAGTCTCAAAAAGCAAGTAAAACCCAAACTGGCTCGTCTTTTTAAAGACAGCCAAACGCACTGAATTAGAGCCTATATCAATCACGGTTGTGATTTTAGCCATTGCTAGCCTTTAATCTTGCTCTTTTAAGCTTTCGTATTTGTATTTCAATTCCTCTTTGCTCTCAGCATTGTTAGGATCCGGTAAAATCGCATCTACAGGGCATACGCTCACGCAACGAGGCTCATCATCATCATACCCGTAACACTCTGTGCATCTGTCTGGATCAATATTATAAATGGGATCGCCCTCTTCAATCGCCTCACTAGGGCATTCTTCTCTGCAAGCATCGCACGCAATGCATTCATCATTCACTAATAATGACATAACTAACTCCTTTTAAAAAGTTTGAATACGATTTTTACTCTAAATTAGCTTAAAATTCAATCTAAAAAGACTATTTTTTTTTGATTATAAGAATGGGGGACTTTTTCTAGCACGCCTAAAACCCCTAAATCTTTTAAATGAGTGTAATCTTGTTTGTGGGTTTCTACAAACACGCTCAAGCCCAAACGCCAAGAAAATTCTACCATGCCCTTTAAATCTTCTTTCAAAAGCTCTTCATCTAAAATGACCCCATCAGAGCCTTGAACAAGCGATTCTAAAAGCTGGTAATGGCTGATAAAAAAATCCTCATGGACTATCAAAGAGCTCGCATGGCGGCGCAATAACCCTAAGATTTCTAAATCAAACACGCTTGGCACACCTATTTCGTATAATCCTTTGAAATTGACAATGACGCAATCGGTGTGGGTGTTTTCTTTCAAAAGCTTTTCTAAAACCTCATCAGGGGTTACAAAAACACAATCTTTGGTTTGAGGAATGACTCTAGGCAAGTAAGGGTTATACGACAGGCTTTTACCTAGCATTTCATAAGAAAGCATGCCCTCTTTTAAGGCTAAGCTTTTTTGTAAATTTTCTAAAATCCCTATTTCTTGCATTCTTGAATGATTTTATTGTGTTCTTTCAATTCAGGTTCGGCTTGGATAGACTCTTTAGCGATGCTAGAAAAGATTTTTTTAGCCTCCAAGCAATTCCCCAATTTGTAATAACCCCATGCTAAAGAATCCAAATAAAGCACTGATCCAGAATCCAACGCTAAGGCTTTCCTCACAAAATCCATGCCCCTTTTAATATCCATGTCATAATCTATTAAGGAATACCCTAAAAAATTATAAAAGAAAGCGTCTTGCGCGTCTTCTTTATCTTTAGTTTTAGCAAGCCATGCTTGGCGCTCTTTGGTGGCTTGCTCTAATTTTTGAATAATGGGCAGCATCTCTTCTTTGGTGAGCTTTTTCTTATTCGCGCTCAAGCTTTCATAATGATAAATCGCCTCTAAGCCTAAGAATTTAGGGTCTTTTCTTTCTTGATAGATTAAAGAAGCCTGTTTGGAAGCTTGATCGAATTTTTTTTGCGCGGTGTATAAATCCAACAACAAACGCCTATCAAAAGGGAATAATTCTGTGATTTTCTGGGCCTTATCAAACTCTTTTAACAAGATTAATACCCCTATGTAAAATTGGGCGTTTTGAACAATAGGGTTTTTTTCATACAGACGAGCAAAAGTCGTTTTAGCCAAATCAAGCTCGTTAAATTGCGTGAAGGTGTTGAGCGCTTTTTGGCACAATTGCTCTGAGCAACCATACCTGTCTATATGAGATTGCAACAAATCCAAGCCTTCTTTTTTGCGGTTTTGCAAAAAATAGATTGTAATGAGTTTTTCTAAGCTGTCTTCATCATGCACTTGGTTATAAAACTTATTCAACAACGGGAAAGCCTTATCCAAACGCTTTTGAGTCAGATACAAAGTCCCTAACACATTGTCTGTGGCTATGGTTTTTTCTTCTTTGCGGATTTTGTGTAATAGTTCAATCGCCTTATCAATCTGCCCCATTTGCGCATAGCCATCCACTAAAATCTTATTGATAGAAACATCGTTACGATTATTGGTGATTTTTTGATAGAGCATGGCTAAATGCATAGCGGTTTTAATGTCCCCTAAACTCGCCGCTGAAATGGCCGCTTCTTTAGCATACACCACTTTATTGGTTTGCTTGTAAAGATTCATATAGCCTTTTTGAGCGGCTGCAAAATCCCCTCTATGGAAAGCGTCTGAACTCAACAGGATTTGATGATCTTCTGAAAGGGTTTCAGCCTTAAGGCAAGAAAACAGACTAAAAAGCAATATATTTGCTAAAAACCTTTTCTTTATTGGAATATCCATTATTTTATTTCCTTTTTTGTGTAACTAAAGTGAATTTTAGCACACTTTAGTTTCTTTGGTTTTTTGTGTGATGCCCGGACAGCTTTGACAAAAAGCTTCTTTTTGCTCTTTAGAGAAAGTTTTCACGCTCTCCCAAAAAGGAAAAGTTTGGCATTGCTTAGGGCGCACGCTATAAATCTGGCATTTTTTGGTTTCTAAATCCAAAAACACGCACGCCAAACCCAACTTTTTAGCGTCTTTTTCTAATAAAGAGAACTTATACCCTACCTTTTTAACGTATTTTTGACTGAATTCTTCTAATTCTAATTTTAAAAAAGCGCTAATTTGTTGCATTTCTTGGATATTCAAAAAAATATACCCGCTTTCCCCTACGCAACACTTTGCCCCACAGCCCTCGCATGCCTTAGGGTTAAAACTGAAATCAAAATCTCGCATTAAACTACCCTTAATCCTATTGGAGATCAATACTCACGCTAAATTGCACCAACAGCCCGTCGCTATCTTTAGAAATCTTTAAGGGCAATTGGCTTTGAGCGCTCGGTAAATATTTGTTGATTAAGGTGAAAAAAAGATAGGTCTTTTCTAATTCGCTCGCTCTGGCCATGATAAAAAACTGGGTTTTTTGAAGGGGGTTTTGAGAGAGCAAGGGTTTGATTTTATAGGCATCAAAACATTTTTTTAAAATCTTTTCTAAAATCCGCCTGGACTCTTCATCATTAAAAATCTTTAACAAAGATTCGCTGGTTTCTTTTTGATTGCGATAGTTTGCTAGAGCTGTTTCAAAATGCCTTTGCGCGTATTCTAAAACGCTTTTTTTACGATTTTCTTCTAAAAGGATTTTTTTTAATTCCAGCATGCTAGGCCATAGAAAATACTCGGTATTGAGCCAACCCAATAAGGAAAAAACCCCTAAAAAAACAAGGTTTTTGATGATAAACCCTACATCGCCTGATTGTTCTCTGTCCAGGTGTGAAAAATGCAATGGCTTCATTTAATAGACTCCGGGTTTTTTATCAGTAAGAAATTAGAAAAGTTGGTGGAAACAAAATTAAACCACCCATCGCTTAAAGGGAAAAATTCCGCCCTAGAATAATCAAACATGGGGTTTAGTTTGTTTTGAAACAAAAAGTAAAAGGCTTCTTTAGAAGGGGTTTTACCACTAACCACCACGCTTTGCTGGTCTATTTCAATGCTATTAATAGTGATGGAATCCGGCACAATATTCAAAAGCCCTTGCAAAACATCTCGTATATCATCGTTATAATTCAAACGCTTTTTGGCTTCTTTAATGAGTTTTAAGGTTTCATCAGTCTTAACCTGTAAGCGGCTGATTTCATGGCGGTAGAGCCTTTCTTGGATCGTCAAACTGGACGCGTTGTCTTGAGTGCTTTTAATAGCGTTATGCATAAACCACACTAACCCCCCTATCACCACAAAAGATAAAAAAATGTAAAAAACCCAAATTTTAGAAAGCTTGCTGATAAGGTATTTCGCTCTTGGCTCAATGTAACTAAAACGCATGCTTTTCATTCTCCATGCGCGCTAAAATGTTCAAGCGCTCCACTAAAGAAAAATCAAGCCTATCCACTTCTATCATCAAAGTTTCTTGCAAATGCATTAACACTTTGTGGTGGATTTGACAGCTGTCTAAAACAACCACTTTTTCTACAAAGTCTATCTCTCTAGAATGATAGACGCCACGCAACCCCTCTTGCAAAACATTTGCAATTAAGGGGATATTCGTCATGCCTTCAATCAAACTATAAGCGTCCTCATTTTTTTCTTTACTATCCTTACTGCTATCTAGCCCCATCGCTTCTTCAAGGCTGTCAATATCTTCTTGGATTTCGCTCAAAAACAAATTCACAGCTTCACTACTCATTCCCATAGAATCTTCTTCTTTGCCCTCTATAAACTCTTCAGGTTGCTCTTCTAAAAACACGGATTTGGCTAAAAAAATCTCTTTTTTATCCGCAATCAAAAAATAAAACCTTGAACGCTCTAAAAGCAGATACAACAACGGCTTGTTTTCTAAATTATCGCGCACAAAATCATAAATAAGGCTAAAAGGCGAAAACAAAAAATCCACATCCTGGATTTTAAAACGCTTGAAATCCTTTAAAAAATCCTTAGATTCCACATAAACGCAATACTTTTGATTGACTTCACAAGCCTGATAATCTTGATTTTCTTGTTTGATTTGTTCAAACGCCTGCTTTTCGCATAAAACCTCTTTAGCCTTACTCATCGCGCTAAAATAAGTGTAGGGGTATTTTTGGCTATAACTTCTGGCGATTTTTAAGGCTTGAATGGGGACTTCGCCGTTTTTTGTTTCCACTTTAGTCTCAAAAGTTTTAAAAAATTTCTCTTTAATGCGGTGGTTTTTAACCCTTAAAATTTGAGCGGATAAAAGATTGTGATCCACATTAAAAGAGATATACACTTGAGAGCAAAACCTCTCTTTAAACGCTTTTTTTAACCCTTTAAGCACCCAAACCCCTTTGAGGTTCTTCAAACCCAACAGAATCCATGCGCGTCTTTAAATATTCTTTAGCCTTTGAAAGCTCCCATTCTTTAGGGATGATTACCGATTCTAGCATGTAATAATACACTTCGCTAAAAGGCTTAGGGATTTCAAATTGATCCCAAGTGTTCAACCGCCATGCGTTTTTACAAACCACCCGACAAGCGCTAATCCCCACGCCTGATTTTTGAGCTAAAGCGATCACCCCATCCGCTATGCTGTGTCGTGGGCCTTTAGGGCCATCAGGAGTGATAGCGACATCGCAACCTTCTTTCAATCGTTTAAGCCCCTCTATCAAAACCTTAACCCCCCCTTTTTTGCTAGAGCCTCTAATGTTTTTAAAACCAAAGCTTTCAAACAAACCCGCCGCAATAGAGCCGTCAAAATGCTGGCTTGCGATCACATAAACAGAAGGTTTTTCAAGCCTTAAATACGCAAACCCAATCATGCCAAGCTCCCCATGCCAACAGCTTACAATAAAGGGTTTTTCTTTTAAATTTTGAGCTAAAAAATAGCGGTTTTTACAAGTTTTATGCAACAACCAAAGGACTCCAAACGCCAAACGAGGGACAACCTTTAAAACGATACTTTTCCTGAAAAATTTTAAGCTCAATTCTTGCCTTTAAACCCGCTCTTCATTGGTTATTTTGATTAGTTGCCTTTAATGGCCGCTATCAAGCGCCCTTTGGAATGAGAAACAATCTCCACTTTTACAAGCTCGCCCGGATTTCTTTTTTCTTTACAAGTTACTTCAATGAATTTCCCCGTATCGCTACGCCCTTCAAAACCCACGATTTGATTATCCATTTCACGCCTATTTTCCACCAACACCACATGCGTTTTACCCACTTCTAGCTTGGCTTTTTCCTCTAAAATTTCTTTGTGCCTGTTTTGCAACCTCTCTAACCTTGAAGATGAAACCTCTAATGGCACTCTTTCTTTCCAAGATCCCGCTTCAGTGAAAGGGCGTGGGGAATAAATGAAACTATAGAGCGTGTCAAAGCGCACTTTTTCTAGCACCTCCATCGTGTCTTCAAAATCCTTATCGCTCTCATTAGGAAAGCCCACGATAATATCCGTGCTGATGCCCACTTCAGGCACTAAAGCTTTTAACCTCTCCACCCGATTTAAAAACCACTCTTTACTATAACCTCTTCGCATCATCTTTAACACCGCGCTAGATCCACTCTGTAAGGGCATGTGGATACTCTTACACACTTTAGGGTTTTTGGCAAAGCGTTCTAAAAATACATCATTCATGTGCAAGGGGTGAGGCGAAGTGAATCGTATCCTTTCAATGCCTGGAATTTCGCTCAATTTATCCAACAAATCGCTAAAATCCACTTTCGCATGCTCGCTACTGAAACGAACGCCGTAATTATTCACATTCTGCCCTAAAAGCATGAGCTCTTTAGTGCCATTACTCGCCAATTTCTCAGCTTCTTTTAAAATCAAATCCATAGGGATAGAAATTTCTTTTCCCCTAGTGTGCGGGACGATGCAATAAGCGCATTTCTTATCGCAACCTATAGAGATGTTTAGTAACGATCGGATTTGAGCCTTTTTTTCAAAAAATTCAAACGCATACGCGCTTTCATCATAATCAATCGCCACTTCAACCGCTTTTTCTTTATGGATCACCTGAGAGATTTTAGACACATTCCTAGCCCCTAACACAAAGCTCACGCTTGGGGCTTTTTTCAAAATATCCGCTCCCATGTGGCTTGCAGTGCACCCGCAAACCCCGATTTTGGCGTTGGGTTTTTTGATTTTAGCGAATTGACCGATTTCTGAAAACAATTTCCTTTCAGGTTTTTCGCGTACGCTGCAAGTGTTGATTAAAATCAAATCCGCTATTTTAGGGTCATTGGTCTCTTTATAGTCTAGTTTGGATAGTTCGCTTAGTAGATGCTCGCTATCCCTAGAATTCATGGCACAACCCATGGTTTCAATATAAACTTTCAATACAAGCCTTTAAATAATGTGCAATTCATAAAGAAAATCTTTTTCATCAGTGCTGACCCTCACCTCATCTAAATAAGCCGTATGGCCTTTTTCTTTGAAAAAATCCACCGCTTTGAGCATGTCTTTGTGGGCGTTTGTGGGGGCAAAATAAAAAATAGAACGCTTGTCTTCATTGAATTTTTTATACAAATCCTCCAATTCCACGCTCTTAGCGTCTGATTTTCTCGTATTCTTGGCTAAAACTAATTTCATTGACTCTTTCCTTAATTGATTTGGATTGCTCATTTTAACGCATTCTGTCTTTAAAACAAATTAGATCACCCTTTTCCCCCCTAAAAACAAGCGCTCCACTTCTTTAGCATGCAATAAAAATTGCAAAACCGCCTGCTCTTTAGTGAATTTTTCATTAAAACCAAACACGCTCAAATCCGCCCTCTTGTTGGCTTCTATCTCGCCATTATTTAAAGCTAAAGCTTTAGCCCCATGCCTAGTCGCCCCTAAAAGGGCTATTTTAGCTAATTCTAATAACGGCATGTTATGGGTGAGCAAAAACGCTCTTAATTCGTCTAAAAGGCTCAGCGAAATGTTAGAACTCAAGCCATCAGTGGCCACGCTCACGCTCAAACCAGCCTCTTTAGTTCTTTCTAAATCCAACGCTTTCCCGCTCAATAGGCGGTTAGAAAAGGGGCATGTGATTAAAAAAGCGTTTTTGACTTGAGATTTAATCCTTTTTAACGCTTCTAAAGAAGCGAACTGGTTATGCACAAATAAAGTGTGCGTGTCTTTAAACATGTCAATGTAATCGTTCGCACCCTTATAGAGCGATTTAAAATGAGACTCTTTTAAAAAATGCTGGTAAAAATTTTCAAACCACCCTTTAGAATTTTCTACCCATTCTAATTCTTCACGCGATTCTAAAAAATGCGTAGAAAGTAAGCTTTGTGAATCTTTGGCTAATTGGATGACGCTCAAAGCCATGTCTTTTTGCACCGAATAAGGGGCATGCACAGCCAGAGCCGCTTTAAGTTTTGCATCTTCCAAATCTTTTAACTCTTTAAATTTGGCCTCAAACGCTTTTAATTTTTCTAAAGAATAACTGCTCCCTAAAAACTCTAAAAACACGACAGCATTCAAGGGGCTTTCTTTCAATAAATTAACTTCTATCAGGTGGTTAGAAATCGCTCCCACGCTCCCCACCCCGCTTTTTAATTGCGTGCTGATAGCGTTTTGAATAGCCCCTTGGCAATTTTCTAAAATCGCTCCCCCATTGTTCAACACGCTCCCTAACCAGCCAGAAAAACTCCCGTAATCAAAACTCGCCTTGTTGTTGGAAAATTCAAAATGGGTGTGCGCGTTGATAAAAGCGGGCAACAGAACGGAATTTTCAAAAAACTGCGCCTTTAAGTGGGGGTATTTAAGCGTTAAACTTTGATAATCGCCTATTTCAACAATCTTTTCATCAAAGACCACGCCATAATCTTCTAACACTTCGCATTTTTCATTACACAAAAAAACTAAAGACGCTCCTATGATTTGCATGCATTCTCCTTAATAAATGTGGTTTGCCCTTTTAAGATCATTCTTTGCACTTCGCCATACAATTCCAAACCATAAAAGGGCGAATTTTGATTACTCACTCTTGTTTGAGCGTTTAAATCTACAATCATGAGATTGGCTAATTGGCTTTCTTTAACCTCGCCTGCATTGAGTTTTAAAAACTTCGCTTGGTTAATCGCCATGACTTTAATGAGCTGTTGGAAACTGATAACCTCCTTTTGAACTAAAAAAGTGTAAGCCACGCTGAAAGCGTCCTCTATGCTCTCACACCCAAACGCGCTTTCTTCAAAAAGCTCTGCGTTAGAATTTTTAAAAGCATGAAGGCTTGTGAGCATGGCGATTTCGTTATTTTTTAGGGCTTCTTTTAGGGCGTTTTGACCTTCTTTATCCCTTAAAGGAGGAGCGATTTTAAATCGGGGTTCATAATCTTCATACACGCTCTCATCTAAGATCAAATGGCTTAAGGGCGTTTGGGCTTGTAATTTCGCTCCTAAATTGTTAAAGGCTTTGATGAGTTTGAGCGTGGTGATGCTATTCACTTTATCTAAAAGCACAGGGATTTGTAACGCTCTAGAAACTTCCATGAAACGCACCAAGCGCGTGTTTTCAAACGCATTGTCCACAAAATTCTGCCCCAATTCATAGGCTAATGCCCCACTATTTAGGGCTTCAAAAGAATTTTCTAAAGAAATTAAAAGAGGCAAGTTGTAGGATTTGGCGTAGTGGCTGATGAGTTCTAAAAAAGCGTCAGATGGCGCAATTAAAATTTCCCCCCCCCTATTTTTAAGCGTGGCGATGTCGGCTAGTTGGTTGTTTTTGAGTGCCATGATGTTTTTAATGCCGCTTTGATCGCAATCAAAAACGTTGAGTAACCCCACCCCCCCTTTAAAAGCCTTTTGTTTTAAATTTTCATAACCCTCCAAACCAGTAACGCTCAAATCAATGAAGCTTGGCAGCACGAATAAATCCCTGCACTCAATCACTTCTTCATTTTTGGTAGGGCTTAAGTTTTCTTTAATCTCTATAATGAGAGAATCTTTTAAGCGGATATCCGCTCTTTTTAAATTCTCATCATCATAAAACGAAGCGTTTTTTAACAGCATCAAACCCTCCTATTCTTGTAAAAAGTTAGTCAGGCTTTCTAAAGAATTTGTCATGATCAGTATTCCCATTAAAATAAGCACCAACCCTGAAACAATTTCAATCGCGCGGTTGTATTTCTTTAAGGATTTTAAAAATAAAAGCGCTCTTTCTAGCATTAAAGCCACTAATAAAAAAGGGATCGCCAAGCCCATTACAAACACCACCATAAGCATTAAGCCATAAGCGTCCTTACTCGCGCTCATGATCACAATAGAAGTGAATATCGGCCCGATGCATGGCGTCCAGCCCAAAGCGAAACTCATGCCCAAAAGAAAGGGGTAAAAGCGTTGCATGCTATTAGATTTGCTCGCCAAACGAACGCTTTGGGTTTTATACAAAAATGAAAAACGAAACACGCCTAAAAAATGCAAACCAAAAAGGATCACAATCCCCCCGGCGATATAATTCACCCAGGAAAACGAAAAGCTATGGATAAGCTTGGCCATAGACATGCCCACGCCCAAAAACACGAGCGAAAACCCCACCACAAACATCAAGGATTTTAAAAAAACCGAAACCCTTTTAGCCTTACCATCTTTAATATCCTCTAAAGAAATTTGAGAAATATAAGACATATACGCCGGGATCAAAGGCAACACGCAAGGGCTTAAAAAAGTTAAAATCCCAGCTAAAAGCGAAGTTAAAAGAGGCGCTGTGTCAAAGAGATTAACAAGCGTGTTATCAAACATCATTCAATCCTTTTTTAAAAATAACCATTTCTTGTCTTTTTTAGGATAACAAAAGCTCACTTAATCTTAGGCACAATCTCGTTATTTTCTACCACAAACGCCACGCTGTCATTCTCTTTAATTTTATCTTCTAAAATGAGTTCAGCGAGCTTGTCTTCTACCATTTCATAGAGCGCGCGCTTTAGGGGTCTAGCACCATAAAATCTGTCAAATCCCGCTTCGGCGATCAATTCTTTTGCCTTTTCGTCTAGGGTTATATTAATGCCCCTTTCAAGAGCTTTTTTTTGAATGTTTTCAAAGAGTATCCCCACGATATTAATGATAGCATGACTATCTAGAGCGTTAAAGGAGATGATTTCATCTAAGCGGTTTAAAAATTCCGGCTTGAAAAATTGCCTCAAGCTCTCTTTAACCGCCTTTTGTTTGTCGGCTTCACTCAAATCCTCTTCTAAAAGTGCACCGCTAGCCACATTGCTGGTTAAAATCAAAATCGTGTTTTTGAAATCCACCCTCACGCCCTTACTATCGGTTAAATGCCCCTCATCTAAAACCTGCAACAAGAGGTTAAACACATCCGGATGGGCTTTTTCCACTTCATCTAACAGCACCACGCTATAAGGCTTTCTACGCACCGCTTCGGTCAATTGCCCGCCTTCTTCATAGCCCACATACCCAGGAGAGGCCCCAATAAGACGGCTTATAGAGTGCTTTTCCAAATATTCGCTCATGTCAATTCGTATAAGATTTTTATCGCTATCAAACAAGAATTGCGCCAAGGCTTTAGCGCTCTCGGTTTTACCCACGCCTGTTGGCCCTAAAAAGAGGAAACTCCCTATAGGTTTATTGCTATCGCTAAGCCCAGCCTTATTCCTTTTAATCGCTTTAGCGATCGCTTTAATTGCTTTTTCTTGCCCCACCACTCTTTTTTGCAATTCGCTTTCAATGTTTAAAACCCTATTTTTTTCGCTTTGGAGCATTTTTTGGACTGGGATGTGCGTCCATTGGCTCACGATCTCAGCGATGTTGTTTTCGGTTAAAGCGTTTTGCAACAACGCCCCGTTTTGTTGCATCGCTTCCCATTTGTGCTGCAATTCTTTTTCTTTCTTTTCCTTTTCAGGGATTTTAGAGTATTCAATTTCAGCCGCTTGCTGGTAATCCCCATTGCGTTTAAACCTTTCAGCCTCTTTTTTCAAGCCCTCCATTTCCATTTTCAAGCGTGAAATTTCTTTGAACACTTCTTTTTCGTTTTCAAATTGCGCTTCTAATTGGATTTTTTTCTCTTTCAAATCGCTCAATTCTTTAAGGATTTCTTGCATGCGTTTGGCATTGCTCTCTTTTTTTTCCATTTCAAGGGCTTGTTTTTCCATTTCTAGTCTTTGAATGGAGCGCTTCACGCTAGAGAGTTTTGCCGGCTCTGATTCCATTTGCATTTTTAATTGGGCCGCCCCCTCATCAATCAAATCAATCGCTTTATCGGGTAAAAACCTATCGGTGATATAACGGCTAGAGAGTTTAGCGCTCGCTATGAGTGCGGAGTCGTTGATGGTGATATTATGGTGCGTTTCTAAAGTTTCTTTCAACCCCCTTAAAATCTGTAAAGCTTCATTGATGCTAGGCTCATTGAGTAAAATGGGTTGGAAACGCCTTTGTAACGCCATGTCTTTTTCAAAATACTTGCGGTATTCTTTTAGAGTGGTCGCTCCAATCGTGTGCAATTCCCCCCTAGCGAGTGCAGGCTTTAAAATATTAGCCGCATCCATGCCCCCCTCACTAGCCCCAGCCCCCACAATCGTGTGGATTTCATCAATGAATAAAATCACATTCGCGCTTTTTTTAACTTCTTCAATCACCTTCTTCAAACGCTCTTCAAACTCGCCTCTGTATTTCGCCCCAGCCACCAATAAGCTTAAATCTAAAGCGATAACCCGTTTGTTTAAAAGCGTTTTAGGCACTTCCTTATTCACAATGCGTTGGGCTAACCCTTCCACAACCGCTGTTTTCCCCACTCCAGGCTCGCCCAGTAAAATAGGGTTATTTTTTGTTTTTCTGATCAAAATTTGCATCATGCGAATGATTTCTTCATCTCTCCCGATCACGGGATCCAGCTTATTTTCTAGGGCTTTTTGCGTCAAATCAATGCCAAATTTTTCTAAACTTTCTAAATTGGAATCATCGTTTTTATCCTGGATAATCTTGCCTTTTCTTAAAGATTCTAAAGTTTTTTGCAATTCTTTAGTGTCTAAATAAGGCTTTAGAACGCTTTCAAAAAGGCTCATATTCGCCAAAAGATACACATCGGTAGCGATGAAAGAATCGCCCGTTTTAGCCATCAAGCCTTGAGCGTTTTCTAAACTTTGGATTAGAGCTTGGTTTAATTGGATATTTTGCTTGCTGATTTGTGAAACTTTAGCGAACTTGTTTAACTCGCTTTGAACGCTAAGTTTTAAAGCTTCAATATCCACAGGCATTTTTTGTAAGGCTTGAATAAGAATGCCTTGGGAGTTATTGAGCATGGCAAAAAGCATGTGCATGGGCGTTACTTCAGCGTTTTTATGGTGTAAGGCTAAAGCGAGTGCACTGTCTAAAGTCTCATGCAATTGGTCAGTCATTTTTTCAAATAAATTCATTATCAATCCTTTTTGGGTTTTAAAATTTTTACTATTTTACACTATTTTAACCCTCAAAGGTTTTTAAAACGATCACACTAACGACAAACTCTCTAAAATACGCTTTTTAGACAATTCGCAATATTCTTTTTCAATCTCTAAACCCACGCTAAAACGCCCTAAAGCATTAGCCTCTAAAATAGTCGTGCCAGATCCGCTAAAAGGATCAAAAATCGTGTCTTCTAAAAAAAACAATTTAATGCAACGCCTGGGTAATTCCCTTGGGAATGGGGCTGGGTGCTTTAAGCGCTTTTTGGATTCACCGCTAAAACTCCATAACCCATTCGTATAGAGCAAAAATTCCTCTTTACTCATCGTAGAAGTTTGTTTTTTTCGTTTGTATTCGTTTTTATAAAAAACAACGATCAACTCCACAGGAGCGATCGCATAAGGCGCACTAGCTTGCAACCAACTCCCCCAAGCGGTGCGTCTTGAAATATTGCTTTCATTCCAAATGATCGTATTTTGGTATTTCCAACCGCATTCTTTAGCCACTATAGTAATATCAGCCCCTAAACTTTGCTTGCCATGTTTATTCGTGTCTAAAGGGATATTCAAGCACAATCTCGCCTGTTCCTTACCCCAAAAATAACAATTTTTAAGCCAATTTTTACACCGATTCAAATAATCATCATAAGCCCTAAAATCATCACTCCCTTGATATTCAATACTCAAATTATAGGGCAGTGAAGTGATGCATAAATCATAAAAACCTTTTTCAAAAGTCTCTAAAACGCTCGCATCGCCATGGTATAAATCCAATTTTTCCAAACTGAAATAAGGTTTCATAAAAGCCTTTTTAAATCTTCTAACAAATTTTCTATGCCCTTAATCTTAGAGCTTTGATCAAAATGGCTTTTGGCTAAATAAAGGCCATCTCATTCATGCTCCATGACGATCCTAGCCTTTAGGCTTGTCTTTAAAACTGATCTCATCATCGTTATCTGGTGTTATCATGAAAACTTTAATGTGAGAAGTTATGGGCGATTGTAAAAGTTTTAATTTCCAATAAGGCGTTTCTGTGAAACGCTCTCTAAACGAATTTTTTACCGATAAAATCGCTAGAATTTTGATAGTATCCTTGTTGGTTTGATAAAGAATAATATCTGGCAAAACGCTATACTCTCCAAAATGCACCAATAAAGCCCGTTTGACCTTATCCAGCTCGCCATTGATGCGCTTAGCCCTTAAGATTTTATCGTTCGTCATTTTGACATTGTTTTTAATACAGAAATCTTTTAATAAAAGTTCTATGATTTTTTCTAACACCCTTCCAATTACGCTGACAAAGCCTTGTCTGGCTAAAATACTAGCCTCTTCCTTGCTTTTATTTCGCTTGATATAATCGTTCATTTTATCATTTAAAAAGCGTTCTTTTTCTTGTGCGTAAAAAACCTGTAAAAACTTGTAAGGCTCAGGCTGTTCTCTCATAAAATCTTTAAAACGCTCTAAAATAACATCGGCTAAACCCAATCCAAACACCTTAATCAACAGGAATCCATCAAATTATAATACAAAACTTTTTGATAATGGCTCGCATTTAAAACAAACTTATGATAAATAATGAAATGCAAATTTTAGATATTCTGCCTAAAAGTATTGCTAATGAATCATATATTTTCACTAAAATAATATTGACAGAGTTTAATCAAAGGGCTAGATATGCGATTTTTAAATCAATCTTTGGGATTTTTTAATAAGGGGTGCTTTGAACCCATTGACAGAAACTTCATTACAGAAAGCTATCAAGCACTAAAGCCGATTGAAGAAATTCAAAATAAATACAATAAACATGACAACGATTCATTTTTGAATGAATTGAGAGACAGTATGGTGGCTTTATATTTAGATTATGAGCTCATCAATACCCAAAAGCATGGCCTTGGTGCTAAAAGAAGTTCAAGCGATGAATTTTTAGAAATCAAACAAGTATCCTTTCAAAGTAAAACTTGGAGCGCGACTTTTAATGACACCACTTTAGAAAAAGCCAAAGTTTTTTGCGATATTAAAACGACTTTAGCCGTGGGCGTGTGGAATAATATTTCTAATCTTTTATTTATTGTTTATGGGAAGCACCCTGAAATGGGATTGTATTTAGAACAAAAAGTGAAAGAGTGTCATAACGAAAGGAGGCGTTCAACTCAAACGATAGGAATTAGTAAATTAATCAAAGAATTTGGTTTTAAAATAAAACCCATTGATTTAAAAGAACAAGAGCTTATCAATCTTTTTAATCTTAAATTTGGTCATTTTTCTTGGGAAAATTATCTTGCATAAAGTTTTTATCATGGAAGCTTTGGAGTGTTTGAAAAGAATAGAAAAAGAAAGCATCCAAACGATCTATATAGACCCCCCTTATAACACTAAGAGTTCTAACTTTGAATATGAAGACGCTCATGCTGACTATGAAAAATGGATTGAAGAACATTTGGTTTCAGCAAAAGCTGTGTTAAAACAAAGCGGTTGTATTTTTATTTCTATGGACGATAACAAAATGGCTGAAGTTAAAATCATTGCCAATGAAATTTTTGGAACGCGCAATTTTTTAGGCACTTTTATCACTAAACAAGCCACAAGGTCTAACGCTAAACACATCAATATTACCCATGAGTATGTTTTAAGCTATGCTAAAAATAAAGCGTTCGCTCCTGGTTTTAAAATCTTACGAACGCTTTTGCCCATTTATGCTAAACCTTTGAAAGATTTAATGCGAACGATTAAGAACGTTTTCAAACAAAAAGGACAAGCTCAAGCCCAACTTGTCTTAAAAGAACAAATCAAAGAATTATCTCAAAAAGAACATTTTAATTTTTTAAAAAATTATAATTTGGTGGATGAAAAAGGTGAAATTTATTTCGCTAAAGATTTATCCACGCCTTCAAACCCACGCGGTGTAGCGATACAAGAAATCAATCTTTTTTTAGAACCCTTAAAAAGCAGAGGGTGGAGCAGCGATGAAAAGCTTAAGGAGTTATATTATCAAAACAGGCTTATTTTTAAGAACAATCGCCCTTATGAAAAATACTACCTAAAAGAATCGCAAGATAATTGTTTGAGCGTGTTGGATTTTTATAGCCGACAAGGCACAAAAGATCTAGAAAAATTAGGCTTAAAGGGGCTTTTTAAGACGCCAAAACCTGTAGCATTGATTAAATATTTATTGCTATGCTCCACCCCTAAAGATTCTATTATTTTAGATTTTTTTGCAGGCAGTGGGACAACAGCGCAAGCGGTTATAGAAGTTAATAGGGATTATGATTTGAATTGGTCTTTTTATTTGTGCCAAAAAGAAGAAAAAATTAAAAATAACCCGCAAGCTGCTAGCATTTTAAAGAACAAGGGGTATCAAAACACGATTTCAAACATCATGCTATTGCGTTTAGAAAAGATCATCAAAAGAAGTGAATACGAAATTTTAAAAACAAAATCTATTGTATTTTAAATATTATTTTTCAAACCCCTACACCCTATCCACGCTCAAAATAGTAGCGCTCGCTCTGGCTTTTTCATTGTTTAATTCAATTTTATCGCCCGCTTTTAATGTCTCTAATTCTACCGCTTGATGGTTTTTACTCACAAACGCCCCGAATTGGGGCAATTTCAAATTTGCATGAGCGAGTTTGAGGGCGTTTTCTAGCCTGTTTAAGCACTCTGTTTTGGTTTGTAAAAAAGGGCTTGTTAATGTTTGAGTAGAGATTTTTTCTAAAAGCGTTTTTTTAAGGTGCAAAAATTCTAAGGTTTTATTTTCTAAAGCGATTGTTAGTTTCTCTAGTTTTAAGGTGTTTAAATGGTGCTTGTTTTCAAAACTCAATCGTTTTAAAGAAGCCGCTAAATGCTCTAAATGCGCCTTTTTTTGATGGAGCAAAATTTTAAAAGAGCGGTGCAATTTCACATTAAACCCATCAAGTTTTTGCAACCATTCATCGCTATTAGGGAGTAAAATTTCCATCGCATTTGAAGGCGTAGAAGCCCTTAAATCCGCTACTAAATCGCTCAATAAAAAATCGCTCTCATGCCCAATAGCTGACATGCTGAAAGTTTTAGCCAAATACAGAGCGTCAGCGATTTTTTCATCATTGAAAGAATACAAATCCTCCATGCTCCCCCCACCCCTAGCCATTACAATCGCATCAAAAGCGTTTTTTGTGTCATGAAAACTATCCGCATAAGCGATGCTCTCCACCACGCTTTGAACACACCCTTCCCCTTGCATTAAAGTATTGATACAGACTAATTCGCATATCGGCCATCGTTTGGAAGCGATCTTTTTCATGTCCGCCCAAGCGGCTGAATTTTGAGAAGTGATGACTGCCACTCGTTTAGGAAAATGCGGTTTGGGTAATTTATTCGCTTCATCAAAATAGCCTTTAAGGCGTAATTTTTCTTTCAATTGCTCTAAAGCTAGGGTTAATGAACCTATCTCTTTAGGCTCTATTTCAAAGCAATTGATTTGATAATCCCCCCTTGGGACATACACGCTAATACCCCCAAAAACAACCACTTCCTGCCCTCCTTTTAAAGCGAATTTGAGCCTGTTAGCGTTCCCTTTAAACAGCACGCATTTAATAACCGACTGGCTGTCTTTGAGCGAAAAATACGCATGGCCACTCACCTTATGGATAGTCAAATTACTCACTTCCCCTTGAACCCTAACTTGCAAAAAAGTCGCTTCTAAAAGGGCTTTGATTTGTGCGTTGATTTCGCTCACGCTCAATACATGCATAAACTCCCCCTTTTATAGCAAACGAGTGATGTCATTGAAAAGCCCTAAAAACATGACAAAAACCAAAAACCCCACCCCCGCTAGCCACAACGCATTTTGTATGGGTGTTGGCAAAGTGATATGAAAAATATTTTTAAAAACAACCCCTAGCATTTGCGCCCCATCTAAGGCGGGGATGGGTAATAAATTTAAAATCCCTAGATTGATAGACAAAAACGCCCCAAACAACAAAAGCATGCTCAAACTATTGGCATGGCTTAACGCTCCCACAATGCCTACCACCCCACTCAATTCCTTAACTGAAGCGCTCCCCATAATCAAACGCCTTAAAGAATCCACGATCAAAACAACGCCCTCTTTAAATCGACTCAAGGCCTGCTTGAACGCCTGAATTAAGGAATAAGAAACAACGCCCATTTTTTGCATGTCCGGTTTGATGCCTATCGCTTTATACCGGATCATTTCATTAGGATCATTAGATTCGCTTATTACCGCCACGATTTTGGGGGTCAGTCGTTTTTCTAAAATCTGATGGTTGCGCTCTATTTCTAAAACCAACTCGCCTTGAGAACGCGCCACTACGCTTCTAATCTCTCTAAAACTCGCTATTTTTTTGTGGTTGATAGAAAGGATTTTATCCCCCTTTAACAGCCCGGCTTCTAACGCGTTACTCTCTAAATCGCCAATGACGGGCAGTAAGACTTTTTCCCCGCTCAATGCCAGAAAAAAATACACTAAAATCGCAAAAAGAAAATTGAAAAACGCCCCCCCAAACAATATCCATAGCTTTTGGAAAGGGCTTTTTTGCGCATAGCTATCATTTGCTTGATGGGTTTTATTTTCTTCATTTTCTTCTTTATCCATGCCCTTTAATTTCACATAGCCCCCAAGCGGGATCAAAGACAAAGCGAATTGCGTGCCAAAAAGCTTAAAAAACCAGAGTTTTTTACCAAAACCAATGCTAAACACTTCCACTTTCACCCCACAAATCCTAGCAATAACAAAATGCCCTAATTCATGGACAAAGATTAAAAACGCCAGCATCAAAACCGCTACAATGAACATCATACCCCTGCAGGCTTTGTGTTAGGATCTTTTATCATCGGCTCTTTTAAAGGCGTGGGTGGTGTGGGGGGCGCGGATGCTGGTGTAGGCTCTGTGGTTTTTTGGTTTTCTTTATTTTCTTTTGGGGGTTTTTGCCACAACTCTGTCAAAGCCGCCGCTTTTTTAGGATCCATTTTGGCTAAAATTTTACCTAATTCTTGGGGTTTTAGCGCCATTAAAATTTCTAAGGCGTTTTGAGTGGGTAGATTTTCTAAAATCAGAGCCGATTTAGAATCTTTCATTTTAGAATAAGTCTCGCCAATCTTGCTATCTTTAGCCTGCTTGATTTCTCTTAAAATTTCTTCATTTTCTTCTATCAAATTTTTAAGGCGTTTTTTTTCTTCCGTTTGTAAGGTTTTAAAGGCTTCTTCTTTAGCGGCTAAATTTTTCAGTTTTTCTTCCACTTCTTTTTCTTTTTGGTTTAACAGATCGGTTTTTTCATCTAAAAGGCGGGCGTTTTCGGTTTGCAAGATCCTTAAAGACTGCTCTTTTTCGCTCAATCGGCGCAAATCGTCTTTCAATTCGGCTTTTTTAGATTCAAAAATCGCAGAGCATTGCAACAATTCTTGCGCGGCTTCTTCACTAAAGAGCGCTTGTAAAATCAAGCCCATTAACAAGATTTTACGCATGCAAGCCCCCTTTTTGCCAGTGTAAAATCATGGCGTTTTCATCTAAAAGAGCCTGCTCTTTTTTTTCCAGAATTTCCTTTTCTTTTTGCTTTTCATTTTCTAAAATGATTTTAGCTTTTTCTAACTCTTGGTTAGCCAAAAGGTAATCTTTTTCTAAAATCTTTAAATCCTTGTTTAAATTCTCGCCCTCTTGTTGGTAATACTCTATCTCCAATCTTAAAGCGCTTTTTAATTGCTGGGTTTGTAAAAAAAGGCTCATTCCCCCCAACTCAGGGTTTTTAAACGCGCTCAATTGGGCTTGTTTGTCCAAAATTTCTCGCTCATTTTGTTGCAATTTTAAGCGCTTGCTTTCAAGCTTTCGCTCTATTTTTTCTAACGCAAGGGTTTTTAATTGCACCAATACAGAAGCGAATTTTTTCATAGAAAAATCGTGTCTTCTCTTTCAGGGCTTGTAGAAATAAGGCGGATTTTTACCCCCACTTCTTTTTCAATAAAACGGATATACTCTCTAGCGTTTGGCTCTAAATCGTCTAATTTTCTCACGCCCGCGCTTTTTTCCCAGCCCTTAAAAGTTTGATAGACAGGCGTGCAATCTTTCAGATCGCTAGGGAAAGCCTCTAATCTTTCGCCCTTTCTTTCATAAGCCACGCACACTTTAATCGCATCAATCCCGTCTAAAACGTCTAATTTCATTAAAGCCAATTGCGTGCAACCATTCAAAGCGCAAGCGTATTTTAAAGCCACCAAATCCAGCCACCCGCAACGCCTTGGGCGCTTGGTTGTCGTGCCAAACTCCGCGCCTTTAGTCCTTAAATGATCGCCCATGGGTGTAGAATCTTCGCTAGGGAAAGGCCCATTACCCACACGAGTGGAGTAGGCTTTCGTGATGCCTATCACTTCATTGATCGCTTTAGGGTTTAAGCCGGTGCTCACGCATGCGCTAGCGCTCGTGGTGTTAGAGCTTGTTACAAAAGGGTAAGTCCCTAAATCAATGTCTAAAAGCGTGCCTTGCGCCCCTTCTAATAGGATTTTTTCACCCTTTTGGTTCGCTTCTATCAGCATGCTTGTGGTGTCTTTGATAAAGGGGCGGATTTTTGGGGTGTATTGTTTAAAATACTCCCTCAAATCTTTTTCGTAATCCTCACCCAAATCATACGCTTCTTTAAAAGGCTCAATGGCTTTGAAATGAGCGTTTAGCCTTTCTTCTAAGATTTTATCGTCTAATAAATCCCCCATTCTTATCCCGCTCCTGGCCATTTTATCCTCATAGCAAGGGCCTATGCCTTTTTTAGTCGTGCCGATGTTTTGAGATTTTTCTTTAAAAGCGTCTTTTTTGGCATGATAGGGCAAGATCACATGGGCTCTGTCGCTGATAAACAAACGATTTTCTAAATCCTCAAACGCGCTGATTTCTTCGCACAAATCCTTAACACTCACGACCACCGCGCTAGAAATGATGTTCTTGCATTTGGGGTATAAAACCCCTGAAGGCATTAAATGCAAAGAATGCTTAACCCCCTTATGCACAATGGTATGCCCGGCATTATGCCCGCCTTGATAGCGCACCACAAAGTCATAATCCCTAGCGATCCTATCAACAATTTTTCCTTTCCCCTCATCTCCCCACTGGATCCCCACAACGACATCTGCCATAAAATATTATCCTTAAAACAAAGTAGATTGGATGGTTTAAAAGCTTGTTAGAATACCAAAAAAAAGTAAAGAGCCTCTTTATAAGCCCTAAAAAGAGCTTAAAAACCTATCGTGTAATTGATATAGAACGCATACAAACGCCTGTAATCCACATCAGCCCCATTCGCTTTCAAATACCTTTGATTGATAGCCGGGATTTTCACGCCAAATTCCATACCATGCTGAATGCTTTGAGACGCGCTCAAAAACCGGCGGTGCATGGTGCTGGCAAAATGAGCCCTTAAGCCCAAATTAAATAAAAATTGGAAATTCGTGGGAGTGGGGTATTCTTTAAACGAGTTTTCAATTTGACCTCTTAAAGAGCTATCCCAAGTGTTACCCGCTATTTGAATGCCCCCAAACACCCCCACATTCAAGGACTGATCGCTAAAAACCCTCCTAAAGATATTCCACAAAAAGTCCGTGCCAGCGCCATAAGTAAAGATGTTCGCTTTAACAGCGCTGCTAAGACTGCCCAATTGCGTAAAGCCGTAATCAAAGAAAGCGTAATACCGTAAGCCTATATTCCTCTTATTCCCAAAAAATTGCTTATAGCCCACTTGAATGCCAAAGCCATTAATAACCCCATGCTGAGAGCTTTTGCCTGGCCCAAATTGGGGCAAGTAGGGCTCATCGTAATTCTTTAGCATTCCTCCTAGCTGTTTTAAATTCTCTTGATAAGTAGCGATTCGATCCGAAATGGTTTTCACATCCTTTTGGAGCATGGCCCCTGCACCACCGCTCTTATTCAAGCTTTCTGCGATCTGGCTTAGCTTTGCTGCAGAAGTGTCATTAAAAAGCTGCATTTGGGCTAATAGCCCTTTTAAAAACACCGAATTGCTATCTAAATTCACTCTTGTGAGCGCGTTTAAAAGCGCCACGCTTTCCGTGGCCAAGAGACTGAATTCACTTTGAGAACCATAGAGAACTTTTATAATCCCTACATATCCAGGAACGACTCCATTATTACTGCCATTATTACTATTATTAACCAAGTTATACAGCACATTACTCAAATACACTTGCAAGGCTTGAACGCTATAAGCGTTTTTATTCGCTTCAAAGCGTTGCTCAATTTGGGGGAGTATTTTTTTAAACTGGGTTAATTCTGCGTTATTGTTGCCAACAGTTGTATTAGTATTGATAATTTGATTGCCTATCCCTAAAAGAGCGTCCATGGTCGTGTTTGTCGCTAAAGCTAAAAGCCCATTACCCCCTGCCATACCCACGCCCACTTGGCGGAAATCATCAATGACATTATTCCTTAGAGTGCTGCCTTTATTATTGATATTTTGTTGCGCGCCACCGATTTGATAGCCCACTCCCATGTAAAAGCCATCGTCTTCAGCTAACGCCACGCTTAAAGGAAGGCTAAAAAGCAGAGCGGTTTTTAAAAGCCCCTTTTTGAGCGCGTGGTATTGACCTTTTTCCATTCTTGTATTCTTTATCTCTTTTGTATTGGTATTTTTCATCAAGAGCCTTCCTTAAAAACCGACTGAATAGCCCACATAGAAGCTAAAATTCCTCATATAGCTCGCGCTTGAGCCTTGGGTTGCAAAATATTTATGAGCGATAACAGGGATTTTCACCCCAAATTCTATCCCTTGGTCTAGCCTGTGCTTATTGAAATTGGTTTTTGCAAAGTTGGTGCGCACGCCCAAATCAAACAAGAATTGGAACGAACTAGACTTGACATCAGGCCTTTGCCCGCTCAACAAGTTCGTTACATTCGTGCTCCAAGTTTGCCCTGCAATTTGAGCGCCAAAGAAAAGACCGATTGTAGTCCTTTCCCTCCTTCTAGAGCGTTCATACACATTGTATAAAAAATCCGTTCCTACCCCATAAGTAACAAGATTCGCTCCCACTTTTAAATTCGTATCGCCAAAATTCGCATAGCCATAATCCAAAAACCCGTAATACCTTAAGCCAATATTTTTCTTATGGGTGAAAAATTGCTTATAGCCCATCTTAGCCCCAAAGCCGTTCATGCTCGCCGACTGATAATCTCTGAGCGAAAAGAGGTTAGGGATATAAGAAATCTTATAAAGAGAACTAGCCGAAGATTCAAACTGACCCAAACTCGCGTTAATAATGTTTATGACTCTATCTAGCCCTTTCTTATAGATAAGCTGACTCCCGCTAAAACAAGACGATGCACTGCTACAAATATTTTTTTCAATAAAACTCCCTAACCTCAAAGTCTCACGATCCAAAGAAATCCCGCTCTTAATCAAAGCGTTGAGTTCGCTAACCGTAGAATTAGCCCCTATCAAGCCCGTTTGCGAAGAAAAATTTTGCATGCCTGTGGCAATATCGCCCACACTCACGCCGTTATACGCTCCATTAGTCCCGCCCGCGCCTAAAAGCATGACTTTCATGATATTTTGGTATAGCTGTTCGTTATTGTTTTGTTGGATTTTGCTCAAATCCACTTGCCCTAAAGCTAAAACGATGTTTTGAGCCACTAAGAGCATGCTATCAGTGATACCGATTTGTTCTTTCCCCACATCCACCACCAAAGGCTTAATGACACCCTGATTAGCGTATTGTTGGGATAGATCTAATAGTTTTCCTAAAATCCCTAGAGATTGCTCTAAATTGACTAAGGCTTGGTTGGGTTGTCCGTTTGGTTGCGATGGTTGCACTTGTGAGCTGTTTTTCAGGCTTTCACTCAAAAGAGTTTTTGTTTTATTCCCTAAAATATCCAAGTAGTAGGATAAGGGAATGGCAGAAGTTTGCAACCTCACAGCCCCATCTCTGATTAACTGCTTTAATTCTTGCGCTTGAGTGAAGCCTGGATTTTTCAATTCCTGTCTGGCCAAACTCGTTTGGTAATCTATGACAAAAAACGCCCCATCTTCTTCAGCCCTGCACAAAGACATGCTCGCTAGCAAGGAAAGAGCGATCGTTTTTTTAAAGGAGTGGTTTTTCAAAAATATCCTTTTTGCTTTGATAAGTGATTTTACTTAATCCATAAAAGAAACTTTCTAATTTTAAAACAATCATTCTTAATTTGCTATTAAGCGTTTCAAAAAAGCATCAAATTGACATCTTTTGAGCAAAATGTTATAATGTTCTCTTAATTTTATTTGGGGTGTTAGCTCAGTTGGGAGAGCACAACGCTGGCAGCGTTGAGGTCAGGGGTTCGAACCCCCTACACTCCACCATTATTACGCTTATCCTCTTTCTTTTTTATGGATCAAACCCATTTTCTTGCTAGTATTACCCATAATTAATTATAATCTTAAGAATTGTTTTTCATCAAGGGAGTTTGAGCGTGAGCAGTTTGTTTAAAATGCGTATTCTTAGTTTTAAAAAGAATAAGCGGGCGGTGTTTTCACTCTATCTTTTTATCGCTTTATTAGCGCTTTCTCTTTTAGCCCCCTTGTGGGTCAATGATCGCCCCTTATTCATCTATAAAGACAATAAGGCGTATTTCCCCATGTTCAAAAATTATGCGGAAGTGGAGTTTGGAGGCGATTTTTTCACCCCTACGGACTATAACGATCCTTATGTGAAAAACACGCTTCTAAAAGACGCTTTCATCATCCATGCGCTCATCCCCTATAGCTACGATACGATCATTATGGATTTAGACTCGCCTGCCCCTAATCCTCCAAGCTTCAAACACCTTTTAGGCACAGACGATCAAGCCAGAGATGTGTTAGCCAGGCTGGTTTATGGCTATCGGGTTTCGTTAGTGTTTGGGATTTTACTCACCCTTTTTAGCGTTCTTATTGGCGTGAGTTTGGGAGCGTTTCAGGGGTATTATGGAGGGTTAATAGATTTATTGGGGCAAAGGTTGAGCGAGATTTGGAGTGCGATTCCTATGCTTTTTTTACTCATTGTGATTTCTAGCGCATTTAATTCTAATTTTTGGATCATCTTGTTTTTAGTCTTGCTCTTTAGCTGGATGGGGCTTTCTCAAGTCGTGCGCACGGAGTTTTTAAAAGCAAGGAATATGGACTACACCAAAGCCGCTAGAGCGCTTGGGGTGAATGATTTAAAAATCATTTTCTACCATGTTTTACCCAACGCTTTAGTAGCGACGATCACTTATGTGCCGTTTTTAATGGCGGCCAGTATTTCTACTTTAGTGTCTTTGGATTTCTTGGGTTTTGGCATGCCCATAGGGAGCGCGAGTTTGGGCGAATTGGTCAATCAAGGCAAGGATAATCTCACTACGCCCCATTTAGCCATCGTTGCGTTTGTAGCCATTAGCTTGTTGCTTTCTGTTTTGGTGTTCATTGGCGAAGGGGTGCGCGATGCTTTCAACGCTAACATGCTCAAATAAAGGGGTTACATGCTAGAAATCAAAAACTTGAACTGCGTTTTAAACGCGCATTTTTCGCTCCAAAACATCAATATTTCTTTAAGTTATGGCGAAAGGGTGGCGATCGTGGGCGAGAGCGGGAGCGGGAAAAGCTCTATCGCTAATATCATTATGCGTTTAAACCCTAGATTCAAGCCTCATAATGGCGAAGTGCTGTTTGAAACAACCAACCTTTTAAAAGAAAGCGAAGAATTTATGCAGCATTTAAGGGGGAATATTATCGCTTACATCGCCCAAGACCCCCTATCCAGCCTAAACCCCTTGCATAAAATCGGCAAGCAACTGAGTGAAGCCTATTTCTTACACCATAAAAACGCTTCTCAAACGCTCCTTAAAGAACAAGTTTTAAACGCCATGAAACAAGTCCAATTAGATGAAAAATTTTTGGATCGTTACCCTTATGAATTGAGCGGAGGGCAACGCCAAAGGGTGTGTATCGCTATGGGGATCATTAATGCGCCCAAACTGCTCATTTGCGATGAGCCTACCACCGCGCTAGATGCGCAAATCCAAAACCAGATTTTAGACTTGCTCAAGCAATTGAGCGTGGAAAAAAACATCGCCCTTTTATTCATTAGCCATGATTTAAAGGCGGTTAAACGATTGGCTGATAGGGTTTATGTGTTAAAAAAAGGCGAGATAGTAGAAACCAATTTGACTAAAGAGCTTTTTAATGACCCTAAGCACGAATATTCAAAACTCTTGATTCAAGCTTCAAACTTGCCCGCTAAAAACTTAAAAGCGCTAGATGAGACGCTTTTAGAGGTGAAAGATTTTAGCGTTTATTACTTGCAAAAACGCTTCTTTAGGCCTTCTTTAAAAAACCCCTTATCGCATCAGTCAATTTCTCCCTCAAAGCTAAAGAAAACATCGGCATCATTGGCGAAAGCGGGAGCGGGAAAAGCTCTCTAGCGTTAGGGCTTTTAAAACTCGCTTTAAATAGCGGAGAAGAAAAGATTTTAGGCCAAAGCGTGGGATCTTTAAATTCTAAGGCGTTCAAACCCTACCGCAAGATTTTGCAAATGGTGTTTCAAGACCCCTACGCTTCATTAAACCCTCGCTTAAGCATTCAAAGCATTTTAATAGAAGCTTTGCGCTTTGCTTACCCTAAAGCTTCCAAAGAAGAATGGCACCATTTAGCTGAACTTTGTTTAGAAGAAGTGTGTTTAAACCCTGAATTGCTTAACTTTTACGCTTATGAGCTCAGCGGAGGGGAACGCCAAAGAGTGGCGATCGCTAGAGCGATTGCCTTAAAACCTAAAATCATTCTTTTAGATGAGCCTACCTCTGCTTTAGACAAAAGCATTCAAAAAAGCGTGTTGGAATTATTGTTGAATTTACAAGAAAAGCAGGATTTGAGCTATTTGTTTATCAGCCATGATTTAGATGTGATCAAAGCTTTTTGCGATAGGGTGTTGGTGGTGAGTGAGGGGAAAATCGTAGAAATGGGTGCTATTGAAGAGGTGTTTGATAACCCCAAACACGCTTATACGAAGCGTTTGTTAGAATCCAGGCTTTAAAAGCTTTATTTTAAAATTTATGCCTTTAGCGTTTTTAATCGCTTTTTTCTACAAACAAAACAAAGAAACTTGATAAGGGGCTGTTTTTGAATAAGGGTAGTTGTCAATAAAGAATGAAAAAACCTTAGATCCTTTGGGCAAAATCTTTTCTTTAAAAATTTTTTCATAGCTTTTTTTGACAAACCATTTAAAAGCTCGCTCTTCTACAAAATTGTGAGGGTTTTTAAGGACTTCTAGGCGTAAAACGCATTTGTTTAGACTGAATTTGGAATGGTTTTTGACTCCCACTTGCAAAGAAAAGGCGTTGCTATAACTTAAAGGGTTAGCGTGCAAGATGCGCGTTTCTATGGGGTAAATCGCTTGAGTGAGTAAAATATTCAAAACAAAAGGCATGCTTAAAAACGTGCCAAAAAAAGCTGCTGTTGCTATATAACTAGCCCAACGGTTTCTCAAAAGCAGAGCCAAAAGGAGCAAAATCGCGCAAAAAAGGATTAAAACGCTCGCTGTTAAAACGCTAATTAAAGTCGCTTGGCTTAAAAATCCCTTAAAAGACTCTAAAAAAGCTTGAACAAAGGCAAGAGACGCCATGCGTTTTTAAGGCTCTTTACTCTCGGCAATGCTAGATTTAACCTTACTTTTAGTGTCAATCCAAATGTTAGGCACAGCCCCACCTGGAGTGAGCATGATTTGAGCGTTGTTGTTCGTTTTTAACGCTTCATTAAACTGGCCTTGAACTTCAATCTGTCGTAATCTTAAAAGCTTGTCGCTCAAGCTTTGTGAAATGCTCAAATTAGCTTGAGATTTCGCCTTAGCCTCAATCACGATCGCATCCGCCACGCCTTGAGCCTTAATCCTGTTAGCGTCCGCTTCCCCTTTAGCCAGAGCGGCTTGTTTTTGAGCTTCTTGCTTGGAGCGCTCCACCTCGTATTTCACCCTTTCTGATTCTTGGCGCGCGATTTGGACTTTTTCAATCTGCTCTTTGATCTTAGCGGGCAAGACGATTTCTCTCAATTGGATAGAGCTTAATTCCACAGGGGTGTTGGGGAGCTTAGAAACTTCTTTATTGATACCGCTATTGATAAGAGCGGCGATTTCATTGCGCTTAATAGGTAAATCTTCAGCCGGATAGCGCCCCACGACAGAGCGCACCACATCGCGCACCACAGGGTTGATGATCTTTTGCTCCCAAGACAAGCCATAAGTAGCGATCGTTTGGGGGGTGGTTTGGGGGTTTAGGCGGTATTGCACGGTGAGCTCAATAGAAACGGTCAAACCCCTACTATCCATCACGTTAATGGCGTCGTTTCTAAAAATCCCTTGGTTTTTACCCGCCACGCCCATGTCCTCGGTGCGTGAAAAATTGATATTCCTGATCCTTGTATCTACAATGAGAATGTCTTGAATGATAGGCACAAAAAAGTGGATTCCTGGCTGTAAGGGGGTGGGTTCGTATTTCCCGGCGGTGATTTTAATGCCAATTTCTCCTGAGCTAATCACTTCAAAAGGCTTGGCTAAAAAAGCGATAACGCCCAAAAGGACAATGACAATTAAAACCGATAGTTTTTTAGAATTAAAAGAGTTAGACGGCGGGATGAAGCGCCCCCCATTATTAGGCGTGTTGGGCGTTGGGTTCTCTCTTTGAGAATTTTTCTTTTTTAAATGTTCGTTCAAATCAATGGGCATGAATTTCCTTTTTAAATATTTTAACGGCGTTTGGGTTTTTTAGAATGGTGGTTCGTTTTAGAGCCTTTTTCTCTGTAATGGCCCTTTTTGAAAGAACGCGCTGGCTCATGCGGGTGCGTTTTTTTGTTAGGGGTTTTTGGCGTTTTTTCTTTAGGGTTTTGAATCGCATCAATTTCTTGCTGGTTCAAGCCGATTTTGCTGGTTTCAAACTGCAAACTCAAAAGTTTTAAAACCAATTGAGACGGCTCAAAAATTTCGGTAAGCTGTTCATAAAGGCTGATGATCCCTTCAGACACTTTAGCGTCATGCAAGGTTTTGATGATCTGATTTTCGTTAATGGTGGGGATTTCAAAAAGTTCAATCTCTGAATCAATTTCTTTTTGCATGCGTAAAAGCTCTTTGTATTCTAAAGGGGTTACTAAAGTGATCGCCATGCCTTTTTTGCCCGCTCGCCCGGTTCTTCCAATGCGGTGGATATAGCTCTCGGTGTTTAGGGGCAAATGGTAATTAAACACATGACTTACACCGCTAATATCTAGCCCACGGCTCGCCACATCCGTAGCCACCAACACATCAGCGTCATTTTTTTTAAACGCCATGATAGAAGAGCGGCGATCCCTTTGATCCATATCCCCATGCAAGGCGGTGCTTTTGTAATTTTTAGAAGCAAGGAATTGGTGCAATTCATCGGATTCTTTTTTGGTGCGCGTGAAAACAATGCTTTTTTTGGGCGCTTGGGTGTCTAAAAGGCGCATGATCGCTTCAGCCCTCTCATGCTCATTGATCACATAAAAGCGTTGGGTGATGTCGGTGTTAGTGATATTAGAAGGAGCGATATGGATTTTAATAGGGTTTTCTAAAATTTTATCCGCTAGTCTTTTAATCGGCTCTGGCATCGTGGCTGAAAAAAGTAAAATCTGCGCTTTGCTAGGAAGGTAGTCAAAAATCTCTTCAATATCGTCTAAAAACCCCATATCCAGCATTTCATCGCTTTCATCTAAAACGACCACTTTAGGCACAAATTTATGGATGCGCTCGTTCTTTAAATGATCCAACAACCTTCCTGGTGTAGCGATCATCACTTGGGGGTTTTTCTTAATGAATTCGCATTGTTTTTTAACGCTCTGGCCTCCATACACGCACACGGTTTTAGTCCTGGTGTGTTTGCCCAATTTAAAAATCTCGTCGCTAATTTGCATGGCTAATTCTCTGGTGGGCGTGATCACTAAGGCCTCTATGGTGTGGTTGTTTTTAAGGTTGTTGATAATGGGCAGAGCGAAAGCGGCGGTTTTTCCTGTGCCTGTTTGGGCTTGCGCGATGACATCTCGGCCTTGCAAAACAGCCGGAATGGCCTTTTCTTGAATGGGGCTTGGGGAAGTGAAGCCGGCTTCATAAACGGATTTTAAAACCGATTCTTTTAAGCCCAAATCATTAAAACTCGACTTATGATAAGCGTCATCATCAATTTCTGTAGAGAGTGGTGGTTGATTCAATTCCATGGGAGATTCATACCTCAATTTAATTTGAAACTTTATAAAAAGCTAATAAAAGGCTAAAATTAAAATCTTTGATTTAAAGTTTATAAGATTTTTGAGTATAGCATAAAAATGCGCTCAATTAAGTTTAAAGTTTTTATAAAAGGCTTATGCTAAAATAATTAGAATTTAAGGAATAAAGAAAGGGTTTGATTGAAACGGGTGTTTTTGTGGCTTATTTTTGTATTAGCTTTCCACAAGCTTTTGGCCGAAAAAATAGGCGATATAGCGAGCGTGGTGGGCGTAAGGGATAACCAGCTGATTGGCTATGGGCTTGTGATTGGCTTAAATGGCACAGGGGATAAATCCGGCTCAAAATTCACCATGCAATCCATTTCTAACATGCTAGAGAGCGTGAATGTCAAGATCTCTGCAGATGATATTAAATCTAAAAATGTCGCTGCCGTGATGATTACAGCCTCCTTGCCCCCCTTTGCAAGACAGGGCGATAAGATTGATATTCACATTTCTTCTATTGGCGATGCGAAATCCATTCAAGGAGGGACTTTGGTGATGACCCCTTTAAATGCGGTAGATGGGAATATTTACGCCCTCGCTCAAGGGGCTATCGTTTCGGGTAATTCTAGTAATTTGCTCTCAGCCAATATCATCAACGGGGCGACTATTGAAAGGGAAGTTTCGTATGATTTGTTCCATAAAAACGCCATGACTTTAAGCCTAAAAAACCCTAATTTTAAAAACGCTATCCAAGTGCAAAACACTTTAAATAAAGTATTTGGCAATAAAGTAGCCATAGCGCTAGATCCAAAAACCATTCAAATCACTCGCCCAGAGCGTCTTTCTATGGTGGAGTTTTTAGCTTTAGTGCAAGAAATCCCCATTAACTACAGCGCGAAAAATAAGATCATTGTAGATGAAAAATCAGGCACGATCGTTTCGGGAGTGGATATAATCGTGCATCCTATAGTGGTTACAAGCCAAGACATCACGCTCAAAATCACTAAAGAGCCTTTAAATGATTCCAAAAACGCGCAGGATTTAGACAATAACATGTCCTTAGACACCGCTCACAACACGCTGAGCTCTAACGGGAAAAGCATCACCATTGCCGGGGTGGTAAAAGCCTTACAAAAAATTGGCGTGAGCGCTAAGGGGATGGTTTCAATCTTGCAGGCCCTAAAAAAAAGCGGCGCGATTAGCGCTGAAATGGAGATACTATGATAAACAACAATAAAGCCATGCTAGAGCAATACAACGTTTCTAAATTAGCGAGCGAAGAGAAATTAAAAGTGCTAGCTCAAAATAAAAACGACAAGCTCCTCAAAGAACAAACCGATTCTTTTGAAGCGTTGCTTTTAAAATTCATGCTGGATAGTGCTATGAAAATGGATAACCCCTTGTATCCTAAAGCCCCAGGCGATGAGATTTACACATCCATGTATAAGGACACCCTTTCTAAAGAATTGAGCGGGAATTTTGGTTATAGCGAAATGCTGTTTAATTTCTTAAAAGAGCAAGAAAAACAAAAACCATGAAAAAATCCAAGCGCTTAAAACGCCCTTATTTAAAGCGTTCCCATTTGAAACACTCTGATAAGGCTTCTTCTTTCAAGGGGTTGTTAGAAAACGAAAATAATGTGATTTCATTAGAAAATTTTAAACCCAAAGAGAGCGAAGATTTATTAGAAAATTTTTCCAACAAAAAAGACATGCAAGAATTGCTAGGGCTTTTAAACCAATTCATTTTACAAAGCTACAAGGTGGAAAAGGAATTTAAGGATTATAAAGCCCTTTATGAATGGGTCATAGAGATTTTACCGCAAGCCATTTGGGTGGTGAATGAAAACGGGAGCTTTTTTTATAAAAATTCTTTAGCCAATCAAAGCCATGAGGTGTTCAATAAGGCTAAATTAGAAAATTTTAACACTGAAATTGAACATGAAAATAAAAGCTATTTAGTCCAGCAAAACAGCATTCAAGGCAAGCAAATCATCACCGCAACCGATATTAGCGCTCAAAAACGCCAAGAGCGGCTCGCTTCTATGGGGAAAATTTCAGCGCATTTAGCCCATGAGATCAGAAACCCTGTAGGCTCTATCTCTCTTTTAGCTTCGGTGTTATTAAAGCATGCGAACGAAAAGACTAAGCCCATTGTTGTGGAATTGCAAAAAGCTTTATGGCGCGTGGAAAGAATCATTAAAGCCACCTTGCTTTTTTCTAAAGGCATTCAAGCCAACCGCACCAAGCAGAGTTTAAAAACGCTAGAGAGCGATCTCAAAGAAGCCCTAAATTGCTACACTTACTCTAAAGACATTGATTTTCTTTTTAATTTTAGCGACGAAGAAGGGTTTTTTGACTTTGATTTAATGGGGATTGTGTTGCAAAATTTCTTGTATAACGCCATTGATGCGATTGAAGCCTTAGAAGAGAGCGAACAGGGGCAGGTGAAGATTGAAGCGTTCATTCAAAATGAATTTATCGTCTTCACCATTATTGATAATGGTAAGGAAGTGGAAAACAAAAGCGCTTTATTTGAGCCTTTTGAAACCACCAAATTAAAGGGTAATGGCCTAGGGTTAGCCCTGTCTTTACAAGTCGTTAAGGCCCATGAAGGGAGCATTGCACTATTAGAAAATCAAGAAAAAACCTTTGAAATTAAAATTCTTAACGCTTCTTAATTTGGATAATTATCCCCCCTTAAAAAATGAGTTTTACGATAAAACAAAATTTTAAAAAGATTAAAGAATATTAAATTGAATAGAGTTTATCAATATTTGACAAAAATAAGATCAAAAAAATTTTTCATTAACTCTTTTGGTGTAGGATAGCGATCAAGGTTTTTATGAAAATAAAAGCCTAAAACAATTTTAAAAAAAAGGACTTTTGATGAAAACATTTGAAATTTTAAAACATTTGCAAGCGGATGCGATCGTGTTGTTTATGAAAGTGCATAACTTCCATTGGAATGTGAAAGGCACCGATTTTTTCAATGTGCATAAAGCCACTGAAGAAATTTATGAAGAATTTGCGGACATGTTTGATGATCTCGCTGAAAGGATTGTTCAATTAGGACACCACCCCTTAGTCACTTTATCTGAAGCGCTCAAGCTCACTCGTGTTAAAGAAGAAACTAAAACAAGCTTCCACTCTAAAGACATCTTTAAAGAAATTCTAGGCGATTACAAACACCTAGAAAAAGAATTTAAAGAGCTTTCTAACACCGCTGAAAAAGAAGGCGATAAAGTCACCGTAACTTATGCGGACGATCAATTGGCCAAGTTGCAAAAATCCATTTGGATGCTAGAAGCCCATTTGGCTTAAGCTATCAAAAAGAAGCCCAGCATGAGAGATTACAGCGAGCTTGAAATTTTTGAGGGAAACCCCTTAGACAAGTGGAATGACATTATTTTTCATGCGAGCAGAAAGCTTTCTAAAAAAGAGCTAGAAAGGCTTTTAGAGCTTTTGGCTCTTTTGGAAACTTTTATAGAAAAAGAAGACTTGGAAGAAAAGTTTGAATCTTTCGCTAAAGCTTTAAGAATGGATGAAGAGTTGCAACAAAAAATAGAGAGTAGAAAAACAGACATTGTGATCCAATCCATGGCGAATATTCTTAGCGAGAATGAATGAGCTTATCCGCTATGGCTTGATATTCCTCTTTTTTTTAGAAGCGTTTGGGCTTGATTATGGGATAGATAAAACGCTAGAATTAAAAAAAGATGAAGTCTTTAAAGCGATCATCAAAGACACTTCAAATGAACAAACCAAAGAAATCACGCTCTATTGGACGCTATATGCAAATAAAGGTTTAGTCATCAACATGCGTTTTAACCATTTCCCTTACCAGTTTATTTTATACACCGATCATGCGAGAAACACCTATAACCTTAAAGTTTTTGAAGAAAAATTTTCTTCTAACAGCACTCTGTCGCTTGTGTTTAAAGATTTTAAAGAAGATAAAGCCACTTTAAAGCTTTTAGCCCTTATGCCCCTTGTTTTTTCCCCTAAAGAGCCTTGAGGAATTTGCATGCAAGAAAAACAACTTCAAGCCATTCAAAACAAAATCGCTTCTTGGATCAAAGAAATAGAAAGCGGCTTTATAGATGCATTGTTTTCTAAGATCGGTCCTTCAAAAATGCTGCGCTCCAAACTCATGCTCGCTTTATTAGACGAAAAAACAGACGCTATTTTATTGGATAAAGCATTCAATTTGTGCGCGATTGTGGAAATGATACAGACCGCTTCTTTATTGCATGATGATGTGATTGATAAGGCGACCATGCGCCGAAAGCTCCCCAGCATTAACGCTCTTTTTGGCAATTTTAACGCCGTGATGCTTGGGGATGTGTTTTATTCTAAAGCTTTTTTTGAATTGTCTAAAATGGGCGAATCCATCGCTCAAATCCTCTCTAATGCGGTTTTAAGGCTCTCTAGGGGCGAGATTGAAGACGTGTTTGTGGGGGAATGTTTTAATAGTGACAAACAAAAATACTGGCGTATTTTAGAAGACAAGACCGCCCATTTCATAGAAGCGAGCTTAAAAAGCATGGCGATTCTTTTAAATAAAGACGCCAAAATGTATGCGGATTTTGGGTTGCATTTTGGCATGGCGTTTCAAATCATTGATGATTTGTTAGACATCACTCAAGACGCCAAAACTCTAGGCAAGCCCAATTTTAGCGATTTTAAAGAGGGCAAGACCACTTTACCCTACTTGCTTTTATATGAAAAATTAAATCAGCATGAACAAGGGCTTTTAATTTCCTATTTCAAACAAGATAGCCATGAAATCATAGAATGGACTAAGGAAAAATTCAAGCAACATGGTATCATAGAAGAAACCCTTAAGATCGCTCAAGTTTATTCTAAAAAGGCCCTTGAAGCCATTAAAGGGGAAAACAATTTGATTTTAGAAAAACTAGCGCAAGATGTCATTTATAGGACTTTTTAATGGAGTTAGAAACTCATTTGTCAAAATATTTCACCCTAGCCTTTACGCATAAAAGCATGAGCTTAGAAATGCGAGAAAAACTCGCTATCAATTCGAGCGCAACGCTTAAAGAATTTTTACAAACCATTAAAACCCACTGCCCTAACATCAAAGAGTGCATGGTGTTATCCACATGCAATCGCTTTGAAATCTATGCGAGCCTGAAACACGGCGCTAATACTCATGAGCAAAAAAGCGCGTTATTAAAAATCCTGGCTCAAAATAAAAAAATGAGCGTGTCTGATTTAGAAAAATGCGTTTTAATCAATACTGATGAAAGCGCGGTCCATCATGTCTTTAGCGTGTGCAGCAGTTTGGATAGCCTAGTGGTGGGGGAAACTCAAATCACAGGGCAGATGAAAAACGCCTATAAATTCGCCTTTGAAGAGAAATTTTGCTCCAAAGATTTAACCCGATTGCTCCATTTTGCTTTCAAATGCGCTGCTAAAGTGCGCAATTTAACCGGCATTTCCAAGCAAGGGGTCTCCATCTCTTCAGTGGCGGTCAAAGAAGCGCTTAATATTTTTGAAAAAGAAAGGATTAAGGATAAAAAAGCCCTTGTGATAGGGCTTGGCGAGATAGCTCAATTAGTCATCAAGCACCTTTTAAACAAGCAATTTAAAGCGCTTATTTTAGGGCGTAATGTGGCTAAATTTGAAGATTTTGTCAAAGGATTAGAAGAGCCTAAAAAAGTGAGCTTTCAAAATATAGAAAATTTAAACGCTTATATCAATGAATACGAACTGCTTTTTTGCGCCACTTCTTCGCCGCATTTTATCGTGCAAAATCGCATGTTAAAAGAAACGATTTTCAGGCGTTTTTGGTTTGATTTAGCCGTGCCACGAAATATTGAAAAGCCCGTATTGGATAATATTTTCTTATACAGCGTGGATGATTTAGAGCCTATGGTGAGGGAAAATGTGGGAAACAGGCAAGAAAGCCGGACGAAAGCTTATGAGATTGTAGGGCTTGCCACAATGGAGTTTTACCAATGGATCCAAAGTTTAGAAGTAGAGCCTTTGATTAAGGATTTAAGGGAATTGGCTAGGATTTCAGCCCAAAAGGAATTGCAAAAGGCGCTCAAAAAACGCTATGTGCCTAAAGAATACGAAAGCAATATTGAAAAGATCTTGCACAACGCTTTCAACACTTTTTTACACCACCCCACCATCGCCTTAAAAAAGAACGCTCAAAAAGAAGAATCCGATGTGCTTGTGGGCGCGATTAAAAACCTGTTTAATTTAGACAAATCTAGTGCTAATCATGTCCAGAATTTGAATCTCTATAAATGCGAATATTACGAGGAATAATGCATGCTATTTTCAAAACTTTTTGCCCCCACTCTCAAAGAACCCCCAAAAGATGCCGTGTTAAAAAGCCATAAGCACTTAGCTCAAGCAGGATACATTTATCAAGTAGGCAGCGGGATTTATAATTTTTTGCCCTTAGCTAAAAAAGTGCTAGACAAGATAGAAAACATCACGCACAAACGCATGCAAGAGCATGGGGCGCAAAATATTTTAATGAGTTTTGTGGTTTTGGCGAGTTTGTGGGAAAAATCAGGCCGTTTGGATAAATACGGCAAGGAATTATTGGTTTTTAAAGACCGCAAAGACAATGATTTTGTTTTAAGCCCCACTTTAGAAGAAAATATCACCGAAATTGCCGCTAATTTCATTAAAAGTTACAAGCAATTGCCCGTCCATCTCTATCAAATCCACACGAAATTCCGTGATGAAATCCGCCCGAGATTTGGGCTAGTGAGAGCGAGGGAATTTATCATGAAAGATGGTTATAGCTTTCATGAAGACGCTGAGAGCTTGGATAAGGAATTTTTAAACACGCAAAGCGCTTATAAAGAGATTTTAAGCGATTTGGGTTTGGATTTTCGCATTGTGGAAGCGGATAGCGGGGCGATCGGGGGGAGTAAAAGCAGGGAATTTGTCGTTTTAACCGAATGCGGGGAAGACACGATCGTGGTGTGTCAAAATTGCGATTATGCCGCCAACATTGAAATCGCTAAACGCTCTAAAAGACCTGAGCCTTTAAATGTCCCAAAAGCGCAATTAGCGAAATTCCCTACCCCTAATACCACCAGCGCTCAAAGCGTGGCGGAATTTTTCAAAACAGAGCCTTATTTTGTTTTAAAAGCGCTTGTTAAAAAAGTGATCCATAAAGATAAAGAAACCCTAGCGTGCTTTTTTGTTAGGGGCGATGACAATTTAGAAGAGACTAAAGCCCTAAACGCCTTGAACATTATAGGGGCGAACGCTTTGGAATTAAGAGAAGCCAATGAAGAAGATTTAAACCACGCAGGGCTAATAGCGGGCTTTATAGGGCCTTATGGCTTGAAAAAGCATGTTTCTTATATTATTTTTGATGAAGATTTAAAAGATAGCGATTGCTTGATCGTTGGGGCTAATGAAAAGGATTTTCATGCGGTGGGCGTGGATTTAAAAGGGTTTGAAAACCTTGTTTATGCGGATATTGTCCAGGTTAAAGAAAGTGATCGTTGCCCTAATTGTCAAGGAGCGTTGAAATACCATAAGAGTTTGGAAGTGGGGCATATTTTCAAACTCGGGCAAGGCTATGCTAAAAGCTTGAAGGCGAGTTTCTTGGATAAAAATGGCAAAGAGCGGTTTTTTGAAATGGGGTGCTATGGGATAGGCATTAGCCGATTGCTCAGCGCGATTTTAGAGCAAAAAAGCGATGATCTAGGCTGTGTGTGGACGAAAAATACCGCCCCTTTTGATGTGGTGATCGTGGTTTCTAACCTGAAAGATGAAGCGCAAAAAAAACTCGCTTTTGAAGTGTATGAAAGGCTGTTCCAAAAGGGCGTTGATGTGCTGTTAGATGACAGAGACGCTCGTTTTGGGGCGAAGATGAGGGATTTTGAATTGATTGGGGAACGATTAGCCTTGATTGTTGGGAAGCAAACTTTAGAGAGCAAGGAATTTGAATGCGTCAAACGGGCTAATTTAGAAAAACAAACGATCAAAGACACCGAATTAGAAGAAAAAATTTTAGAAATGTTAGAGAGCGAATAAGGGGGAGGGAATGGGAAAATTAGTGATTGGCTCTAGGGGGAGCGAACTGGCCTTATGGCAAGCGAATCACATTAAAGAACGCCTGAAAAAAGAATGCTCTATGGAAAGCGAGATTCAAATCGTTAAAACCACTGGCGATAAGATTTTAGACGCGCCTTTAAATAAGATTGGCGGTAAGGGGCTATTCACTAAGGAATTGGAAGAACTGCTTTTAAAAGGCGAAATTGATTTGGCGGTGCATTCTTTAAAAGATGTGCCGGTCGTGTTTGAAGAGGGGTTAGACTTGGCATGCATCACCAAAAGGGCTGATGTGAGGGACACTTTTTTGAGCGTGAAATTCCCTGATTTGATGAGTTTGCCTAAAGGAGCCAAGGTTGGCACAACTTCTTTAAGGCGCTCCATGCAAATCAAACTGAAGCGTCAGGATCTAGACACAGAAAGCTTAAGGGGGAATGTCCAAACCCGTTTGAAAAAGCTTGAATGCGGAGAATTTGACGCTATCATTTTGGCTGAAGCGGGGTTAGGGCGTTTAAACGTTCAAGGGGCGAAATACCGCAAGGCTTTTAGCGTAAAAGAAATGATTCCCAGCATGGGTCAAGGGGCTTTAGGGGTAGAAATGCTCAAAAACCACAAGCATTTTATTACGCTTCAAAAACTCAACGATGAAGAAAGCGCATTTTGCTGCCATTTAGAAAGGGAGTTTATTAAGGGGCTTAATGGAGGGTGTCAAATCCCTGTGGGCGTGCATGCGAGTTTAATGGGTGATAGGGTTAAAATCCAGGCGGTTTTAGGCTTGCCTAACGGGAAAGAAGTCATCACTAAAGAAAAGCGAGGGGATAAGACTAAGGCGTTTGATTTAGTGCAAGAGCTTTTAGAAGAATTTTTGCAAAGCGGGGCCAAAGAGATTTTAGAAAAGGCGCAGTTGTTTTAATGCGTTTGTTTATCGCGCTAATTATCAGTTTATTGAATTTAGGCGCTAAAGAAGCGGATTTCATCTCTGATTTTGAATACGGGATGGCTCTTTATAAAAACCCTAGGGGTGTTGCGTGCGCGAAATGCCATGGCATTAAAGGCGAACAACAAGAAATCACTTTTTATTATGAAAAAGGCGAAAAAAAAATCCTCTACGCCCCTAAAATCAACCATTTAGATTTTAAAACCTTTAAAGACGCCTTGAGTTTGGGCAAAGGCATGATGCCTAAATACAATCTCAATTTAGAAGAAATCCAAGCGATTTACCTTTATATCACCTCTTTAGAGCATAAAGAAGAGCATAAGGAACCTTTTAAGCCTTAATCAAAGCGCTTGATTTATGCTAAAATGGAGCGTTGCATTTTTTGTTTTGATTAAAGAAGGGTTCTAAAAATCAGAATTTAAAAGAAGGTAAAAATGAGTGTCAAAATTTTAAAAATATTAGTTTGTGGGTTATTTTTTTTGAATGCCCATTTATGGGGGAAACAAGACAATAGTTTTTTGGGGATTGCTGAAAGAGCCTATAAAAGCGGGAATTATTCTAAAGCCACATCTTATTTTAAAAAAGCATGCAACGATGGGGTGAGTGAAGGTTGCACGCAATTAGGAATCATTTATGAAAACGGGCAAGGCACTAGAATAGATTATAAAAAAGCCCTAGAATATTATAAAACCGCATGCCAGGCTGATGATAGGGAAGGGTGTTTTGGTTTAGGGGGGCTTTATGATGAGGGGTTAGGCACAACTCAAAATTATCAAGAAGCCATTGACGCTTACGCTAAAGCGTGCGTTTTAAAACACCCTGAGAGTTGCTACAATTTAGGCATTATTTATGATAGAAAAATCAAAGGCAATGCCGATCAAGCGGTTACCTACTACCAAAAAAGCTGTAATTTTGATATGGCTAAGGGGTGTTATGTTTTAGGCGTGGCTTATGAAAAAGGCTTTTTAGAAGTCAAACAAAGCAACCATAAAGCCGTCATCTATTATTTGAAAGCATGCCGATTGGATGATGGGCAGGCTTGCCGTGCGTTAGGGAGTTTGTTTGAAAATGGCGATGCAGGGCTTGATGAAGATTTTGAAGTGGCGTTTGATTATTTGCAAAAAGCTTGCGGGTTAAACAATTCTGGTGGTTGCGCGAGTTTAGGCTCTATGTATATGTTAGGCAGGTATGTCAAAAAAGATCCCCAAAAGGCTTTTGATTATTTCAAACAAGCATGCGATATGGGGAGCGCGGTGAGTTGCTCTAGGATGGGCTTTATGTATTCGCAAGGGGACACTGTTCCAAAAGACTTGAGGAAAGCCCTTGATAATTATGAAAGGGGTTGCGATATGGGCGATGAAGTGGGTTGCTTCGCTCTAGCGGGCATGTATTACAACATGAAAGATAAAGAAAACGCCATAATGATTTATGACAAGGGCTGTAAGCTAGGCATGAAACAAGCATGCGAAAACCTCACCAAACTTAGGGGGTATTGAAAATTTAACCAATCCCCTAAATTATGTTTAACTCAAAACTTTTCAAAGATTTGGCTCTGTTTTAAGAGCTAAAGCAGAAAGCCCCCCTATTAATTTTTAATCTTTAGTGTTTTTAGGGTTTTGTCTATTTTCAAAAAGAAAACTTTTTGAATGTTTTTTGCGGTTGTTTGGTTGTGTTTGTTAGCGTGTTTTTATAGTATAAATTTTTGTTAGGTTAGCTTGAAGTGGGTTTTAGGTTTAAAAGTCCTATAAAAATGTTTTAGCGTGTTTTTGCGCTATGGGATAGATATGCGTTTGGTTGTGTTTTTCAATGGCTTTAATTTATGGCTTTGCGTGTTGCTATTATAAGCACGCTACAAACACGAATCACACGATAATAGAGTGGTATGCATGTGCTATAAAAAGACTTGATAAAAATAACGAAAAATAGTTAAATTTCAAGCGTTCTTTTAAAAATTGTTGTTAGGTGAGACAGATAAAAACGCTTTTAGTTTAAAGATAGGTGCGAGTTTTAAGGGTTTTTTGTGTTGGTTTAGTTATTCTTTAATTTTTTAAAAAATAGGGTTTTTAAAACTCATAAAAGGATAAGGGGTATTTTGAAATCATTCCCCTACAACCCCCTTTTTTAAAATCCCCCTAATCCCCTAAGAACGCCTTATGAGAAATTATCGCTTACGCAAGCTTTTTTATTTTGGTTGTCAAAACACCCAAAGGCCTTTTTTAGATTTCATAACCAATATCCAAAACAAAGCTGATATTTTAAAACCTACAAAGACCAGTAGATCGCTCCAAAGAAAACGATACTCCCTATCAAAACGCTTATAAACATGCGTTTAGTGTCCTTAAAAGCCACCATTAAAAACGCGCTCAAGTAAAACAGCAATAAAAACACACAGAAAATCCCCAAAAGTGCTTGAAACACGATACCCACCTTAGCCTTATGCAGCATGATGAGCGCGCCTAAAAAGCCCCTTTCAATGGTTTTGATTTTTGTTTGAGCGCCTTTAGTTTCAAGGTTGATTTCATACAAAGGCGTGCCAATGATTAACGCTCCTCTATGCTCTCTAGGCTCTATCTTTTTAGGCATAGCGATATGGTTTTCTTTTATAAAGTCTTTTAAAAAATCCAATCGTTCTTCTTTTTTTAAGGATTTTTCTAAAACCCACTCTTTGATAGTAGCGCCAGTGTCTTGGCGCACCCCAAAGAGCAATGCAAGCCCGCTAACCGCAAAAAGAAGCGCCAAAGGGAAGAAAAAAGTGGTCGCATAAATGTGAAAATAACGCATCATTGCAGTCATTACTGCAACCTGTGGCTCACGAATTTAGAAAAATTATCCAAAATTAACCCCCCTTTTCTAAACCCTAGCGCGCAAGATTCATAAGCAAAAAACACATTAGGCTGATAATACAACCCGTTATGCGAATTAAGCTCGTAAAACTCTTGATAAACGGGTTTGTGGTTAGAATAAACGCCATCCGTTTTTAAAAGCGATTGCATGGAAGCTTCAAAGATTTCACTATTCGCCCCTTCCCTACCAAAAGCCACTTTTTTGATTTGCTTTTTATGGGTTAAAGGCTCATAACTCGTTTCTAGCAATAAGGGGTGGTTGGGGTATCTGTCCCATAAAAGTTTTAAAAAACGCTTGGATTGGAAAAGGATCGTATAAGCCGGGTTTAAAAAAATCGTGTTTTTATTTTCCATCATGCCTTGCATCAAAAGGGCTAATTCTGGCTCATCAATAGCGATATTTTCCCATGGGATCAGTTTGAATAAAAACTCATAATTCAAGCCGTTTTTAAACACGCCCTCTTCTATATTAAACTCTACTTCATCAATGTAAGAAAAATCCGTTTCAAACCCCACGCTCTGAGCAGCGTCTTGCAAAAAACGCATGGTGCGCTCTTCTTCAATATTCCCCCTAACGCTTGAAAAAAGGATTTTCCACCCCTCATACATTTCCTCAAAACGGCTCGTGTCTTCGCCTAAAGTTACCATGCGTTTAAAATTCTCGCCAAGCGCTTCATAAAGGTTATTGAATTGCTTGTTTTCATCATAGCCATTGGCTTTGAGTAACGCCCATTGGATCACCGCAGTTTCATAGAGCATGGTGGGGGTATCAGCGTTAAATTCCAATAATTTAATGGGCTTGCCATCAAGCCCCCCAGCTAAATCAAAACGCCCGTAAATATGCCAATGCACTTCTTCTTCAAAACTCTGTTTGATCATAGGAATGAGCGCGTTAGGAATATCCAATTCAAAAAAGCGATCGTTTTTAATGGCCTCTTCAGCCGTTTCTACAAACATGTCATAAAGCTCATTACAAGCGTCATAATAAGCGTCCGCTTCTTTTTGAGAAACAACCACCATTTCATCAGCGATATAAGATGACATGTCGTCATTCGTGTGCCAATCTAAGCCGATTTCTTCTAAGGTCTTATTGTCTAAAGGTTTTAAAGGAATCACTTGCATTTTTTAGCCTTAAATAGATTAAATTATGAGTTAAAGCCCCTTGTCCCAGAGCTTACCGCCGGCGAGCTAGTAGGCCTACTAGAGCCAAAAAACCCGCTCTGTCCCCTACTCGCTCCGCCCATGCTTGAAGCGCTAGGTGCGCTTTTAGAAAAAGAATTTTGAGAGCGTTGGTAAGCTTGTGGGGATTTGTAGGTCCGTTGGGCGTTTTGCTGATAATTAGGGTTATTGAAAAGCTTATTGCCAATATAACTCCCTAAAATCGCCCCCGCTGCGCTCCCTAAAATCGCGCTCCCCAAGCCAAAGCCTGAGCTTTCATTACTCCCTCCATTATTAGGCTGGATAAGCTTGCTCGTGCCGTTGTCAATTTTGGCTTCTTCTTCTTTGATGAGCTTTTGAATCTCTTCATTACTAAGCACTCGTTCATTGCCTTGCAAATCGCGCACTATAATGTGGGTTCTTGAGCTAGGGTATTCTTCAACAACCTTGTAAGATTTATCCTTTTGCTCTTCTAAAATCACAAATGCACCTTTTTGAACGCTTTGACTTAGAGAGCTTTGCTCTTTTTGTTTGTCATCGGCATTGCTCTTACACCCCACAATGCTCACCATCACTAACGCACTCAAACCACCCACGATCGCATAATCAGAAATTTTTCTGTAGGGTTTTTTCATGAGAGTAACCTTATATCATGCCTTATAATGATACAAGAAAGGCACACCCTTAATCACGCCAGATTCAAAAATCTTTTTAGTGGTATTTTCCACTTTAGTGCGTAAATCTTCAGGCTCTTTTTGAGCGTTAATATCGTATTGGGTGGAATAAATCTTTTCAAGAATAGAGATTTTATCTTCCACGCTCGCTCCCCTAGCCCTAGCTTTCGCCATTTCTTCTTGGATCAAAGCCGCCTTTTTAGCCGAATTGACCCCAAGCCACCCCACTACAACCATCCTCACGGTGTTTTCTTTCAAGTGATCCCTGAGTTTAGTGAGCTCTTTTTGGCAATGCGGGCACATGGGATCGGAAACAATATAAAGGATTTTATCCTTATTTGCAGCGTTAGTAGAGGGCAACTCTATCGCATAATCAGCCGGTATTTCATTAAAAATAGCGTTCAATTTCGCACTATTTTGTTGGGTGGCGTTAAGGGCTTGGATTTTTTGATTGGTTTCTGCGACTAATTGCACATCATCGCTTTTATTGCTAAAGAATATGTTGCTAAGCCCTATGACTAAATTACCATCCTTACTCACTACAAGCGGGATATTGTATTTAGTGTCCGGATCTTCTATTACGACCATTTTTAAATCCTGGCTGGATTTTAAAGGTTTGATTTCTAAAATACGCACCTTTTTATTGGTTTGTTTTTCAATCACGCTCACTAAATTATCCTGCATCCGTTTGTCATTAGCTGAAACTGAATGTTTAGGGGCTGCCCCTAAGCCTACAAGAAGTAACGCGCTCAACACACTCGCTCTTAATATCATTAAAACTCCTAAAATTCAATAGCCTAAATCCTTACAACAAAAGGAATAAGCTTTTAATGGGTATAATACCATAAAATCCCCTATTTTGGCTTAAAAAGGTTTAAAGATGATTATCATTCCTGCTAGGTTAAAATCCAGTCGTTTTGAAAATAAAGTGCTAGAAGATATTTTTGGCTTGCCTATGGTAGTCCGTTGCGCTAAAAATGCAAATCTTGTAGATGAATGCGTAGTCGCTTGCGATGATGAAGGCATCATGCAAACATGCCAAAAATTCCACATTAAAGCGGTGCTAACCTCCAAACACCATAATAGCGGCACAGAACGCTGTTTGGAAGCGGCGCGAATTTTAGGGTTAAAAAACGATGAAAGGGTTTTAAACTTGCAAGGCGATGAGCCTTTTTTAGAAAAAGAAGTCATTTTAGACTTATTAGAAGCCACCCAAAACGCCCCTTTCATGGCGACTTGCGCTAAAGTCATTGATGAAGAGCAAGCCAAAAGCCCTAATTTAGTCAAGGTGGTTTTAGATCATCAAAATAACGCCTTGTATTTTTCGCGCTCCCTTATCCCCTTTTTACGAGATTTTGATATGAAACGCCAAACCCCCCTTTTAGGGCATATCGGTATTTATGGCTTCCACAATAAAGAAAGATTAGAAGAATTATGCGCTTTAAAACCTTGCGCTTTAGAGGAAATAGAAAAATTAGAGCAATTAAGGGCTTTGTATTACCAAAAAAAGATTGCAGTAAAAATCGTTCAAAGTAAAAGCATAGGCATTGACACCCAAGAAGATTTGCAAAACGCTTTAAAGATTTTTAGCCCCAATCTCCTTGAGAGATAAATTTAAAAAAGCACTCAAAACATTTTTCACCATTAAAAAACCTCTTTTTAAATCCAAAAAAAAAGCAAAATTTCTTAATTTTTGCTCAATTTTATTAAAAATTCAATAAATTTATGGCATACTTCAAACGAATTGTAAATAAAGTTTCAATTTGATACGATTTTACAAATAAAACATTACTTTAAGGAACATTTTATGAAAAAAACGATTTTACTTTCTCTTATGGTTTCATCGCTCCTTGCTGAAAATGACGGCGTTTTTATGAGCGTGGGCTACCAAATCGGCGAAGCGGTTCAACAAGTGAAAAACACCGGCGAAATCCAAAAAGTCTCCAACGCTTACGAAAATTTAAACAATCTTTTAACCCGCTATAACGAACTCAAACAAACGGCCTCTAACACCAATTCAAGCACTACTCAAGCGATTAATAATCTAAAAGAGAGCGCCAGCAGATTAAAAACAACCCCTAATAGCGCTAAAGAAGCCGTGTCCTCAGCGCTCAGCTCTGCGGTGGGCATGTGGCAAGTGGTAGCCTCTAATTTAGCCAATAACTCGCTATCTACTAGCGAATACGACAAAATCAATGCGATTTCTCAATTGCTCCAAAATACCCTAGAAAATAAAAACAATAATCTCAATATTAAAAATGACTATGAACATCTTTTAACTCAAGCTGGCACCATTATTAATACCCTTCAAAGCCAATGCCCAAGCGTAGATGGGGGCAATGGCAAACCATGGGGCATTAATGCAAGCGGGAACGCATGCGCTATTTTTGGCAACACCTTTAGTGCCATCAATAGCATGATTGATAGCGCTAAAAAAGCCGCTGCAGAAGCCCGAAGAACTAGCCCAGAAAGTCCAAACCAACAAAGCGCGTTTAACAACGCTGATTTCAATAAAAACCTCAATCAAGTCTCAAGCGTTATCAATGACACCATCTCTTACCTCAAAGGGGATAATTTAGAAACCATCTACAACACCCTTCAAAAAACGCCTAATTCTAAAGGGTTTCACAGTTTGGTGAGCCGATCTAGCTATAGTTATTCTCTCAACGAAACCCAATATTCTCAATTCCAAACCACCACCAAAGAGTTTGGCCATAACCCTTTTAGAAGCGTGGGATTGATTAATTCTCAAAGCAATAACGGGGCGATGAATGGCGTGGGCGTGCAATTAGGCTATAAGCAATTCTTTGGGAAAAATAAATTTTTTGGGATCCGGTATTATGGCTTTTTTGATTACAACTATGCGTATATCAAATCCAACTTTTTTAACTCCGCTTCCAATGTTTTCACTTATGGCGCGGGCAGTGATCTTTTATTGAACTTCATCAATGGCGGATCCGATCGAAACCGCAAAGTCTCTTTTGGTATTTTTGGGGGCATCGCATTAGCAGGAACGACATGGCTTAATAACCAATCTGCGAATTTAAAAATCACCAATAGCGCCTACAGCGCTAAGATCAACAACACCAATTTCCAATTCTTATTCAACACCGGTTTAAGGCTTCAAGGGATCCATCATGGCATTGAATTAGGCGTGAAAATCCCCACGATCAACACCAATTACTATTCTTTCATGGGCGCTAAATTAACCTACCGAAGACTTTATAGCGTGTATCTCAATTATGTTTTGGCTTATTGATATTAAATCGGTTCTCATTACTAATGAGAACAAAGCCAACTTTTTGGCTCTCAAGTGAATAATGGCATCATTTTACTTGACTTTTTACAAAAAACACACTAAAATTTCTTTTTGTTTTTGAGCGAAATTCCAGATTAGCTCAGCGGTAGAGTAGGCGGCTGTTAACCGCTTGGTCGTAGGTTCGAATCCTACATCTGGAGCCATATCTCTAGCTATCCAACTTTTTAAAATAAAACTTCACGCAATCCCTTTGGATTTGATCCATAACGCATTGACTAACACCCCCACCACAACCCCTATCGCTAAATTATGCGTGTATAAAACCACCGCCACGACTAAGAGCATGTTCAGCGTGTCATAGAGCTTGATTTTTTTAATGTTAATAACGGATTGGAAATTAAAAGTGGTGAAAGAAATCATCACCATCACCGCCACAACCGCCACAATAGGGATCTTAACCACGTATTCATTAAACACTAATATCAGCACCATTAAAGAAAAGCCGGCAAAAAAAGTAGAAAGCCTTGTTTTGGCCCCGGATTTTGCGTTGATGATAGACTGCCCCACTAAAGCGCACCCTGTCATTCCCCCTAAAAGCCCTGAGATGATATTCCCCAAGCCTTGCGCTTTAGTTTCTTTATTCTTATCGCTCACGCCATCTTTTAAAATCACGTCTAAAGTTTTAGCGGTCAATAAGCTTTCTATCGTTCCCACTAGCGCTAAAGAAAGAGCGTAAGGCAACAACTCTATCATTATTTTAAAATCCAAATTTTTGGGGATAATGATGAAATGAAAGCCTGAAACCCCTTGCTCAATGCTCCCCAAATTCGGCGCATGCATATCAAAAATTAAAGCGATCGCGCTCACTGCAAGGATACAAATCAGATTAGAGGGGATTTTTTTAGTGATTAAAGGGAAGAGGTAAATAATCAATATTCCAATAGCGAGCAAGATAAACACCCCCAAATTTTGGTTTTGAAGGAATTTGAATTGCTCTGTTAAAAGCAAAATGCCTAGCGCGTTCACAAAGCCATACATCACTGATTGGGGGATAAATCTTAAAAGATTCCCTATTTTCAAATAGCCTAAAAGAATTTGCAATATTCCTGCCATAAGAGTCGCCACGCCCGCGTATTCAAGCCCATAATTTTTAACCACACCCACTAAAATGAGCGCCACTGAGCCAGCCGCTGCGCTAATCATCGCCTTTCTAGCCCCAAAAAAAGACAAAACAAAAGCCATGTAAAAGGTCGTATAAAACGCTACGCCCACATCTAAACCCACCATGATCGCAAAGCCAGCGGTCTCTGGGATCACAGAAAGCCCCACCACAAAACCAGACAGCAAATCTTTTTGAATGTTGCTCAGCCATTCTTTTTGTATCTTTTCAAACATGCCACTCTTTTCAATTCAAATCGCTTTCATTATAACCAAAGGTTTAAAAACCAATTTCAAACCGGATAAAATCCCTTTTCTGTAAATCAAGCTATATGATATTTTATTGTAAAAAATACTTAAAATTGTTTTTTTTTTTTTTCAAAATATAAATTTTAAGTTAAGAATAAGCATTTTATGGTAAAATGGCGAAATTTCATAAACATGACTATCATGGGAATGCGAAACCAACAAAAATCTAATAAAAGGAAAAACATGAAAATCAAAAAATCCCTCTTACTCTCTCTTTCTCTCATGGCTTCATTATCAAGGGCTGAAGATGACGGATTTTACATGAGCGTGGGCTATCAGATCGGCGAAGCGGTTCAACAAGTGAAAAACACAGGAGCGTTGCAAAATCTTGCGGACAAATACGATAATTTGAGCAACCTTTTAAACCAATACAATTACTTAAATTCCTTAGTCAATCTAGCCAGCACGCCTAGCGCTATCACGGGTGCGATTGACAATCTAAGCTCAAGCGCGATCAACCTCACTAGCGCTACCACCACTTCCCCCGCCTATCAAGCTGTGGCTTTAGCGCTCAATGCGGCTGTTGGCATGTGGCAAGTCATAGCCTTTGGTATCAGCTGTGGTCCTGGTCCCAATCTTGGCACAGATCATTTAGAAAATGGGGGCGTTCGATCGTTTAGTAACACGCCAAACTACAGCTACAGCACTAATAGCGGAACGACCACCACCACTTGCAATGGAGCTAGCAATGTAGGGCCAAATGGTATCCTATCTAGTAGTGAATACCAGACTCTCAATACCGCTTATCAAACTATCCAAACCGCTTTAAACCAAAGTCAAGGGGGTGGAATGCCTGCCTTGAATGGCTCTAAAAATATGGTAGTCAATATCAATCAAACTTTCACAAGAAACCCTACCACAGAATACACTTACCCTGATGGGAATGGCAATTATTATTCAGGCGGATCATCAATTCCAATCCAGCTAAAAATTAGCAGCGTCAATGACGCTGAAAACCTTTTGCAACAAGCCGCTACTATCATCAATGTCCTTACCACCCAAAACCCGCATGTGAATGGTGGCGGTGGGGCATGGGGGTTTAGCGGCAAGACCGGGACTGTGATGGATATTTTTGGCCCTTCTTTTAACGCTATTAACGAAATGATTAAAAACGCTCAAACAGCCCTAGCAAAAACCAAACAGCTTAACGCTAACGAAAACACCCGAATCACGCAGCCAGACAATTTCAACCCCTACACTTCTAAAAATAAGCAATTCGCTCAAGAAATGCTCAATAGAGCTGAAGCTCAAGCAGAGATTTTAGGTTTAGCTAAGCAAGTTGCGGACAATTTCCACAGCATTCAAGGGCCTATCCAACAAGATCTAGAAGAATGCACCGCAGGATCGGCTGGTGTGATTAACGACAACACTTATGGTTCAGGCTGCGCGTTTGTGAAGGAAACTTTAAACTCTTTGGTGCAACACACCGCTTATTATGGCAATCAGGTCAATCAAGAGAAAGCTTTGGCTCAAACCATTTTGAATTTTAAAGAAGCCCTTAACACCCTGAATAAAGACTCTACAGCGATTAATAATGGTATCTCCAACTTGCCTAACGCTAAGTCTCTTCAAAACATGACGCATTCCACTCAAAACCCTAATTCCCCAGAAGGTTTGCTCACTTATTCTTTAAATGCAGACAAATACAACCAGCTCCAAACCACCACGCAAGAACTAGGCAAAAACCCTTTCAGGCGCTTTGGCATGATCAGTTCTCAAACCAATAACGGGGCGATGAACGGCATCGGCGTGCAAGTGGGCTATAAGCAATTCTTTGGCAAAAAAAGAAGGTGCGGGTTAAGGTATTATGGCTTTTTTGATTACAACCATGCATTCATTAAATCCAACTTTTTCAACTCCGCTTCTGATGTGTGGACTTATGGGGTGGGTATGGATGCGCTTTATAACTTCATCAACGATAAAAACACCAACTTTTTAGGCAAGAATAACAAGCTTTCTGTGGGGCTTTTTGGTGGCTTTGCGCTAGCCGGGACTTCATGGCTTAATTCCCAACAAGTGAATTTGACCATGATGAATGGCATTTATAACGCTAAGGTCAGCACTTCTAACTTCCAATTTTTGTTTGATTTAGGCTTGAGAATGAATCTCGCTAGGCCCAAGAAAAAAGACAGCGATCATGCCGCTCAGCATGGCATTGAACTAGGTTTTAAAATCCCTACGATCAACACAAGCTACTATTCTTTCATGGGCGCTAAACTAGAATACCGAAGGATGTATAGCCTTTTCCTCAATTATGTGTTTGCTTACTAAAAACCCTCTTTAAAAAAAGGGGTTTGTTTAAAAACGCTTGAAAGCCTTTTTAAAATTAAGCAGTAAAGAGCCTAGATAATCTCTTGCAACCGCTCCCAAGCGATAAAATTAAAGTAATCAAAACCCTATTTTTGTAATCATTGAAAGAAAATTTTTTAAAGATTATCACTCTTTTTTGATAAAGTAATAATTTAAAATTTAGGGAGTTTTTTATGGAAGAATCAACAGCGTTTATTTTGGCTCTTGTGGGGCTATTCACTGGCATTACCGCCGGGTTTTTTGGTATTGGTGGGGGGGAGATTGTCGTCCCTAGCGCGATTTTTGCCCATTTTAGCTATAGCCATGCGGTGGGTATTTCGCTCATGCAAATGCTTTTTTCTTCAGTGGTCGGCTCTATCATCAATTACAAAAAGGGCTTGTTGGATTTGAGAGAAGGCTCATTTGCCGCGCTTGGAGGGCTAATGGGGGCGATTTTAGGGAGCTTTATCTTAAAAATCATTAACGATAAGATTTTAATGGCTGTGTTTGTGGTGGTGGTGTGCTACACCTTTATCAAATACGCTTTTTCTAGCAACAAGAAACCAGAGCATTTTGAAGAAATGCATTTTGATTTGCATGCGAATAACAAAACGCCAGAAAAAAAGCGCCCAATCCCCTTTGTGTCTATGGATAGAACGCATGGGGTTTTGATGCTCGCCGGTTTTGTTACCGGCATCTTTTCTATCCCACTAGGCATGGGCGGGGGGATTTTAATGGTGCCGTTTTTGGGCTATTTTTTGAAATACGATTCTAAAAAAATCGTGCCTTTGGGGCTATTTTTTGTGGTGTTCGCTTCTTTATCTGGGGTCATCTCTCTTTATAACGGGAAGGTTCTTGATGATATAAGCGTTCAAGCGGGGGTGATTACCGGTATTGGAGCGTTTTTAGGGGTGGGCATTGGCATTAAGCTCATTGCTTTGGCTAATGAAAAGGTACATAAAATCCTCTTGCTCCTCATTTATGCCTTAAGCATTTTAGCGACCTTACACAAGCTCATTATGGGTTAAAAATTTAAAAATAAATCAAGGGCATTTTTTAAAAGAGCTTGATTTTTAACAAGCGATAATCTCTAAAAAAGCGCTTCTTTAGGGTTAGGGGGGTTTAGTTTGGGGGTTGTAATGGGATAACCCCCTACCCCCTTAAAAAATGAGTTTGAAACAAAAAATAAAATTAAAAACCCTATTTTTAAAAAAGTAAAAAGTTTTAGTTATCTTTATTTGATGAGAACAGAGCCAAAAAATACATTTTTTAAATGACTTCTTTTAAGAGATAAAATATTTTATAGGGGTTTTTTTTGAATAAGAATAGTTAAAAAACAATCAGTTAAGGTGATTTTTAGCGTTTTTTAAAATAACCCATAAGACAACCCAAACGCTTAAACCCCCCATTTTAACCCCCTTAGGGGGCTTAGTCATACCCCCTTAATGCGACTTTTTATCATTGATGTATTTTTTCAATTCACCCCTTTTGATATAAGGGATAAACTCGCCATAGCCCTCTTTTTCCATGTCTTTTAAGGGGATAAACCTCAAAGCCGCACTGTTGATGCAATACCTTAAGCCCCCTAATTCTTTAGGCCCATCGTTAAACACATGCCCTAAATGCGCCTTACCAATACGGCTTAATACTTCAATACGTTTCCTGTTAAGGCTCTCATCGTCTTCGTATTTCACCACATCTTTATTGATGGGCTTAGAAAAGCTTGGCCACCCGCAACCGGAGTCGTATTTATCCGCTGAAGAAAATAACGGCTCGCCTGTGGTAATATCCACATAAATGCCCTCTTCTTCTTTGTTGTAATACTCATTTTCAAAAGGTTTCTCAGTGTGTTTGTTTTGAGTCACCTCATACTGGAGTTTGGTGAGTTTTTTCTTTAAAACTTCATCGCTGGGTTTGGTGTATTTATCGTCATCTACAATCACTTCATCCGCCTTTTTCAAATCAATATGGCAATAGCCACCAGGGTGTTTTTTCAAATAATCTTGGTGGTATTCTTCAGCCCTCACATAATTTTTTAACGGCTCTACCTCAATAGCGATCTTGCCTTTCACTTCTTTCTGTAACGCTTTTAAGGCGTTGTCTATCACTTCTTTATCCGCGCTATTGACATAGTAAATCCCTGTGCGATACTGCTTGCCCACATCATTACCCTGCTTGTTCACGCTCACCGGATCAATCACCTTAAAATAATAGCGTAGCAACTTGTCCAAACTGATTTTTTTAGGATCATAGATCACTTTCACGCTTTCAGCATGATCGCTCTCATGCAATTTTTCATAATTCGTGCTTGAAGTCTTGCCGTTAGCGTAACCAGAGCTTGCGTCTATAACGCCATAAATCCTCTCCATATACGCCTCTAGCCCCCAAAAGCACCCCCCAGCCAAGTAAATCACTCTTTCATCGGTTTTGGGAAGTTTAGATCCCATGTTTTCATTCGCTTGCATAATTGCTCCTATCGCTAGAAAAAGATAAAAATTTTTCAAGTAAGATAATACTTTCATTGACAACCTTTGTTTTAATTTTAATGGTGTCCGCCATTATAACTAAAAAAAATGGTAGTTGCTCTTTAAATTGAGTTTAAATTTTAATAGGGCTCTGTTCTATTAGGTAACAAAAGTTCATCACATCCACTCAACAATCTTACCCACCACATTGGCCTCATAGCATTTGATAGAGGTTTTTTGACTGGGTTTTTTGGGCAAAATGGCTTTTAAAAAGCCGTAATTTTCCATTTCTTTCAACCTAGCGTTCAAATTAGGGGCTTCTAAAATCCTGCCATTCAAACTCACTTCGCCCAAAAACGCCGTTTTATTGTCAATTTTTCTGTTTTTAAAGCTTGAAAGGATACTGGCAATGACCGCCAAATCGCAAGCCGGCTCGCTAATCTTAATGCCTCCGCTCACATTGATAAACACATCATGGCGGTTTAAAGGGATTTCTAGCTTTTTTTCTAACAAAGCAATAAGCATGTTAAGGCGGTTGGTGTCAAACCCGTTCGCTAATCGTTTGGGCGCTCCAAAACTGCACTCGCTCACCAACGCCTGAATCTCTAAAATCAACGCCCTTGATCCTTCTAAAGTGATGGTAATGGCACTCCCCTCCATAGGCTCTTCTTTGGAAAAAAACAAGCTTGAAGCTTCTTTAGCGCTCACCAAACCCTGCTCTTTCATTTCAAACAAGCCGATTTCACTCGTAGGGCCAAAGCGGTTTTTAAAACTCCTCAAAATCCTTAATTCCCTACTGGGATCGCCCTCAAAATACAGCACGCTATCTACCATATGCTCTAGCACTCTAGGCCCTGCGATGCTCCCTTCTTTAGTGATATGACCAATGATAAAAATAGCAACATCTCTTGTTTTTGCCAAACGCATGAGCTCAAAAGTGATCTCTCGCACTTGCGAAATAGAGCCGGGGGCTGAAGAAATCTCTGGCGAATAAAGCGTTTGGATAGAATCAATCACGCAAGCAAAATAATTTTCGCTTTCTATATTAGCCTTAATCACAGGCCAATTGATTTCATTGAGCAGATACAATTCTTTTTCTATGCAATCCAACCTAATGGCGCGCATTTTAATCTGGCTCAAGCTCTCTTCCCCGCTCACATACAAAACCTTTTGCTGGTTTTTGGCTAAGCCAGAAGCCACTTTTAAAAGCAGAGTGGATTTCCCCACCCCAGGACTCCCCCCCACTAAATACAGCCCTCCTTTAGCGATCCCCCCACCTAAAACAATATCCAACTCGCTTTGAGTGGAAGAAAACTTGATGACTTCTTCATGTTCAATTTCAGCGATAGAAACGCTTTTTTGCGCTTGTGGGAGCGGTTTTTTAAGTGCATTTAAAACTTCCTTTTGAGCTTGGTTCAATTCTATAAAACTCTCCCATGCGTTGCACTGAACGCACTTTCCCAGCCATTTAGGGCTTGTAAAACCGCAATGCTGACACTCAAATAAAGAAGTTTTTTTAGCCAAAATACCACTCTTTTTTAAAATCACACAGCTAAAGACCAGATAAAAACAAGGTTTTGGTTTTGTTTTCTAGCAAAACTCATAAAGCTAAACTAAGACCAAGTTAAAAAGTTATCAAGCGCCATTTTGCTCTATTTTTCTTAAAGCCTTCAAAATATAGCGTTTGATATAAGATCCCACGCTTTCTTCTTCTTCGTTAGCCATTTTCTCTAGTTTTTGGTATTGCTCATCAGAAAAATACAAGCTTACAGCGCGAGTTTTTTTATTAGCGTCTGCTTTTGGTTTGCGTCCTAGTTTATTTTTAGTTCCCCTCAAGCGAGTTTCATCTGTGTTTTCTGTCGTTTTCATCAAGTTCCTTCAATCATCATCGCAAATCGCTTCAAAATAGCATATTAGCATAAAAGTAGCGTATAATGAATAATGTTGCAAGCGCTAATCATTCCTCAGAGTTTATTAGCGCTTCGCTTGAAAAAAGGCCTCCACCCCCTAAAAAGTTCAAATCAAATCGGTAACACCCTGATACTGCGATCCAATAATTCCTGTAAGGCGTTTTCAATGGCAAATAAAGTCCCGGTAGTTGCGCTCATGCACCCATCGCATGCCCCCATGTAGCGGATATACACATCAATGTAATCATCGCTTTCTTTAATGTCTAAAATTTCTAAATCCCCTCCATCCATCATAAGCATCGCGCGGATATTTTCATCAATGACTTTATCCACCGCTTTAATCTTTTGAACCATAGTCATTTCCCTGAAAGCCAATTCCCCATTTTGGGATTTATTCGCGGCGGCTTTAAGTTTTTCAGCTTCCATTTCTTCGCGCACTTCTTTAAGAATATCCACTAGGTAATAATCCCTTTTTTCATGCCCACCCGGTCTCACACAGCTTTTACAAAAGGCACCGGCTTTGGTGTAATTAGTGATTTCTTCAACGCTTTTTAAATCATTGAGCCTAATCACTTCCTTAATCGTGCCTAAACTCACCCTAGCGCACTCGCACACGATGATTTCTTCTTCAAAATCTTCGGCGTTTTTCCCCAAATACATGCCGGCAGCTTTTTTGATCACATCATACGCCATCACCGAGCAGTGCATTTTTTGCCCAGGGACAGCCGGCGTGTCCGGATCGTCTCTTAAGCCTCTTTCCACATCTAAATTCGTGATTTTTACCGCATCTTGAACTCTTTTATTCAAACACAACTCTACCATCATGTCTGAGCTTGCGATCGCTGTTCCGCAACCAAAGCTTTTAAACTTCGCATCAACAATCGTATCCGTGCTTTCATCTACAAGCCAATACAACCTCACCGCATCACCGCATGCTTCTGCGCCGTAATCCGCCACAATGAGCTTAGCGTTTTTGGCTTTAGCCTGCTCTTCTGTGATGACCCCTAAATGCGTAGGGTTATCCATGCGCCTTTGAACTTCTTTAGAATACGCGTCCCAGAGAACCGAACCCACTAAATCATGTTTTGCCATTTTGATTCCTTTATGTTCTTTTTAATAAGAGCTTGAAATGTTTCTCAATCTTACAGCCGCTTGAGAGAAAACTTCAATCGTTTTATCAATCTCAGCTTCCGTGTTAAAACGGCTCAATGAAAGCCTGATAGCGGTATGAGCCAATTCCTTGCTCGCCCCAATCGCCACCATGACAGGATTAGCCTCTAAATCCTCACTCGCGCACGCGCTCCCTGTGGAAGCGGCGATATTAGAGCGGTTTAAATCCCACAGCATGGCCTCTCCTTCAATCCCTCTCACGCTGACTAAAGTCGTGTTAGGCACACGATGGACTCGATCCCCTACTACCATCACATCAGGGATTTTCAAAAGCGCTTCTTCTAATTTGTCGCGCAATTTCCCTACCACTTCTTTTTCATAGTCTAAATGCTCTACGGCTAATTTCATCGCTTCACCCATGCCCACAATATAAGGCACATTCAAAGTCCCGCTGCGCCTGCCATTCATATGCTCCCCGCCATGAAAAAGAGGGGTCAATCCCACCCCACTTCTAATATACAACCCCCCAATGCCTTTAGGCCCATGAAACTTGTGCGCGCTAAAAGAAAGGAAATCCGCATTCGCTTTCAACACATCTACAGGGATTTTACCAATCGCTTGCACCGCATCGGTATGGAACAACACGCCCTTTTCTTTACAGATAGCCCCAATTTCTTCAATGGGGAAAATAAGACCGGTTTCATTATTCGCCCACATCACGCTCACTAGAGCGGTTTTTTCTGTGATCGCTTCTTTGACTTGCTCTGCGGTGATACTCCCATGCTCATTAATGGGCAAGTAAGTAACCTCCACCCCCAAGCTTTCTAAAAAATTACAAGTGGATCGCACCGCCGGATGCTCTGCAACCGTGGTTACAATATGGTTTTTGCCCTTTTTCAAGCATTCATCAAAATACACGCCCTTTAAAACCCAATTATTGCTTTCTGTCGCACAAGAAGTGATGATCACATCATCTATATCCCTAGCGTTAATACCCTTATAAAGCTTATCTAGCGCTTCTGCAATGGCTGGGTGGGTTTCTGTGCCAAATTGGTGTAACGAGCTAGGGTTCCCGTAATGATCTCTTAAAAAAGGATCCATGATCTCCTTGACTTTAGGGTCAATCCTAGTTGTAGCGTTATTGTCTAAATAAATTCGTTGTAACAAGGCTAATATTCTCCTCAAAAATTTTACATAGATTTTCTTATCTAAGTCTAAATTATGATTAAATACAAGATATTTTCTTAATTTTAACTTAAAATAAGATGAATTTTAAAAAACATTTTGAGAAACACGAATACCTCCATTAAAAACCAACATAGCCATTATCAACCCGCTTAGGGTTTTTTAAGGGGTCTCCCGCGCCTGTCTTTCAAAGCGTCTATCCCCCCTTGTTGGTAACGCCTCTCCCACACATAGAGTTTTTGCAATTGTTTCGCCACTTCTTTTTTAGTGGGCTTAATGCCTTTAAGGTTATAAAGAGCGGTAACGATAATGGGCTTTGGGATATTAAACCTTTGGATAAATTCCAAACAATCTTTTTTGATCTGGGAGTCTTGCTTGTTTTTGGTAATATCCACATGGCTTAAATATTGCAACACATAAAGGCGTTTTTCTTCATCTTCTTGCGCGATTTCTGGGGCCAACTCCATGCCTTGACTAATGCCCTTAAAAAGCTTATTTGAAGCCTCTTGTGGTGTGGAATAAACGCTCAAATAAGTTTCTAACAACGAAATCACTTTTTTTTGCTGTTCCAATAGTGCGTCTATCTTGGCGCTCAAACGATTTATTCTACTTTCCATGCGTTCAATGGTAACCACCAAAAATAAATAGCTATACAATCATTAAAAATAATTATTCTAATATCATGCTCCAAAGTAAGATGTGTTTTTATGATCATGCTACAATAAGGAAACGCAAAACGATTTCAAAGAAAAAGGGCTTAAAATGAAAACTTTTGAAGTAATGATTCAAACCGATTCAAAAGGGTATTTGGACGCTAAATTTGGCGGTAACGCTCCTAGAGGGTTTCTCAATCCAAACGGCTTACCCACTTATTCGCCTAAAATCTCATGGCAAAAAGTGGAAGGCGCTCAAAGCTATGCGTTAGAACTTATCGATCATGACGCTCAAAAAGTGTGCGGCATGCCGTTTGTCCATTGGGTCGTGGGCAATATTTCTTATAATGTTTTAGAAGAAAACGCTTCCATGATGGATAAAAGGATTATTCAAGGGGTCAATTCGCTCACTCAAGGCTTTATGCGTTCACCGCTCAATGAAAGCGAAAAACAACGCTCCAATCTCAATAACAGCGTCTATATCGGCCCCATGCCCCCTAATGGCGATCACCATTACTTAATTCAAGTGTATGCCCTAGACATTCCTAAACTTGCCTTAAAAACCCCTTTTTTCTTAGGCGATTTGCATGACAAAATGCGCAACCATATCATCGCCATAGGGAGAAAGGAATTTCTATACAAGCAGTTTGTAAGGAAATAAACTGCGTGTTTATAGCTATCTTTCCGCTAAATTGAATTTTTGATACATTTCTAAAATTCTCTTTTCATCTAGCATGCTTTCTTCAATCCTTGTGCCTATTAAATCGGCATGGTGTTTTTTAAATTCTTTTAAAGGGATCAAATCGTCATAAACGATAGCGTTTCGCCTCTTTTTAGCTAAAGGGAAGTGCCATTGCACCATTTCCTTATCTTTAATGTGGTGTTTATCTTTAAGCTTTAAAATTTCATAAATATCATCATTGTGTTGCCAAATTTCAAAAGGCTCGCAATCGTTATACAATAACCAATGATCCCCCCATGCGTCTAAAAACCCAAAATCCCCATCATTACGAACAAACACTTCAAAATCCTGCACCACAAAATTAATGCGCGAATACATCACAACCTCTTTAATGCTCTTAGGGATATAAAAACTTTCATAAAGCTTTTTAGCGTCATAGATATGATCGCAATCAATTTTAATAACCCACTCATTTTTAGGGATAAAAGAAAGCGTATAATTACAGTAATGATAAAATTGGTGCCACAAACTCGGGCAATCCTTTAGCATGACTTCATAAGGATAGCTGATAGGGATAAACGAGGGGAACTTTTTACAAAACTCTAAAATCACTTCTTTAGAGCCATCATCGCAATCATTAAAACCAATGACCCCCCTTTGAACGGCAGGAAGCATAGAAAACAAACTCTCTTCTAAAGTAACGATTTCATTTTTGACTCTAATAAAAGCCCATGGGTTTAGAGGGCTTTTAGGGTTTTGACTTTTTTTATCGTAGTCAAAATAACCTGAATGCGTGGGATTGGGTAGAGTTAAAGTGGGATGGATAACCCTATCTTCTAAATGCCCCCCCCCCATAATTATAATTAAGAGAACTACTTTTATAAATAATCCTATTGCGTTCCATGAAACTTTCATTATTTAAAGAAGCGATAGCTAAAAACACGCTTTCTTGATAATCATGGTTGAATAAAGCTTCTTCTTGAAGAGAACGAAGTTTTTTAGCCTCTAACATTTCCTTAATTTCATGATTGATTTCATCATAAATGTTTTTGGCCCCTTTTAAACTACGAACATATCTCACCACAAAAGGCATTCTCTCTTTAACAAAACCCTTGATTTTATTTTTTAACCCCATAAAACTCCTAATTGAAATAAAAACGCTATTAAAAACGAAATCTTATTATACTACACTCCCGCTACATTTTAAAACGCTCCCTAACTTCCTTATCTAATTCTAGCACTTCATCTAAATTAGAAAGCTTGAAAGGCGTTTTAGCGTATGATTCTAAGGCTTGAGAGATGATTTGGATAAAGCTACCAAAAGCGATTTCTTGATTTAAAAACTTCTCCATCGCCACTTCATTGCTCGCGTTAAGCACCACGCCAAGCTTGGGGTTTTCTAACAACAAGTCTTTATAACGCCACAAAGTGTAGCGCTCCATGCTAATGGGTTCAAATTTGATCGCACTTAAAGCGTATAAATCTAAGGGCTTGATAGATGCGCTCAAAGAGGCCAACTTCGGATCGATCGCATAGCTTATGGGTAATTGCATGTCCGCGCTCGCTAAATGCGCGATGACAGAGTTGTCTTCAAACTCCACCAAAGCATGCACGATAGAACTCCTTTCAATCAGTGCATCAATCTTTAAAGACGCGCCAAAAAGCCAGTAAGTTTCTAAAATTTCAAAAAGCTTATTGACCATGCTCGCTGAATCAATGGTGATTTTAGATCCCATGCTCCAATTAGGGTGCTTGAGCGCATTTTGCGCGTTTTGAATAGGAATAAATTCTAAAGGCGTGTCCCTAAAAGCCCCCCCACTCGCGCTAATGATTAAAGATTTAGGCTTTAAAGTCTTGTTTTGCAACAACGCCCACAAACCAAAATGCTCGCTATCAACGGGCGTGATTTGTGAAATGTCTAATAAATGCCCCGCGCTCACCAAACTTTCTTTATTCGCTAGGGCCAGTTTTTTATTAGTTTGTAAGCTTTTAAAGCTCGCTTTCAATCCTGCCACGCCCACAATGGCGTTAATGACTAAATTGGAAGTGCACTCTTCTATCATCGCATCAATGCCCTCTAACCCTACAAACACTTTCGCTCCCAAAGGCTCTAAATTATTCAAATCGTTAGGATCTAAAATCGCTACTTTTTTGGGTTTGAAAATTTGGATTTGCTCATTGATTAAAGCGATATTTTTCCCACAGCTTAAGGCTTCTATTTCTACCTTGAATTTTTTTGCGATTTTAAGGGCGTTTTTCCCGATAGAGCCGGTGCTTCCTAAAACAACCATTCAGTCCCCTAAAAACACCGCCGTCTCTTTCCAAACTTCTAAAAAATACAACAACACATGCAAACTCAAAGCCCCAAACAGCATGGAATCCAATCGGTCTAAAACGCCCCCATGCCCGGGTAAAATCTTACCGCTATCCTTGATCCCGACTTTTCTTTTCAAATAGCTTTCATACAAATCCCCAAACACCGCCATAAGCGCGATTAAGAAACTGAATAAAAGCGCCATAAAAAAGCCTCCGCTCAATTTCCCCATGCCCACAAACGATCCTAAAACGCTCGCCAAAACAACGCCAATCAACGCGCCCTCTAAGGTTTTATTCGGTGAAGTGGGCGTGAAAGGGATTTTGCCTAAAAGCTTGCCTCCAAAAAATGCCCCCACATCGCTTGCAACCACCACCACTAAAAGCCAGATGATCGCCACTGCACCAAAATCCTTATAAATCCCAAAAAGCGCAAAAAACCCAACGCCCGGATACAAAAAGGGTAAAATGGCTTCGCTATGGTGCGCTTTTTGATAAGCGATAACACTAGCCATGACCATGGCACTAATAAGAGCGCATTCTATAGGGTGCCCGTTAAAATACGCCGCTACCCATGACAACACTAAAATGAAATACAGGCTAAAGCTCGCTTTAACCTGGAACAACCTTAACGCTTCAGAAAACCCTACCGCATAAATCCCCCCTAAAACCGCCCAAAACAACAACAAATTGTCCGCATACAAAATCAAGCCTGCTACAATGATTAAAACAAACCCTGTAATATAACGAGACTTTTCTTTAAATAACTCTTCTTTCACTTTTTTCCTTAATCAATTAAATATTAACGAAACCAAAAAATAGCTAAACATGCTAATCAAAACAACGCCCACCAAATTAAGCCACAAACCAGCTTTAATCATATCCGTTATTTTAACATACCCAGAGCCATAAGCTATTGCATTGGGTGGGGTGGCTACAGGGAGCATGAACGCGCAAGTCGCGCTCAAGGCTACAGGAATGGTCAATAACAAGCTCTGATGGTTTTCATAACCCATGCCCATCGCCACTCCCCCAATCACCGGTAAAAACGCGGCAGCGGTGGCGGTGTTAGAAGTGATTTCGGTTAAGAAAATGACCATTAAAGTTACCATGACAATGATGAATAAAATCGGTAAATGCGAAAAGCCAGAAACTAAATGCCCGATCCACAAACTCAACCCGGTTTTAGAAAATTGCACGCTCAAGGCTAACCCACCGCCAAATAAAAGCAACACATCCCAAGGGAGTTTTTTGGCAACACCCCAATCAATGAGCCTATCGCCCTGATGGTTAGCGGGCAAAATGAATAAAAGTGCAGAAACCCCCATAGCGATCACGGAATCAATTTTATCTATCTTAATGCCCCAAGATTTTAAAATCGTGTCTAAGAAAATCCACCCTAAAGACGCTAGGATAAAAATAATCCCCACAGAGATTTCCGCCTGACTCAAACGACCTAGTTTTTTTAACTCCGATTTAACGACTTCCTTACCCCCTGGGATTTCTTTAATCTTTAAAGGGAAAATCACATAAGTGAGCAAGAGCCACGCTAAAATGAGCATGATGAAGGCTAATGGTGTTCCAAACACCATCCACTGAGCGAAATCAATTTCAATATTGAAAGCGGTTTTCATATAGCCGGCCAATAAAGCGTTAGGCGGCGTGCCAATCAAAGTGCCTAAAGAGCCAATAGAAGCCGCATAAGCGATGCCAAGCATCAAGCAAATGCTGAAATTCGTGCGATAGATAGTAGTCTTTTCTTGAATGACTTGGGTAATGTCTTTGCCCTTATGCACGATATTACTCATAATACCCCCATGCGCTTTGGTGATTTCTTCTTTTTGATACCATGAATTAGAGGCGTTTTCTTTGCCCACCAGTTTAGCGACTAATTGCAAAACGCTCATGCCAACAGGAAACATCATCACTGCCGTTGCGGTATTGCTCACCCACATAGACAGAAAGCCTGTAGCTATCATGAAACCTAAAATCAACCTCCTAGGGCTTGTGCCTACCAATAAAATAATGCTTAAAGCGATGCGCGTGTGCAAATTCCATTTTTGCATGCTTAAAGCTAAAATAAACCCTCCCATAAAAAGAAAGATAATCGGCGATGCGTAAGAAGAGCTGACGCTAGAGAATTGATCCACGCTAAAGACGCTAAAAAGCACCAAAGGTAAAAGCGCGGTTGCGGGCAAGTCAATGGCTTCAGTCATCCACCATATCCCCATTAAAACAGCCACCCCCGCCACAACAGGCATCGCCTTATAATTCAAAGAACTGAGCTTGGGGATTTCTTCTACAATATGAGGCATTTGAACATTAAGCGCATAGTAGATAACAAGCGCGATTAACACCCCTCCTATAAGACCCAACAAACGCACGATCTTAGTGCTTTTATCATCGGTGTGCGTATCGGTATGCGTATTGGCATGCGAATGATTTTCCATTTTATTTTACCCTTTAAAATTACTAACCTACATGCTACAATAAAACTTTTTCAAAACTAAGATTTTAGAAAAATCATATCAAAATAGGAAAAAGAGTGGTAAAAGAAAGTGATATTTTAGTGGTTGGTGGGGGGCATGCAGGCATTGAAGCGAGCTTGATTGCGGCCAAAATGGGGGCTAGGGTGCATTTAATCACCATGCTCATAGACACGATCGGTTTGGCGAGCTGTAACCCGGCGATTGGGGGCTTGGGCAAAGGGCATTTGACTAAAGAAGTGGATGTTTTAGGAGGGGCTATGGGGATTATTACGGATCATAGCGGTTTGCAATATCGTGTGCTAAATGCTTCTAAAGGGCCGGCGGTTAGGGGGACTAGAGCGCAAATTGATATGGATACTTACCGCATTTTTGCAAGAAATCTCGTTTTAAACACCCCTAATTTGAGCGTCTCTCAAGAAATGACCGAAAGTTTAATCCTTGAAAATGATGAGGTAGTGGGCGTAACCACGAACATTAACAACACTTATAGAGCTAAAAAAGTGATCATCACCACAGGCACTTTTTTAAAAGGGGTGGTTCATATTGGCGAGCACCAAAACCAAAACGGGCGCTTTGGGGAAAACGCCTCTAATTCTTTAGCCTTAAATTTAAGGGAGCTTGGCTTTAAGGTGGAGAGGTTAAAAACCGGCACTTGCCCAAGAGTGGCCGGCAATAGCATTGATTTTGAAGGATTAGAAGAGCATTTTGGGGACACAAACCCTCCCTATTTCAGCTATAAAACCAAAGATTTTAACCCCACCCAGCTCTCATGTTTTATCACTTACACTAACCCTATTACCCACCAAATCATCAGGGATAATTTCCACCGAGCCCCCCTATTTAGCGGTCAAATTGAAGGCATAGGCCCAAGGTATTGCCCTAGCATTGAAGATAAAATCAACCGCTTCAGCGAAAAAGAACGCCACCAGCTGTTTTTAGAGCCTCAAACCATCCATAAAAGCGAATATTATATCAACGGCTTAAGCACCTCTTTGCCCCTAGATGTGCAAGAAAAGGTCATTCACTCTATCAAAGGCTTAGAAAACGCCCTCATCACGCGTTATGGCTATGCGATAGAATATGATTTTATCCAGCCTACAGAATTGACTCACACTTTAGAAACCAAAAAAATCAAAGGGCTTTATTTGGCCGGGCAAATCAACGGGACTACCGGCTATGAAGAAGCGGCGGCTCAAGGGCTTATGGCTGGGATTAATGCGGCATTAGCCTTAAAGAATCAAACCCCCTTTATTTTAAAGCGCAATGAAGCTTATATCGGCGTTTTGATTGATGATTTGGTTACTAAAGGCACGAATGAGCCTTACAGAATGTTTACTAGCCGGGCCGAATACCGCTTGCTTTTAAGAGAAGACAACACGCTTTTCAGGTTAGGCGAACATGCCTATCGTTTGGGGCTTATGGAACAGGATTTCTATAAGGAATTAAAAAAAGACAAACAAGCAATACAAAACAATCTCAAACGCCTTAAAGAATGCGTCCTTACCCCTAGCAAAGAAGTATTAAAACGCTTGAGTGAATTAGATGAAAACCCTATCAATGACAAGGTTGATGGCGTCAGTCTTTTAGCGCGCGATAGTTTTAATTTAGAAAAAATGCGCTCCTTTTTTAGCTTTTTAGCCCCTTTGAATGATCGGGTTTTAGAGCAGATTAAAATTGAATGCAAGTATAATATTTATATTGAAAAGCAACACGAAAATATCGCTAAAATGGATAGCATGCTCAAAGTGTCTATCCCTAAACATTTTGTGTTTAAAGGCATTCCAGGCCTTAGCTTAGAAGCGGTAGAAAAGTTAGAAAAATTCCGCCCCAAAAGCCTTTTTGAAGCTTCAGAAATCAGCGGGATCACCCCGGCGAATTTAGATGTTTTGCATTTATATATCCATTTGCGAAAAAACTCTTAAAGGATTTTTAATGGACGCTTTAGAAATCACCCAAAAGCTCATCAGCTACCCCACCATTACGCCTAAAGAATGCGGTATTTTTGAATACATTAAATCGCTTTTTCCTACTTTTAAAACCCTAGAATGTGGGGAAAATGGCGTGAAAAACCTTTTTTTATACCGCATTTTTAACCCCCCCAAAGATCATACAAAAGAAAAGCATGCAAAAGAAAATGTTAAGCCCTTGCATTTTTGCTTTGCAGGGCATATTGATGTCGTGCCTCCTGGAGATAATTGGCAAAGCGATCCCTTTAAACCCATTATTAAAGAGGGGTTTTTATACGGCCGTGGGGCGCAAGACATGAAGGGGGGCGTGGGGGCGTTTTTGAGCGCGAGTTTAAATTTTAACCCTAAAACCCCTTTTTTGCTTTCTATTTTACTCACGAGCGATGAAGAAGGGTCAGGGATTTTTGGCACAAAACTCATGTTAGAAAAACTCAAAGAAAAAGATTTACTCCCTCACATGGCGATTGTGGCTGAACCCACTTGCGAAAAAGTCCTAGGCGATAGCATCAAAATTGGCCGAAGAGGTTCCATTAATGGCAAACTCATTTTAAAAGGCGTTCAAGGGCATGTGGCTTACCCGCAAAAATGCCAAAACCCTATTGATACGCTCGCTTCGGTTTTGCCTTTGATTTCAGGAGTTCATTTAGACAATGGCGATGAGTGTTTTGACCCTTCAAAATTAGTCATCACCAACTTGCACGCAGGGTTAGGGGCTAATAACGTTACCCCAGCAAGCGTAGAAATTACCTTTAATGCGCGCCATTCTTTAAAAACCACCCAAGAGAGTTTGAAAGAATATTTAGAAAAGGTTTTGAAAGATTTGCCTCACACTTTAGAATTAGAGTCAAGCAGTTCGCCTTTCATCACGGCTTCTCATTCAAAGCTTACCAGCGTTTTAAAAGAAAATATTTTAAAAACATGCCGCACCACCCCCCTTTTAAACACCAAAGGAGGCACGAGCGATGCGCGATTTTTTAGCGCTCACGGCATAGAAGTGGTGGAATTTGGCGCCATTAATGACAGGATCCATGCCATTGATGAAAGGGTGAGCTTAAAAGAATTAGAGCTTTTAGAAAAGGTGTTTTTGGGGGTTTTAGAGGATTTAAGCGAGAAATGAATGGGGAATGGTTTTGGCGTAAGGGTTTTATTTTTAATACCAACGCTTTTTTCGCTGGCAAAAACCACCAAACCAACTCAAGCTTTACATGCCAATATCCATTTATCCATAGCCTATAAGAGTGGGGTCATGCTTGACAAAGTAACCAAAGCTTGCTATAACCCTTTTGCCCTTTTTGTTCCATTTGTAATAAAGAAACCTTTCCAAAAATTAAAATTCTTAAGGGCTTTTACCAAGCCACTCTTAAAGGGGTGGCTCAATCAACTTTTTAAAACAAACTCTTTTAATACAGCTTCTCACTAGTATTCCCTATCGCATGGCAATCCAGCTCAAGCGTTGGAACGCGCTTAAAAGAGAAGCAATTCTCAATTATTTTTTTATTTCACCAATAAAATGGCATTCAATAAGGCTTTAATCATCAATATTTGATTATAATTATAAAGGATTACATTTTTTTAATAAGAGATATATCATGCTAGGGAGTGTTAAAAAAACCCTTTTTGGGGTCTTGTGTTTGGGTGCGTTGTGTTTGAGAGGGTTAATGGCAGAGCCAGACGCTAAAGAGCTTGTTAGTTTAGGTATAGAGAGCGTGAAGAAACAAGATTTCACTCAAGCTAAAGTGCATTTTGAAAAAGCGTGTGAGTTAAAAGAAGGTTTTGGGTGTGTTTTTTTAGGGGCGTTTTATGAAGAAGGGAAAGGAGTGGGAAAAGACTTGAAAAAAGCCATTCAATTTTACACTAAAGGTTGTGAATTAAATGATGGTTATGGGTGCCGCCTACTAGGAAATTTATACTATAACGGACAAGGCGTTTCTAAAGACGCCAAAAAAGCCTCACAATATTACTCTAAATCTTGTGAATTGAACCATGCTGAAGGGTGTACGGTATTGGGAAGCCTACACCATTATGGCGTAGGCACGCCTAAGGATTTAAGAAAGGCTCTTGATTTGTATGAAAAAGCTTGCGATTTAAAAGACAGCCCAGGGTGTATTAATGCAGGATACATGTATGGTGTGGCAAAGAATTTTAAGGAGGCTATCGTTCGTTATTCTAAAGCATGCGAATTAAAAGATGGTAGGGGGTGTTATAATTTAGGGGTTATGCAATACAACGCTCAAGGTACAGCAAAGGACGAAAAGCAAGCGGTAGAAAACTTTAAAAAAGGCTGCAAATCAAGCGTTAAAGAAGCATGCGACGCTCTCAAGGAATTAAAAATAGAGCTTTAGTTTCAATAAAGTTAAGCTAAACATGGCATTTAGCTGGCTTTTACGCTTTTTAATATTTTAAGGAAAACATAAACCCTACGAACTAATCTTTTTAATTATGAAGAAGCTTTTATCGAACCCGTTCATTCCAAGTATTCCAAGTGCCGTTTTGAGATTGGTGTTTGAAGGGTTTAAAGCAGTTTTATTCAAACCCTTAAAAAGGGTTTTACCCCTACAACGCCTTTAATAACACGCTATTCAAACGCTCATTAAAGCTTTTAGCGTCTTTTAAAGCCCCTTTTTCTAAAAGCTTCGCCCCATCATAAAGCAACCAGATAAAAGCGCTCAACTGCTCTTTATCTTCGCATTTTAAGAGTTTTTGCAAAATCGCATGGTTAGGGTTTAATTCTAAAGTTTTCTTGCTTTCAGGCACGCTTTGCCCCATTTGACGCATCCAATTAGCCATCATCGCATTTGGTTCATCGCCTATTAAAGCCACCGCTGAAGTGAGATGACCAGAAAGCTCTACGCCCTTGATCTCATCTTTAAGATTTTCTTCAAACGCTTTGATTAAATCTTTAAACTGATCTTTTACCTCATCATGGATTTCTGCCAAACCAAGCTCTTTCAAACTCTCGCTATGGCTAGCGTCTCTAAAGGGCGTTTTATCGTATTCATTCACGCCTGGCATCACAAACGCATCAATTTCATCGCTCAATAACAAAACATCATAGCCTTTTTGAGCGTATTTTTCCAAAAGCGGGGACGCTTTTAGTAAGTCTAAATTTTCGCCTAAAAGGTAGTAAATGCTTTTTTGATTTTCTTTTAAATTTTCTTTGTATTCTTTTAAAGAAATCCATTTTCCTTGGTCTTTAGAATAGAATCTCAACAATTCTAAAAGCTTTTCTTTGTTTTCAAAATCCCCATACAAGCCTTCTTTTAACACTTTCCCAAAAGGCTCATAGAATTTATGGTAATTCTTGTTATCCTTGCTCAGCCTTTCAATCTCGCTTAAAATCTTTTTCACTGAAGCCGAACGGATATTGGCTAAAATCTTATTCTGCTGTAAGATTTCACGACTCACGTTCAAGGGCAAATCTTCGCTGTCAATCACGCCTTTAACAAACCTCAAATAAGACGGCAACAATTCTTTGTCATCATCAGTGATAAACACCCTTTTAACATAAAGTTTGACCCCGCTTTTATAATCCACCCTAAACAAATCAAAGGGCGCTTTGCTAGGGATATAAAAAAGCGTCGTGTATTCTAAAGAGCCTTCCACTTTATTGTGGATATAGCTTAAAGGCTCGCTGTTATCATGCGCAAACAATTGGTAAAAGTCTTTGTAATCCTTTTCTTTTAACTCGCTCTTATTCATTTTCCATAAAGCGCTCGCTTGATTGATTTGCTCGCATTTTTCTTCTTTAACTTCTTTTTGATTATCCCCTTCGCCTTCAAATTTCGTATCGGTGTAAGTTAAAAAAATAGGGAAAGGGATATGCTCAGAATACTTTTTAACAATGCTATCAATCTCCCAACGGCTCGCAAAATGAGAATCTTCATCTTTTAAAAAGAGGGTGATTTCTGTGCCTTGCTCCTCTTTGACGCATTCGCTGATTTCAAACTTGCCCTTACCATCGCTCACCCATGCATAAGCTTGATGACTGGTAACTTTCTTGGTTTGAACGACAATCTTACTCGCTACCATGAACGCCGAATAAAAGCCCACGCCAAATTGGCCAATTAAGGCACTATCTTTTTTCTTATCCCCACTCAAAGCGCTTAAAAAACTCTTCGTGCCTGATTTGGCGATCGTGCCTAAATGCTCGATGAGATCGTTTTTATCCATGCCTATACCATTATCTTTAATCGTTAAGGTCTTTTTCTGGCTATCAAAACTCAAATGAATGCTGGGCGTGGTATTCAGCCCTTTTAATTTCTCATCGGTTAGCATCAAATAATTCAGCTTGTCCAAAGCGTCGCTCGCGTTAGAAACCAACTCTCTTAAAAAAATCTCTTTATTAGAATACAAAGAGTGGATCATCAAATCCAAAAGCTGGTTGATTTCAGTTTGGAAGGTGTATTCTTGATTAGACATTGAACTTTTTCCTTTAAATAAAATTTTTAAGATTATACAATAAAAGCGCGCTTAAAAGGGGGATACTATGGCTTAAAAAATAACATGAAAGAATGTTTAATTTCTTAAAAACGATAACTCATAGAACTCATCAAATAGCTTCTGTTTTGAATGGTTTGAGCGAAATCAGGGTTGTAACCGCTTGTAAAAAACCCTACCTTATAACCCTTATGCATCGTGATCTGATAGCCATTAAGCGTTAACATTAAATAGATATGTTTTTTAATATTATATTTGAGAGTAACCCCTAAGCTTTGCGAATCAGCCCTTGGGGAATAAGTCAATTTCCCATACAATTGCACCAAAAGATTCTTAATGCTCTTCCCTACAAAAGCGTTAATCGTTATGGAATTAGCGTTGTAAAAATTGGAATAAGCGTCTTCATAAGGGGTGTCATCTTTCGTGTCATAAAAAGGATCAATGGGTGAGCCATTCCAGCCTAATTGAACGCTCGCGTTCCCAAAATTCTTATACACGCTCCAGCCAAAACGATAAGAGCGGAAATTGATTCTTTGAAACACAAACAAAGCCGCGCTTTTTTTACCCACTAAAGCGGCTCTGTAATAATCTTTAGACAAATAATCGCTATAGAGAGGAAACCATGCGTAAAAAGTCGTTTGGATACGCCAAAGAGATTTCCAATAAGACTTTGTGTCATGGGTGATTTCAAATCCAGGAGCGTTAAAATTTTTAGGGTAAAACCAAATAAAAGGCGCAACTCTAATGTATTTATTTTCATAAATGAGATTGAAATTATGCATGCCGTAGTTGATTTTTTGCTTGTAATTGACAGGAGCGTAAAAATCCCTAATGTATTGCTCATTGGCTAAAGCCCTTCCAAAGGTGCTAAACCACACTATCTTAAACTTTTTCCACCGGTAAAAAAGCTCAAACCCTTGATTAAACCCGCTCAAAAACAAAGCTTTAGAGGGGTAACGCCCTAGTTTAATCCCAAAAATGTCCTTATATTGATAATCTAAATACAAATTGTATAACACATAAGGCCTAGCGTTTTGAGCCTTTTGCTCTCTGGTCCAATTTTGGCTGTGCTGCATCAAATAGCCCTCCCATCGCCCCATGTAATACCAGTTCGCCGGCTGAAACCCTGCCTTAGGGTTGGCTTCATCAATCAAAAACTTCGTGGAATCATAAGCTAACGCTCCTATTTCGCCCCCCACCCCAAAACCTAGTTTGTGGTTTTCAATCCCTTTAGGGAGCAAACTAGAATCAACTTGTAAGGCCCCGGTAGTGGTTACATAACTCCCTGTAGGGTAAATCCCTTTTTTGGAATTGATGATTGATTGATTCAAAGCGATGCGCGAAAACGATCCCACTCTAGCGCTCACTTGATACTCAAAAGCGCTGAGAAAAAACCCATGCAAAGCCAAAAACCCTAGCCAAACTTTTTGATTAAGCACCATTTTACCAAACGCCTTTTTATTGAAGTTTAATATTATGCCATAAAACAAACTCTCAAAGCCGCTCGCTCATTGTAGAAAAAAAAAAAAACGATAAGATTACAAATCACCCCCTTTTTTTAGCGGGTTCAATTTAAAGATTTAAGGACTGTGCATGCAAGAGATTATCCCTATTGTCGTGACTTTTGATAATAATTATTGTATCCCTGCTGGCGTGAGCTTATTTTCCATGCTGGCAAACGCCAAACGAGAGAGAGAGAGAGAGTAAAACTCTTTTATCAAATCCATTGTTTGGTGGAGGATTTAAGCCTAGAAAATATAGCCAAATTAGAAGAAACGATCGCTCCTTTTAGCGCTTTTTCCAGTATAGAGTTTTTGGATATTTCTAATGAAGAATTAGAACCACGCCATAATTACCGCAAACTTGATCCTTTAATAGCGAGTGAAATTAAAAAATTGTATTTAAAACTCAATGCTTTTTCGCAAAAACGCTTTTCTAAAATGATCATGTGCCGTTTATTTTTAGCCTCCCTTTTCCCCCAATACGATAAGATGATCATGTTTGATGTGGACACTTTGTTTGTGAATGATATGAGCGAGAGCTTTTTTATCCCCCTTGAAACGCATTATTTTGGGGCTGTGAGAGAAAAAGATTTGATCGCTATGAACAGGAATTCGGCTAAGGATTTATACGAATTACGCCAAATGCACGCAAAAACTATCGGCGTTGCTGACTCTTTCCCTAATTTAAAAGAAGCTCAAATCCTTTTTGACAACTACTTTAACGCCGGGTTTTTAGCCTTAAATTTAAAATCATGGCGTAAAGAAAATCTTGAAAAACAATTGATTGGATTTTTCCTTTTGAAAAATGAAAAACTTTTATTTAGCGATCAAGATGCTCTGTGTTTTGTGTGCCGTGGTAGGATTTTAGAATTACCTTACTCCTACAATGCCCACCCTAGTTTCCTTGATACGCCATCATTCCCTAGCATCAAAGAAGCGCGCATGTTGCATTTTTGGGGTGATAAACCCTGGAAGCTCTTCAGCGTCATTGGCGCGAAAAAATGGCATGAAGTTTTGATCCAAACGCCTTTTAAAGACGCCTATTTTAACGCTCCCTTTTTAGATCACCTCTTTGAATCCCTTCAAAACAGGGATAAAGAAACCCAAGAAATCCACGCTTTTAATAAAATCCTGTCTTTTTCAGACAAGCGGCATTCTTTTGAATTTCTTCTGCCCAGGCTTTCTTCTAAACTCCTTATAGAATTTTTGCTTTTTAAAATCAAACAAAAAGTGAAACGATTGATTAAAAGGGTTTTTTAAAACCCTTTCAAAACTAATGCGAGCAAGCATGCGTTTGTGTGGGCTGAATGTCCTTATTATCGGCTAATTTTTCCCTTTCCACCTTGTCTAAAAAAACGCTCAAATCCTTTGCCATTTTTTCAAAAATCTTAGCGCTCACGCTATCAGGGTGAGAGATCACAATCGGTTCGCCCTTATCCCCCCCTAAACGCACTTTAGGCTCTAAAGGGAGCTTGGCTAAAATCTGCGTGTTATAAGCCTCTAATAATTCACTCATGGAATTTGAGCCAAAAATCTCGCTCTCTTGCTTGCAATGCTCGCACACAAAACTCCCCATATTTTCCACAATCCCTGCAATAGGAATGTGTAGTTTCTTAAACATGTCCAAACTCCGTTTAGCGTCATCTAAACTCACTATTTGAGGAGTCGTAACGGTGATTCCTGCACTCAAAGGCACGGCTTGGGCTAGCGTGAGCTGTGCATCGCCTGTTCCTGGGGGCATATCCACCACTAGCACATCTAAATCCCCCCAAATAATATCGCTTAGCATCTGCTCAATCGCTCGCATGAGCATGGGCCCTCTCCAAATGAGACTCTGCCCCTCATCATACAAAAGCCCCATGCTCATCACAGAAACGCCAAAAGCCTTTAAAGGAATGAGTTTTTTACCGCTAGGATCCATGATCACATCAGCGTTTTGCAAGCCCATCATTCTAGGGATATTAGGGCCATACACATCAGCGTCTAATAACCCCACTTTTTGGTTTAAATTCGCTAAAGCGATGCTTAAATTCACGCTGGTGGTGCTTTTACCCACACCGCCCTTGCCTGAGCTTATCATGACCACATGCTTGATGTTTTTAGCCAGATTTTTAGTGGTGGGCTTTGGGGCTTGCGGTTTAGGTGGGGTTTTAATATCCAAATTTAAAGCTTTCACGCCTATTTCTTGCATCGCTTTGGAGATATTTTCCCTTAAAATCGCGCTCGTTTCTTCAGAGCTTGAGGGGATTTCTATTAAAAGCCCTAACTGGTTGTCATGCAAGGTGATGTTTTTAACAAAACCAAAGCTGACAATATCCTTTTCAAAATTAGGGTAAATGATCGTTTTTAACGCGTTTAAGACATCTTCTTGGGTGAGCATTTTAATCCTTAAAATGATAGTATTTGAATTTTCTTTATAGCATGTTTTGTTTAATTTTGCATTATAAATTAAATTTGCGTTTTTAAAGGATAAGGCATGGAATTTTATAAGCGTGTTTTGAAATTGCACCATTTTGGGAATTTGGGTAGAAAATCGCCCACAGAATTGCTTTTAAATTCAAGTTTTGAAAACAAACATGGGGGATTGGTGGTTTTAGTGGGGGAAAATAATGTCGGCAAAAGCAATGTTTTAGAAGCTTTAAAAATCTTTAATGATGCGGATATTAAACTTTGTAATGAAGAAGATTATTTCAAACCCCATGAAAAAGATTCCCTTTTAAGTTTAGAAGAAGAAGCAATCCTTGATCACAAAATCACAGGTTTTTCTTGCGTGGATTTGAGGATCCGAACTTAAAGGAATTATCAAAAACGCTGATTGTCTATCCTTTTAGTGCTTTTATTGGAGGGTTTATAAAGCTCGTCATGTCTTATGGCATATTAGATTCGTTTTTGAAATTCTACAAAGAAAAATTAAAATTGAGCGAGCTTGTAACCGAATATGCCAACGCAACCAACAATCTGTTTTTCAAAGAATTAATCAAACATGTAAGCGGTAATAGCGAAGGGATTAAAAATTTTTGTCAGTGTGTCAAAGAAATCAAAAAGTGCAATACGCCTGATAAAAAATACAACACAGATGAATTTTTTGTCATGGGGCAACACAAACAAAATCAATTAGCAAAAATTTATTCTTATTTTAAAAAACTTAGTGAAGGTGAAATCAAACCACAAAATGAAGACATCTTAAAAAAAGCTAAAAAGTTTAGATGAAATTTTTAAAGACTCTAATACAAAATTCACACCAAAAATTGAAGTTTTACAAAATAAACAATCTCAAGAAAGACCATCAGAGTTGATTAAGGATACTATTAAAGAAATAGATGAAAAATACCCCATCAATGAAAAATTTAAACAGCAATTTAGAACATTCCGGTTAAATATAGGCAACCTAAAAAGAAAATTAAAAATTCTTTAAAATACCTTGAAAAAACAAGAGAGGATTTTGAGCGAAAAAAAGAGTCGCTGATCCGAGAGATTGAATATTACTGCAAAAATCAAAAAACGCTAGAGTTTAATTATGATGTTTTGCTGGATAATATCCAACAAATATGCAAAAAATATATAGCAAGCCATGTTGTTAATGATGCGTCTAAAGATGTGAAATACATGATGTGTCAGTTTTATTTGAAACAGATAGATTTATTAGTCAATTCAGAAATTGTGCGACACAGATACAGTAATTTTTTTGAATCAGCAAGAATATCTCTGTGGGAGAGTATAAAAATTTTAGACAATGAGAGTGGCACTCCTTTATTCCCTAAAAATATTGATGAAATCAAGGACAAATTTGAAATAAATAAGAAAAAACTCAAACAAAGCAAAAATGTTTCTGAATTCGCAGAATATTGCCGAGAGTGTAACCCTTATACAGCGTTTCAGGGTTTAAGAAACAGAGTTAATTTCCCCTTGAAGGATTATTCATTGGATGAATTTGTGCCAAATATGAGAGAATGTAAAGACTTAAAAATTACAGATAGTGATCTTAAGATCAAACCACTTGAGGATTTTCATTCTCAATTTTTTGCGCATTGCTTCTCTCAATCATTATTTAATAAAATAGATTTTAATCCTACTACAATTTGGCATAGTTTAGAAACTAAGCGAACATTACAAATAAAATTTGATAAAAATAATGATTTAGAAGTTTATTTTGGTTTTGATAAATCGTTTGTTATCCCTAAAAAATACTTGCAAGAAATAGACCAAGAATTGTTAAAAGAGATCAGGCGATCAGATTATCCTTTTCCAAAGTGTGAGTATCATAACGATAAGGATATGGTGCAACTCACATTTTCTAAAGATGATGCATCTCCTTTGATGGTTGAAGTAAGTCTTGCAGAAATTTTAGAATACAACATGCAATTAAAAATAGATTCTTTAATTGCAAAAGAATTTAATGAGCTTTTAGCGATCGATCAAGATAGTCCTCAAGATAGCCCTCAAGATAGTTACCAATTAAAAATTCATGTCCGACACAATAACAAATTTTATGATTATTCAAAGAAATCTACGGCATATGAAATAAAACTTGAAATTCATGATTGCAGAAAATCTGATAATCAAAATGAGCCAATCATCTTAAGCCAGCAAAGCACCGGCTTCCAATGGGCGTTTAATTTCATGTTTGGCTTTCTTTATAATTGGGGATCACATTTTAGCCCTAACGAGAATATTATCTATGTCATGGACGAGCCAGCCACTCATTTGAGCGTGCCAGCCAGAAAGGAATTCAGGAAGTTTTTAAAAGAATACGCTCATAAAAATCATGTTACTTTTGTTTTAGCCACCCATGACCCCTTTTTAGTGGATACGGATCATTTAGATGAAATAAGGATTGTAGAAAAAGAAACAGAAGACTCTGTAATTAAGAATCACTTTAACTACCCCCTAAATAATGCGAGCAAAGACTCCGATGCCTTGTATCAAATCAAGCGTTCTTTAGGGGTGGGTCAGCATGTTTTTCATAACCCCCAAAAACACCGAATCATCTTTGTGGAAGGCATCACCGATTATTGCTATTTGAGCGCTTTTAAATTGTATTTCAATAAGCATAATCCACAATTCAAAGACAACCCCATTCCTTTCACTTTCTTACCCATTTCAGGGCTTAAAAACAATCCAAACAAGATGAAAGAAACCATTCAAAAACTTTGCGAGTTAGACAATCACCCTATTGTTTTGACAGATGATGACAGAAAATGCGATTCTGACCAAAACGCAACGAGCGAACGATTTAAAAGGGCTAATGAAGAAATGCATGATCCCATCACCATCCTACAACTCTCAGACTGCGATAGGCATTTCAAACAAATTGAAGATTGTTTCAGCGCAAACGATAGAAACAAATACGCTAAAAATAAGCGAATGGGATTGGCCATGGCGTTCAAAACAAGGCTTTTGTATGGCGGAGAAGATGCGGTAGAAAAACAAACAAAAAGAAATTTTTTAAAATTATTCAAATGGGTTGCATGGGCTACAAACTTGATCAAAAACTAAACGCAACAAACGATTAAAAAAGAATATATCAAATTTGATTATAATACCCCACAAATATTATTGGTGAAAGGATTTTGATGTTTAAAAAAATGTGTTTGAGCTTGCTAATGATAAGCGGTGTTTGTGTGGGGGCAAAGGATTTGGATTTCAAGCTGGGTTACCGTGCGACTGGGGGGAAACTCATGGGGAAAATGACCGACTCCAGTCTTTTAAGCATCACTTCCATGAACGATGAACCGGTGGTGATTAAAAACCTTATTGTCAATAGGGGAAATTCATGCGAAGCGACTAAAAAAGTGGAACCCAAATTGGGCGATAAGTTTAAAAAAGAAAAACTCTTTGATCATGAGTTAAAATACTCGCAACAGATATTTTACCGCCTGAATTGCAAGCCTAACCAATTGTTAGAAGTTAAAATCATCACGGACAAGGGCGAGTATTACCACAAGTTTTCTCAATAAAACCGCCCCTTCCTCAAACAAGAGGCTTTCTAGCTAGATCACTTCGTGAGAGCATCTCTTTCTAAAGAAAGGAGCTTCCTAACTAAAGCATTCCATTGAATGCTAACACGAAAGGCTTTGTTCTTTAAAGTCTGCATGGATATTTCCTACCCTAAAAAGACTAGTGGTATTTTAACCTCTTTTAGCCTAACAGCTATGCGCTTACATCTTGTGCCCTAAAGGACAGAGTTTTTCGCACTAGTGGGATAAAATTTAAAAAAAGAGTTTTGCCACAAAGCGACCAAAACCTCTCATGGAGTCTTTTGTTGGGACTGCTCTAAAGCCATTTGCGCATGCTTGCAATCCTTTTTAAAAGACTTCGTAATAAAATTAACCTTAAGAGTCGAATCAAAGGCTTCATGGCATTTTTTAAGCTTGTGATCGCGCTCTTGCGGATCTTGCAAGTAATATTTCACTGAATGCACAAAACTGAAATGAAACCCCATAGGAGGGATACGGCTATCTGGCGTGCCTTCGCAAAAATCGCTGCAATAACTGCTTTGCGACTTTAACCCCCCCAACACCACTAAAAATAAAAAAACCATCTTTTTCATCAATACTCCTTAATCCTTTTTATCCTCCAAAATACACCAACGCTGAACCCCAAGTCAATCCCCCACCAAAAGCGTCTAAAAGCATTAAATCGCCCTTTTTCAAACGCCCCTCTTCATAAGCTTCACACATGGCCATAGGGATACTGGCTGCTGAAGTGTTGCCGTATTTATGCACGGTTAAAACCACTTGCTCATCTTTAAAATCCAAATGCTCTCGCACCGCTTGAATGATCCTAAAATTAGCTTGATGCGGGATAAACAAACGCACATCTTCAGGTTTGAGAGCGTTTTTTTCTAAAATCATTTCCACATCTTTTAAAAGCGTTTTTACCGCTAGTTTAAACACTTCATTGCCCTTCATGCACAAAAAAGGCTCTGAAGCTTCTTCTTTAGCATTAAAGGGCGTGGGTTTTAGAGTCCTTGGCGTATAAAGATAATTAGAAAAATTCCCGTTCGCTGAAATCTGCACGTCTAAAATGCTTTCTTTTAAATGTTTGGTTCTGCCTATCACGCACGCCCCAGCCCCATCGCCAAATAAAATACAAGTCCCCCTATCTTTAAAATCTAACACGCTGCTCGTTTTTTCTGCCCCCACAATCAGCACATTTTCGCACATCCCGCTCTCAATATAAGCCTTAGCCACCGATAATAAATAAATAAAACCCGTGCAAGCGGCTGAAATATCAAACGCCGGCTTGTTTTCAATGCCTAATTTCGCGCTCAACACGCAAGCGGTTGAAGGCATGGCCAAAAAATCAGGGCTTAAGGTCGCTACAACCACCAAATCAATGTCTTTTGGGGTTAAATGCGCTCTCTCTATGGCTTGTTTAGCCGCTATTACTCCTAAATCGCTGCTTTTTTCTTCATCGTTAGCGAAACGGCGTTCTTTGATACCGGTCCTTTTTTCTATCCATTCATCGCTGGTATCCAAAAATTGCTGGAACTCTGCATTTTTCACACGCTCGCTTGGAACATGCATCGCAATGGATTTAAGAGAGGCGTAAAATTCCATTCAATCCCCTTAACATAGTCATCTTTAAGCGTCTTGCTGATCACTTTGATGCGCAGAAACGCTAGGCTTTAAGCTCTCAAACGCTTGGGTAATCCTCAAACAGACCTGACTTTCAACAGCGCTAATAGCCTGATAAATCGCGCATTCAATCGCTCTAGCGTTGCTCTTGCCATGGCTAATGATCACGCTTTTATTCACGCCCAAAAGCGGCGCTCCTCCATATTCAGCGTAATCGGTTTTTTGTTTTAAAATGCCAAACGCGTTCTTAAGCATCAAAGCCCCCATTTTAGATTTAAAAGAGCTTTTAATTTCATCTTTAAAAATAGAGCCTATCGCGCTAGCGACCCCTTCTGTTGTCTTTAAGACCACATTCCCCATAAAGCCATCGCAAACCACCACATCCACAACCCCTTTGAAAATATCGCTCCCCTCCACATTGCCATAAAAGAAGTCATAAGCTTTCAGCATTTTATGCGTTTCTTTAACGAGCATGTTCCCTTTAATATCTTCTTCGCCATTACTCAAAAGACCCACCTTAGGGCTATCATAATGCAACACGCTTTTAGCGTATTCATACCCCATAAGAGCAAAATCAATCAAATATTCAGGCTTGCAATCGGTGTTCGCTCCTGCGTCTAATAGCACGCTAGGGCGTTTGCCAACGCTAGGCATTAAAGTGCAAATAGCAGGCCTTTCAACCCCCTTGATACGCCCTAAACGCAAGGTGGCTAAACCCATAGTCGCTCCGCTATGCCCCGCTGAAATCAAAGCGTCAGCCCCATTTTTCAAAATATCCATACCCAAGTAAATGGAAGATTCCTTACGCTTAATCGCCTCAGTGGCGGCTTCTTCCATTTTAATATAATCTTGCGTGTGGATCATTTCCACTTTGCTGGCTAACTCTTTAGAAATAAAAGGGGTCGCTTTGTCTTTATCCCCCACTAAAACCGCACTAAAACTCTTATTCTCTAAAGCCCTTGAGACTCCCTCAATAATGGGTAAAACCCCATGGTCAGCCCCCATTAAGTCTATTACAATTTTCATCATGCGTCCTTAAAAGGCTTGTTGCAATCCTTTAAAATACTTTCTATCACTAAAGATAGCTTTTATATTAGTATTCTTTAGTAAATTTGTTAATATGGTGGGGGAGCTTCCAAGTGCCATCTTTGGCTTTCACAGGTTTAGCCAACTTGACGCTATAATGCGTACGCCTTTTTGCCGCTCTTGTCTTACTCACTCTTCTATCAGGTACTGCCATAAATTCTCCTTCATTTCAATCTGCATAATGGTAGTCTAATTTAATAGACTCCACTTCAGAGCGTAAAATTTCGCTCAAATCAATAAAACCATTGAAAGATTCAATAATGTCTAAATTATCAAAATCCAAACTTTGGCTTTGCGTATCCCACAACCCGTCTGAAATATGCAAAACCAACGACTCATCAAGATTTTTTTTAAACTCTTTACCGCTTGTATCGCAAATAAGCATCAATTCACCCTTAAGGCGCGCTTCCAAACGAAACAATTTCGCCCCCACTCGTATAACTTCGCCCTCTAAAACCACTCCCTCATGCTCTAAAGAAAACGCTTTAGGCGCATTAAAAGCGATTTTACGCATTTCAAATTGCATGCTTACTTAAAAACGCCCTTAAACCTTAAAGATCTCTAGCGGCAAAAAAGAAAGCGATTTCATTGTGCGCGTTTTCCAAGCTATCGCTCCCATGCACCGCATTAGCGTCAATGCTTTCAGCAAAATCCGCTCTGATAGTGCCTTTTTGGGCGAGTTTGGGATCAGTCGCTCCCATAAGATCTCTGTTTTTAGCCACGGCATCCTTGCCCTCTAAAACCATAACCACCACCGGACCACTGACCATAAATTCTATCAAATCTTTAAAAAAAGGTCTCTCTCTGTGGATCGCATAAAAGCTTTCAGCGTCTTTAACGCTCAAATGCAAGCGTTTCATAGCAATGACTTCCAAGCCGTTACTCTCAAAGCGATCAATGATTTTACCTACCACTTTTTTCTTAAGTGCATCCGGTTTAATAATAGACAGCGTTCTTTGTTTCAATTTAAACTCCTTGTGAATTGTTGATTATACAAAAATTTTTTAAAATATTACCCTTAAAATATTTTTTTAACGCTTAAAGAACGCTTTAATCTCCTCAGCTTTGTTGGTTTTTTCCCAAGTGAATTCCTCTAATTCGCGCCCAAAATGCCCATAAGCTGAAGTGAGCGAATAAATGGGTCTTAATAAATCCAAGCTTTCAATAATGCCTTTTGGCGTGAGTTTGAAAACCGCTTTCACGCATTTTTCTAGCTCTGTGCTTGAATACTTGCTCGTGTTATGCGTGTTCACATAGATAGACACTGGCTCTATCACCCCAATCGCATAAGCAAGCTGCACGGTCGCTTTATCGCAAACCCCACTCGCTACCAAATTTTTAGCCACATAGCGGGCTGCATAAGCCGCACTCCTATCCACTTTGCTAGGGTCTTTCCCGCTAAACGCTCCCCCGCCATGCGGGCAACTCCCCCCATAAGTATCCACGATGATTTTTCTGCCCGTTAAGCCCGCATCGCCTTGCGGCCCACCGATAACGAATTTTCCTGTGGGATTGACAAAAAACTTGATATTGTCATGCAAATATTCTTTAGGTAAAACCTTATACACGATCTCTTCAATCACGGCCTCTTTTAAATGTTTTTGTGAAACTTCTGGGGAATGCTGGGTGGAAATGACAATCGTATCAATGCTTACAGGCTTGTTGTTTTCATAACGCACGCTCACTTGAGACTTGCCATCAGGCCTTAAAAAAGGCAAGGTGTTGTCTTTTCTTTTTTGAGCCAAAGCGAAAGTGAGCTGGTGCGCTAAATGAATGGGTAAGGGCATGAGCGTTTCAGTCTCCTTGCACGCATAACCAAACATAAGCCCTTGATCCCCTGCCCCAATCTCGCCATCTTCTCTATCCACGCCTTGATTAATATCAGGGCTTTGCTCGCCAACGCCATTCAAAACCGCCGCACTTCTATAGTCAAAGCCATAAAGAGCGTCTGTATAGCCAATCTTTTTAACCACTTCTCTTGCAATCTCTTGCATAGGGGCATAAACAGAAGTTTTTAATTCGCCAGTGATCATGCAAAACCCGTTAGAAACTAAAGTCTCGCATGCGACTTTGGCTTTTTGATCCCGCTCAATAATGTAATCTAAAACCGCATCGCTGATTTGATCAGCCATTTTGTCAGGATGCCCCTCGGTTACTGATTCAGAAGTGAAAAGAAAACTATCTTTCATCGTATTGTCCTTATTAAAATAATCGTTGGTGTTCAAAATGGGCTTATTATAGCTTATTTCATTCTTTAAGACTTAAAAAACCCTTTAGCTTTTTGCAACAAACTCGTTTTTTGCTGTTTCCTGAAATTCGTTCGTAAATGAGCCAGGAAATGGTGCCATTCATGGATTTCCATAGCAGGGATCGCTCCGGCAAAATTAGTGTTAGGGGGCAAGTCTTTACCCACCGCGCTTTTACCCCCAATTTGAGTGAATTCGCCCACATGCAAATGCCCTCCAATGCCCACTTGACCGCCAAAAACCACATTACGGCCAGTGGTTGTAGAACCGCTCAAGCCCACTTGAGAAACGACGATGCTGTGTTCGCCTAAAACGCAATTATGCCCGATTTGAACCAGGTTATCAATCTTAACGCCCTCTTTAATCAAAGTCTCGCCAAACACCGCCCTATCAATCGCCGTGTTAGCGCCAATTTCTACATTTTTTTGGATCCTAACAATCCCCACATGCTCAATTTTGACATGCTCTCCTAAAGCGGTGTGCGCATAACCAAAGCCATCGCCTCCGATCACACTGCCTGCATGGATGATGACATTGTCCTCTAAAATCGTGTTTTGATACAAAATAACACGAGGATACAAAACGCAATTTTTACCAATTTTGACCCCATCAGCGATCACCACGCCCGGATAAATCAAAGAGTTTTCGCCAATTTCTACGCCCTCTCCAATCACAACATTAGGCATGATCGTTACTTTTTCAAAATGTTTAGGCTCATTCACGCTTTCTGGGTTTTTAAAAAAAGGGATTTTAAAGGCATGCGAAGCTTTGGCAAAGGCTAAATGCGGGTTATCTACGATTAAAGCTTGCATGTGTTTTGGCACTTTAGAAGATTCTTTTTTACGGATAAACACCGCCCCGGCTTTGGAATCTTTTAAAAGTTTAAGGTAACGCGCTTGGTCAATATAGCTAATATCATTAGGCGTGGCCTTATCTAATTCCGCTAAGGCATGCACTTCAAAATCGTTTGAAAATTCCGTTTCAATAGAATAGGCGCTCAACAATTCGCTTAATTTCATCAATACCCCTTATTGTTCTGCAAATCCCACAACAGCGTAGCTTTATTATCTTTTTCTTCCACAGCCCCCATGCCCATGACATGATAGCCGGCATCTACAAAATGCACTTCCCCACTCACGCCACTAGACAAGCTAGAAAGCAAATACATCCCAGCATTGCCCACTTCTTCTAAACTCACATTTTTCCTTAAAGGAGCGTTGATTTCATTCCATTTTAAAATCATCCTAAAATCAGCGATCCCACTAGAAGCGAGCGTCCTAATGGGCCCAGCCGATAGGGCATTCACTCTAATATTATGTTTGCCTAAATCCACCGCTAAATAACGCACTGCACTCTCTAGGGCCGCTTTAGCCAACCCCATCACGTTGTAATGCGCCATGTATTTGGTGCTACCCAAATAGCTTAAAGTCAAAACAGACGCTCCGTTATTCAATAAAGGTTTTAGAGTGTTTGTCAGCTCTATTAAAGAATAAACAGAAATTTCCATAGCGGTATTAAACGCGCTTTTAGAAGTTTCTAACAAGCTCCCTTCTAAAGCCTCTTTAGGGGCAAAGGCCACGCTATGAACGATAAAATCCAATGAGCCTAAATCCTTTTTAACGTTATTGTATAGCGACTTGAAATGCTCTTCTTTGCTCACATCCAATTCATACACATAGGGGCTATTCAATTCCTGCGCGATAGGCCTCACGCGCTTTTCTAAGCTCTCATTCAAATAAGTGAAAGCCAAAGTAGCTCCTTGATTGAAGCAAGATTGAGCGATCCCATAAGCGATGGATTTATTATTCGCAACCCCCACAATAAGCCCTTTTTTACCTTTTAAAAATCCCATGATTTTCCTTTATAAAAATGAAATGATTGTTTTAAAATTTTCTAATTCCAAAGACGTGCTCCCAATCAATAAGCCATCCACGCTATCAATCCCTAAAATTTCTTTAGCGTTTTGTGTATTCACGCTCCCCCCATACAACAAGGGCGTTTTTTGATTTAAAATTTGCTTTAAAAAACCATGCGTGAGGTAAATATCTTCTAAAGAGGCGCTTTTTTTGGTGCCAATCGCCCAAATAGGCTCATAAGCCACAATTAAATTGGAATAATTGAGATCGATAGTTTCTAATTGCTCGCTTAAAAATTCCTTTACAGCCTTAAAGCCCTTTTCTCTGGTCGTTAAATCTTCGCCAATGCAATAGACAATTTTAAAATTTTTACCTTTAAAAAAATCAAACTTTTCTTTCAAAAAGCTAGGGCTTTCCTTTAAAAGCGTTCGCCTCTCGCTATGCCCTATTAAAAGCGTGTGGATTTTCAATTCTTCTAAATGTTTGGAAGTGATTTCACCGGTAAAAGCCCCCAAATCCTTAGGGTAAGCGTTTTGCGCTCCTAGAGTGAAATGCAAAAACGAATTAGGCAATAACCCCAAAAAATCAGGGAATACAAACACCCTGTCAAAATGCTGCGGTTTTAAAGTCTTTTCTAATTCTTTTAAATACGCATGGCTTTTAAAAATAGGCATAGCGGATTTAAAATTAGCCATGGCAATTTTTGTCATTGAATGATCCTTATTTTATGGGTGGTCTATCCCTTATTATATCTAATAGCGTTTAAAAAATGTAAATTTTAAACAATGGCCCCCTTGAATTGAATTTTTTCTCAATTTAGGTTTTGTTTATAAGAAAAATTATTTCAAATGTAGTAAAATTAAGGCAGTGTTTTTGCGTCAAGCGATTTTAGGTTAATTTTGAGTTTTTAGGAGCAGTTTTTATGCAACAAGAAGAGATTATAGAGGGTTATTATGGCACTAGCAAAGGGCTTAAAAAGAGCGGTATTTATGCTAAGCTGGATTTTTTACAGAGCGCTACGGGCTTGATTTTAGCGCTCTTTATGATAGCGCACATGTTTTTGGTTTCAAGTATCTTGATTAGCGATGAAGCCATGTATAAAGTGGCGAAATTTTTTGAAGGGAGCTTGTTTTTAAAAGCAGGCGAGCCGGCTATTGTGAGCGTGGTTGCAGCAGGGATTATTCTTATTTTAGTCACGCATGCTTTTTTAGCGCTAAGGAAATTCCCTATCAATTACAGGCAATACAAGGTTTTTAAAACCCATAAGCATTTGATGAAACATGGCGATACGAGCTTGTGGTTTATTCAAGCCTTCACCGGGTTTGCGATGTTTTTCTTAGCGAGTATCCACTTATTTGTCATGCTCACAGAGCCTGAAAGTATCGGGCCTCATGGCTCAAGCTATCGTTTTGTCACGCAAAACTTTTGGCTTTTGTATATTTTCTTATTGTTTGCCGTAGAATTGCATGGCTCTATCGGGCTGTATCGCTTAGCGATTAAATGGGGGTGGTTTAAGAATGTGAGCATTCAAGGCTTGAGAAAAGTCAAATGGGCGATGAGCGTGTTTTTTATTGTTTTAGGGCTTTGCACCTATGGGGCTTACATTAAAAAAGGTTTAGAAAATAAGGACAATGGCATTAAAACCATGCAAGAAGCCATAGAAGCTGATGGGAAATTCCACAAAGAATAAAGGTAGAAAATGAAAATAACATATTGTGATGCGCTAATTATTGGAGGCGGACTGGCCGGGTTAAGGGCTAGTATCGCATGCAAACAAAAGGGTTTAAACACCATCGTTTTAAGCCTAGTACCTGTCAGGCGTTCGCACTCGGCGGCCGCTCAAGGGGGCATGCAAGCGAGCCTTGCGAACGCTAAAAAAAGCGAGGGCGATAATGAAGATTTACACTTTTTAGACACGGTTAAGGGGAGCGATTGGGGGTGCGATCAGCAAGTGGCTAGGATGTTTGTAACCACTGCTCCTAAAGCCATTAGGGAATTGGCCAGTTGGGGGGTGCCTTGGACTAGGATTAAAAAGGGCGATAGGCCTGCGGTCGTCAATGGTGAGCATGTTACGATTACCGAAAGAGACGATAGGCATGGTTATATTCTAAGCCGTGATTTTGGTGGCACTAAAAAATGGCGCACATGCTTTACGGCTGACGCCACAGGGCATACCATGCTTTATGCGGTCGCTAATGAAGCCTTACACCACAAGGTGGATATTCAAGACAGAAAGGATATGCTCGCTTTCATCCATCATGATAATAAATGCTATGGGGCGGTGGTAAGGGATTTGATCACCGGCGAAATTTCAGCGTATGTTTCTAAAGGTACGCTTTTAGCTACCGGAGGTTATGGACGCGTGTATAAACACACCACTAACGCCGTGATTTGCGATGGAGCCGGGGCGGCGAGCGCGTTAGAAACCGGCGTGGCTAAATTAGGCAACATGGAAGCGGTGCAATTCCACCCTACCGCTTTAGTGCCAAGCGGGATTTTAATGACTGAAGGTTGTAGGGGCGATGGCGGCGTTTTAAGAGACAAATTTGGCAGACGCTTCATGCCCGCTTATGAACCGGAGAAAAAAGAACTTGCAAGTAGGGATGTGGTCTCAAGGCGGATTTTAGAGCATATCCAAAAAGGCTATGGAGCCAAATCGCCCTATGGGGATCATGTGTGGCTGGATATTGCTATTTTAGGGCGTAACCATGTGGAAAAAAACTTAAGGGATGTGCGCGATATTGCCATGACTTTTGCGGGCATTGATCCGGCTGATAGCGAAGAGCAAACCAAAGACAACATGCAAGGAATGCCCACAAATGAGCCTGAATACGGGCAAGCGATGGCTAAACAAAAAGGCTGGATCCCCATAAAACCCATGCAACACTATTCTATGGGCGGGGTTAGGACAAACCCTAAAGGCGAAACCCATTTAAAAGGCTTGTTTTGTGCGGGTGAAGCGGCATGCTGGGATTTGCATGGGTTTAACCGCTTGGGGGGTAATTCCGTGAGTGAAGCGGTGGTCGCTGGCATGATCATAGGGGATTATTTCGCCTCACATTGTTTGGAAGCGCAAATTGAAATCAACACGCAAAAGGTTGAAGCTTTCATTAAAGAAAGCCAGGATTACATGCATTTCTTGTTGCATAATGAAGGCAAAGAAGACGTGTATGAAATTAGAGAACGCATGAAAGAAGTCATGGATGAAAAAGTGGGCGTTTTTAGAGAAGGCAAAAAATTAGAAGAAGCCCTTAAAGAATTGCAAGAACTTTATGCACGCTCCAAAAACATTTGCGTGAAAAACAAGGTTTTACACAATAACCCTGAATTAGAAGACGCTTACCGCATCAAAAAAATGCTCAAACTCGCGCTTTGTATCACTCAAGGGGCGTTACTGCGCACCGAAAGCAGAGGGGCTCACACAAGGATTGATTACCCCAAAAGAGACGATGAAAAATGGCTTAATCGGACTTTAGCGAGCTGGCCTAGCGCTGAGCAAGACATGCCCACGATTGAATACGAAGAATTAGACGTGATGAAAATGGAAATCAGCCCTGATTTTAGGGGCTATGGCAAAAAGGGTAATTTCATCCCCCACCCCAAAAAAGAAGAGCGCGACGCTGAGATTTTAAAAACGATTTTAGAATTAGAAAAGCTTGGAAAAGACAGGATAGAAGTCCAGCATGCGCTCATGCCTTTTGAACTGCAAGAAAAATACAAAGCCAGGAACATGCGTTTAGAAGATGAGGAAGTCAGGGCTAGGGGGGAACATTTGTATTCTTTCAATGTCCATGATTTATTAGACCAACACAACGCTAACCTAAAAGGAGAACACCATGAGTGATAATGAACGAACGATTGTAGTTAGAGTGTTAAAATTTGACCCTCAAAGCGCGGTGAGTAAGCCGCATTTTAAAGAGTATCAATTGAAAGAAACGCCATCCATGACGCTCTTTATCGCTTTAAATCTCATTAGAGAGCATCAAGATCCGGATTTGAGCTTTGATTTTGTGTGCCGTGCTGGGATTTGCGGCTCTTGCGCGATGATGGTTAATGGGAGACCGAGATTGGCTTGCAAAACCCTAACTTCTAGCTTTGAAAGCGGGGTGATTACGCTCATGCCCATGCCCAGTTTTACGCTCATTAAAGATTTGAGCGTGAATACCGGCGATTGGTTTTTGGATATGACTAAAAGGGTGGAGAGTTGGGCGCATTCTAAAGAAGAGGTGGATATTACTAAGCCGGAAAAAAGGGTTGAGCCTGATGAAGCTCAAGAAGTCTTTGAACTAGACAGGTGTATTGAATGCGGGTGCTGTATCGCTTCTTGTGGGACTAAACTCATGCGCCCTAATTTCATTGGGGCTGCTGGCATGAACAGAGCCATGCGCTTTATGATTGACAGCCACGATGAAAGAAGCGATGATGATTTTTATGAGTTAGTGGGCGATGATGATGGTGTTTTTGGGTGCATGAGCTTGATTGCTTGCCATGACACTTGCCCTAAAGAATTACCCTTGCAAAGCAGTATCGCCACTTTGCGCAACCGAATGTTGAAAGTGGGTAAAAGCCGCTAATTTCTTTTTAGTGGGTCGTTTTTGAAAATCTTTTTAGTCCTTTTAAGCGTCTTTTTTTTTAATGGGTGTTTTGGGTTAGTCTATAAGACTCCCATTTCAAGCCCCCCTATCTCTTATGATCCCTACACTACCACCATTGGGAGCTTATACGCTAAAAATTTGAAAGAAAACCCTAACCATAGTGCGGCCATTCTTTTAGAAGACGGCTTTGACGCTTTATTGCACAGAGTGGGTCTTATTAGAATGAGCCAAAAAAGCATTGACATGCAAACTTATATTTATAAGAACGATCTTTCCTCTCAAGTGATCGCTAAAGAACTTTTAAATGCGGCCAATCGTGGGGTAAAAGTGCGCATCCTTTTAGATGATAACGGGGTGTATTCGGATTTTTCAGATATTATGCTCTTAAATTTCCATAAAAACATTGAAGTGAAAATTTTTAACCCCTACTATATCCGCAATAAAGGCTTGCGCTATTTTGAAATGCTTGCGGATTATGAGCGCATTAAAAAACGCATGCACAACAAGCTTTTCATCGTGGATAATTTCGCTGTCATTATAGGAGGGCGCAATATTGGGGACAATTATTTTGATAACGATTTAGACACGAATTTTTTAGATTTAGACGCTTTGTTTTTTGGGGGGGTTGCTTCAAAAGCCAAAGAAAGCTTTGAACGCTATTGGAGGTTCCACCGCTCTATCCCTGTTTCATTACTAAGAACCCATAAAAGACTCAAAAACAACGCTAAAGAAATCGCTAAACTCCATGAAAAAATCCCTATCAGCGCTGAAGACAAAAACCAGTTTGAAAAAAAAGTCAATGATTTTATAGATCGTTTCCAAAAATACCAATACCCCATTTATTATGGGAATGCCATTTTTTTAGCCGATTCACCCAAAAAAATTGACACGCCCTTGTATTCGCCTATCAAAATCGCTTTTGAGAAAGCCCTTAAAAACGCTAAGGACTCCGTTTTTATCGCTTCATCGTATTTTATTCCAGGCAAAAAGATGATGAAAATCTTTAAAAATCAAATTTCTAAGGGGATTGAATTGAATATTCTTACCAATTCCCTTTCATCAACGGATGCTATCGTGGTCTATGGGGCGTGGGAAAGGTATCGCAACCAATTAGTGCGAATGGGTGCGAATGTCTATGAAATACGAAACGATTTTTTCAACCGCCAGATTAAAGGGCGCTTTAGCACCAAACATTCCTTGCACGGCAAGACGATTGTTTTTGATGACAATTTAACGCTTCTAGGGAGTTTTAATATTGATCCGCGCTCTGCATACATCAACACTGAAAGCGCGGTTTTGTTTGACAACCCGTCTTTTGCTAAAAGGGTGCGTTTGTCGCTTAAAGATCATGCCCAACAATCATGGCATTTGGTTTTGTATCGGCATAGAGTGATTTGGGAAGCTACAGAAGAAGGGATTTTAATCCATGAAAAAACTTCGCCTGACACTTCCTTCTTTTTGCGCTTGATTAAAGAATGGTCTAAAGTCCTTCCTGAAAGAGAGCTTTAAAACTTTTAATGCCCTTTATTTTGCGAAAAAGCGATGTTATTGGTAACGGCGGCTAACAGCGCTGAACACACAAACACCAAATGGATCACCACTTGCCAAAAAATGGGGTTATGCGATAGGGGCGTGTCCTTAGGGATACTGGATAACACATCTTCCAAACTCATGTAGCGTTTGAGCAAAAAGATCGCCGAAATGGCTACAATGGAGAGTGAAACCTTTAATTTTAAAGCGTTAAAATCCGTGTGCTTTAGCCAGGTGATTTCACTGGCATCCACCTTGTCTAATTTAGAAACAAAGCTTTCATAACTGGCGAGCAGCACCATCAAAACAAGCCCTGCCATAAACAACAAATCCACTAAACCTAAGGCTGATAAAACCAAATCCGTTTCGCTGATCGTGTTTAAATGGCTTAGCATGTGCCACAACTCTTTCATGAACACATAGCCTAAAACCACCAGCACTAACGACATGGCAATGCATAAAGGGGCTAGCAACCAACGAGTGGCAAACAACACTCTTTCAATCAATTTTTCTAACATCTCAACTCTTTTAATTATGGCTTTTTGAAGCCTTGATTATAGCTAATAAAACGCCCCGAGTGGCTAACAGAACGCCTTTGATGGAGTGAAATCTCAAGCCATTCTTATGGTATTTATGGTATAAATTTGACTGCTGCATGCAACAAAGGAAAACTGAGTGAAAACCACTATAAAAGAGATCTTTCAAGAGGAAGGATACAGCATCCCCAACTATCAGAGGGATTACGCCTGGAAGGACAAGAATTTTAGGGATCTGTAAGAAGATCTAGAAGAAGCGATAGGATACAACAAAAAGGGTTATGGGCATTTTATAGGCACCATGGTTGTCGCTAAGAATGAAGACAACAAAAAATTGTATGACATCATTGACGGCCAGCAGCGAACGACTACCATCTTCATACTCTTGCATGTCTTGGCGAACAAACAAAATGAGAAAGACAAGCAAGAAACAAGAAAATATCTATACCAAAAGGGGGAATTAAAATTAGAAGTCGCCCCTCAAAACCAAAGCTTCTTCAAAACGCTCTTGGAAGCGGCAGAAAAGGGGAATATCAGCCATTGCGAAAAAGATGCAGACACCGAGGGCAAGCAAAATCTTTTTGAAGTTTTGAAGGCCATCTTGGACAAAGTCAGCAAATTGAGTGAAGAAGGAGTGAATGAGCGTTTGGAGACGCTGTTGAAAATGGTTTTGATGCGGCTTGAAGAGCCCGATCCTGGAAGAGCCATCAGAACCTTTCAAAGCGTGAATGACAGAGGCGTGCCTCTCCTCTTGCTGGACAAACTAAAATCCCTTCTCATCTATTACTCCAACACTTTTTGCGATGGGAAAATGGGGCTAGACCAATTTATCAACGATCATTTTGGGGAGATCTTTAAGATCTTTGCCAAGATCAAAAAGAGCGACCATATCTCCAGCGTTGGAGGCTTTGATGAAGGCGATATCTTCCGCTACCACGCAGGGAGCCAAAGATTTGATGGAATCGAGTTTTTAGGGCACTACAGAACAAGCACAGAAGACACCTATGAGAAACTCAAAGCTGAACTAAAAAAATCAAAAGCACCAAAAGCACATTGGAAAGTTTCATCCAATCCTATGTCAGCGATTTGAAAAATTTCTATCAGGCCTTCCTTGATCTATTGAGCGAGATTGACACCAACCCAACCACCCTTAAGGTCATGCTCATCAACAGAATCAACCCGCTTTTTTTTAATTCGCTCATCCGCCTGAAAATCAACAACAAACTAGACGATGAAACGCTGAAAATCTTTGCCAAAACCGATATTGTGCTTTTCAAATCTACTAGAAATTTAGAATCAAAGGCCTACAACCTGATTAATGCGTATCTTAAAAAGGGCAAAGAGGGATTGAAGAGCGAGATGATTGCTCAATGCAGAAATGATATAGAGGATATAGAGCTGGCTTCTTTGAAGCTTGTAAAGGACGCGTTCAACTCATCATGCTTCCACTATGTCTTCTTTGAAAAGAACTGCCAGGAGATGGGTCTTGCCGATCTCAAAAAATTGATCCCTGAGAAGCAATTCTCCCAAGAAAAAGAGCACATCATCCCCATCAATTTATTAAAATTGGATAATGAAATTAAGATCCAAGAACTTGGTTTTGAAGACAAGAAAGATCTTGAAAACTACATTGACACATACGGCAATCTCATCTCCTTAGAAAGTTCGCTCAATCGTGAGGCAAGCGATAAGGATCTGTATGAAAAAGATGAAATCTACAAACGTAGTGAGATTCCTTTCAACAGACGCTTTAATGTAAAAGATTTCAAAAAAGAGGTTTTGATAGAAAGGAATAATAAAATGGAAAAATGGCTGATCAACACCTTCTTTAAGGATTTCGCCGCCCACTAAAGAGCGTGAAGCTTAAAAGAGCGTGAGTGCACTTACTCTCTTGGCTTCTAGCCCCACAACCACACCCATAAAGCTAGTTTCAAACCGCTCTCTTCTTTGGAGAGTTATGGGTTATCAAACAGCAAGCAATAATTTTACAAAATTTAAACGCTCCGTAGTTTTCAAACAATAAACAAATGCCTTTAACGAATGAATGCTCTTTAAGGCTGAATTCAAACACAAAAATTATCTGAATTCCTCAAAGACCAAATAGGTATATTGATCAAAAAAATCTGTTTATCTTCATTGTCTGTTAAAATTATCCGAGCCGATGGAGCAAGCTACCCCATCGTTTTAGCGCTTGGGTGATCTGCTAAAAACACCCAAGAAAAAAATAAGAATTTTTAGCCCAAACCCCTAGCGTGCTTCTATGACAACCGGTTTAGTCATCTTTTTGCTGACTTCATCGGCATGCATTAAGGCTTCTTGCTTGCTCTTATAAGGGCCTATGAGATAGCGCTTCGTCGCTCCCCTATCTTCAATCTTATGGGGGAATTGGTTAAACGCTTGTAAAAACGCTTTATTGGGTGTGTGTGCAAAAACCCCCACTTGCAAATAATGCCCTTTAGTAAGATTGGTTTTAGAATTGGCTTTTTTAGGAACTTCTTTATGGGCTTCTTTTTTGGCTTTTGGCTCTTTAGCCGCATGCTTAGCTTTATCTTTATGAGCTTGCTTATCTTTAGGGGTTACTTCAGGCTTTTTATGGGGGGTTTCTTTTTTAGCCACAGCTTGAGATTCTTTTTGAGCACTCATGGGAGTGTGTTCAACAGCTTTTAATTCTTTTTGAGATTCTTGCGTTTCTTCTGTTGTTTTCATCTCCATTTGAGCTTGATCGGTTTGAATGGGCATGTTAAACGCATCGCTTTCTTGCTTTTTAACATTATCCGCCACTTTGTCCAAATCGCTTTCTTGTTTGGAAGGATCCAAATTCAAGTTTTCAAACGCATCGTCTTTTTTCTCGTCTTTAGTGTTGCCTATTTTTTGCATGCCACTATCGGTTTGTAAAAAAGTCTCTTTAGGAGCGACTCTCGTGCTTTTCCAAAACACCATTAAAAGCACCGCTAAAATGATAATGGCTATAGCCACGATCAAAAACACCTTTTTAGTGCCGCCCCCATTATTTTCTTCTTCTAAGATCACTTCACTCAGTCTTTCTTTTTCTGACATCAAAAATCCTTTCAAAAATGGTTATAAATGCTTCGCCCAAGAACTCCCTCGCTCTTTTGCAAACACCTCATAAGGTAAAGCTAAAATATTAAATTCCTTAGGCCATTCGTTGCTAGGGAATATCCTCCATTCTTTAGGCAACCCTTGCGCTAATTTCATGGACAAAGTTTTAATCAACCTCTCGCCCTCGCCCAATTCCGTATGCCCCTTATGCACATACAAATGCAAATGCCCTGGCGTCTTCGTGTTATAAGCGGTAAAATTCATAAAACCTTCCTCACGAAGCAATAACTGCGCCTTATGGTAAAAACGCTCCGGGTTCCTCCCGTTATAATCAAACACGATGTTTTCCACCTTATCATTACGCAAGATAAGGTTGTGCGCGATTTCTATCTCCCTTTTCAAATGCTTTTGAATGAGCGAACTTGTGAGCATGGCATTCACTCTTTGGAATTTATTATAATAGCAACGCCCCGCATAATCCATTCTCTCCCCCAAGCCTGGTTTTTTTTCAAAATAATGGCTTGTATCTATCTTAATGAGCTTTAATTCCATTTCTGTCATCTTGACTCCCTTAAAAAATGGGTTGGTGGTACACAGGGAATTGACTAGCCATGGCCTTCAATTCTTCTTTCACATGCAATTGCAAACTAACATTATTAATATCATTCAAAATATCTGATATTTTATTCCCTATGATTTCAAATTCTTTAGCTCCCATGCCCCTTGCGCTCAATGCCGCTGAGCCAATCCTTATCCCGCTCGTTACAAAAGGGCTGCGCGTTTCACCAGGAATGGTGTTTTTATTCACGGTGATTCCGGCATTCCCTAAGGCAATATCAGCGTCTTTCCCGCTATAAGGCTTATCCAAGAAATCCATTAAAAGCAAATGGTTAGAAGTGCCACCGCTCACTAACTTGTGGTTTTTTTCTTTTAACGATTTAGCGAGAACTTGCATGTTAGATTTCACTAACTTTGCATAAGCTTTAAATTCTGGTTTTAGATTCTCTTTAAACCCCACCGCTTTAGCAGCAATCACATGCATCAAAGGCCCGCCTTGAGTCCCTGGAAAAATCGCTTTATCAATCTTAGCCGCTATCTCTTCGTCATTAGTTAGAATAAGCCCCCCTCTAGGCCCTCTTAAGGTCTTATGAGTGGTGCTTGAAACCACATGGCAATGCGGGAAAGGATGGGCATGCTCATCAGCGACTACAAGCCCTGCCACATGGGCTATATCGCCTAGTAGTAACGCCCCCACTTCATCAGCGATTTCCCTAAATTTCTTAAAATCAATCTCCCTTGGATAGGCTGAAAACCCGCACACAATGATTTCTGGCTTAACGCTTTGAGCGATTTTTAGCGCCTCTTCATAATCAATATAGCCATCCAAATTCACGCCATAAGAAAAGCTCTGATAATGCTTGCCGGTTAAACTCACCTTAGCGCCATGCGTTAAATGCCCTCCACAGCTTAAATCCATGCCTAAAATCTTGTCATAAGGCTTTAAAAGGGCGTGATAGACAGCGTTATTAGCTTGTGAGCCTGAATGCGCTTGCACATTAGCGAACTGGCAATTAAAAAGCTTTTTAGCCCTTTCTATGGCTAGGCTTTCTATTTTATCCACCACTTCACAGCCTCCATAATAGCGCTTGTTAGGATAGCCCTCAGCGTATTTATTCGTTAAAATGCTCCCCATAGCTTCCATAACACTAGGAAAAGTGTAATTCTCGCTCGCTATCATTTCTAAATGCTCATTTTGCCGCTTGTATTCTTCAAAGATAAGTTCAAAAATTTCACTATCCGTTTGTTCTAAAAAATACGCCATTATTCTCCACTCTCAATATTAAAATCGTTTTTAACAGGACGCATCGCTGGGAATAAAATCACATCTTTAATGCTTTTAGCTCCAGTGAGTAACATCACTAATCGGTCAATACCTATGCCTTGCCCTGCAGTGGGGGGCATCCCATGGGCTAGGGCCCACACGTAATCTTCATCCATGTATTGGGCTTCTTCATCGCCTTTTTCTTTCTCAGCCACTTGATTTTTAAAGCGTTCTAATTGATCTAAAGGGTCGTTCAACTCGCTAAAGCCATTAGCGATTTCTTTTCCTGCAATGAACAATTCAAACCTGTCAGCAATATTAGGGTTACTATCGTTGCGTCTGGCTAAGGGGCTAATCTCAATAGGGTATTGGGTTACAAAAGTGGGGTTAATGAGTTGGTGCTCTACAAAATGATCAAACGCTTCAGCGAGCAATTTGCCATAAGTGAGATTGGTCTCTACTTTAATGCCCTGCTCTAACAAATAAGCCAAAAGCCTGTCTTCTTTTTCCAAAATACCCCTACTAATGCCCCCTATTGTTTCTAAAGCGTCCAAATAGGAAATCACGCTCGTTTGGTTGAAATCCACTTCCATATCGTTATAAATGATTTTTGAATCTAAATTTAAAGTCTTTAGCAAGTAGTCAAATAGCCTCTTACTGAGTTCAATCAAATCTTCATAAGTGTGATACGCCCAATAAAACTCAATCATCGTAAATTCGGGATTATGGCTGTGATCCATGCCCTCATTTCTGAAATTACGATTGATTTCAAACACCGCTTCAAACCCCCCCACAATCAAGCGTTTGAGGTATAATTCTGGAGCGATTCTTAAATACCTCTCCACCTCCAAAGCGTTATGGTAAGTGATAAAAGGCCTTGCGTTCGCCCCGCCAGGAATGGGGTGCATCATGGGGGTTTCCACTTCTAAAAACCCTTCCATTTCAAAAAATTTCCGCACGCTAGAAACAATCAAACTGCGTTTTTTAAACACATCTTTAACGCTAGGATTGACGATCAAATCCAAATAGCGCTGGCGGTAACGCAATTCTATATCGCTTAATCCATGAAATTTTTCAGGCAAAGGCACAATGGTTTTGCTTAAAATGTGAAATTCTAGGGCATGAACGCTCAATTCACCGGTTTTGGTAGCAAAAGGGAAACCTTTCACCAACACAATATCGCCCACTTCTAAATGCTTTTTCAGGCTTTTAAATTCATCGTTCAATTCATTTTGCGAAACATAAGCTTGCAAAATCGCGCTTTCATCTTCAATTTTAATAAAGCATGCCTTACCCATTAAACGCAAAAGCTTGACCCTCCCTACAATACTTTCGCATTTTTCTTTGTCTTTAGGCTCTTCTAAACCCTTAACATAAGCGTATTTTTCTAAAAAAGCGGCGTTGGTGAGGCTTCGTTTCAAGCCATTTTGATAAGGGTTTTTCCCTTCTTCTCTCAAGCTATTGGCTTTATGGATGCGTTGTTGGATGTATTGGTTAGAAAACATGTGATGCCTTTTATAGGGGTTCTTTATTAGATGGGGTGGGGTTTGGTGGGGTTTGGTTAGCTTTTGGATCCAGCATGTCTTTAGGCAAATCTTTAGCCTTTTCTTTTAAAGATTCCACGCCCTTATCCATCGCTTTATCAAAAGATTGTTTATTTTTATTAAAAGATTCTTTATTTTTGACTTCATCGCTCATTTCTTCAAGGTTGTCTTTAAGGTTTTGCTCCACATGTTTGACGCCATCAAGGCGCATGATCTTACTAGCAACGCTTTTCATGGTAGAAAAAAAAGCGCTTTTTTCTTGCAAGTAGGCGTTAGCGTCTTTCATCACTTCCATTTTAGAGAGCACATAAAGGATGAAAGAAAGCACTAAAAAAGTCTTCAAGCATGAAAAAATAAACCCTAACGCTTTGTCTATAATGCCTAACCCGCTAAAGACCAACACCTTGCCTAGCAACACTCCAAAAGCTAAAAAAAACACCCAAATAGACGCTAACACCAACAAAAAACCGATGAGATTCGTCATGGTTTCATTTCTCAAATCATACAAATGCTGTGAGAATAAATGCCCAACAGCCACAGAGTAGCGAGACGCTAAATACACGCCAAGCACAATCCCTAAAATCCCCGCCACTTCACTCACGAAACCATGATAAAATCCCCTAATCCCAAAAGCTACCACCACCACAAGTAACGCCAAATCAATATAGTTCAAACCCTAAACCCAAACCTTTCTCTCATATATCTCGCATAAAGATAGTGAGCACTCAAAAACGCCCCAAAAAACGCTCATGATTTTTTAACGCTATCAATCCACGCTCACTTGAAATTTGAAAATAATAACACAACTTAAAAAAAACTACCCTTAAAAAAATCAATCTAAAATTCTTAAATTAAAATATAGCTATAATACACTAAAACAATCTCAAGGTTTCAAAATCTAGCCATGCGTCTTATTCTATTCAATCAAAACGCCTTTTTATTAGCATGCATGTTTGTTTCAAGCGTGTATGTGAACGCTGTTTTAGACGCTTATGCAATTGAAAACCCCTATATCACTATCACACTCACAAGCCTATTAGCCCCTTTAAGCATGCTAGCGTTTTTAAAAACCCCCAGAAACAGCGCTTTTGCTTTGGGGTTTTTCGTGGGGGCGTTATTGTTCTACTGGTGCGCTTTAAGCTTTCGCTACTCGGATTTCACTTATTTATTACCCTTAATCATTGTTTTAGTAGCGTTAGTTTATGGGGTTTTATTTTATTTGTTGCTCTATTTTGAGAACCCCTATTTCAGGCTTTTGAGTTTTTTAGGCTCTAGTTTTATCCACCCTTTTGGATTTGATTGGTTAGTCCCGGATAGCTTTTTTTCTTATAGCGTGTTTAGGGTGGATAAATTATCGCTAGGGCTTGTTTTTTTGGCTTGCATTTTTTTGAGCGCTCAAAATCTTAAAAAATACAGAATAATAGGGGTTTTATTGCTGCTTGGCGCGTTGGATTTTAATGGTTTTAAAACAAGCGATTTAAAAAAGGTTGGAAATATTGAATTAGTCTCTACAAAAACGCCCCAAGATTTGAAATTTGACTCAAACTACCTTAATAATATTGAAAACAACATCCTTAAAGAAATCAAGCTCGCTCAAAGCAAGCAAAAAACCTTGATTGTTTTTCCAGAAACCGCTTACCCCATCGCTTTAGAAAATTCCCCCTTTAAAGCGAAGCTAGAAGATTTAAGCGATAATATTGCTATTTTAATAGGGACATTACGCACCCAAGGCTATAGCCTTTATAACAGCTCGTTTTTATTTTCTAAAGAGGGCGTTCAGATCGCTGATAAAGTGATCTTAGCCCCCTTTGGCGAGACCATGCCTTTACCGGAATTTCTTCAAAAACCCCTTGAAAAGCTCTTTTTTGGCGAGAGCGCTTATTTATACCGCAACGCTTCTAGTTTCAGCGATTTTACATTAGACGATTTTACTTTTCGCCCCCTGATTTGCTATGAAGGCACTTCCAAACCCGCTTATTCAAACAGCCCTTCAAAAATTTTTATCGTGATGAGCAATAACGCATGGTTTAGCCCAAGCATTGAACCCACCTTACAAAGAACGCTTTTAAAATACTATGCAAGGCGTTATGATAAGATCATCTTGCACAGCGCGAATTTTTCAACTTCTTACATTTTAAGCCCTAGCTTATTGGGCGATATTCTTTTTAGGAAACGATCATGATTAAAGCAACTGGTATTTCTCATGCTTTTGAAAAACCTCTTTATAATGGCGTGGATTTACACATTAAACCCAAAGAAAGCCTAGCGATTTTAGGCGTGAGCGGGAGCGGTAAAAGCACGCTTTTAAGCCATCTAGCCACCATGCTAAAACCCAATAGTGGGACGATTAGTTTGTTAGAACACCAGGATATTTATGCCTTAAATTCCAAAAAGCTTTTGGAACTACGGCGCTTAAAGGTGGGCATAATCTTCCAATCGCATTACCTTTTTAAGGGTTTTAGCGCTTTAGAAAACTTGCAAGTCGCTTCCATCCTAGCCAAGCAAGAAATAAATCATTCCCTTTTAGAACAATTAGGCATAGCCCACACCCTAAAACAAGGCGTGGGTGAATTGAGCGGCGGCCAGCAACAACGCTTAAGCATCGCCAGAGTGCTTTCTAAAAAACCTAAAATCATTATCGCTGATGAACCCACCGGGAATTTAGACACCATTAGCGCTAATCAGGTCATCAGCATGCTGCAAAATTATATTATAGAAGAGAAGGGGGCGTTAGTTTTGGCCACGCATGATGAGCATTTGGCTTTCACTTGCTCTCAAGTCTATCGCTTAGAAAAAGAAGTTTTGATTAAGGAGAAATAAGAAATGTTACAACGCCCTAAAATTGTCGCTGAATTGAGCGCTAATCATAACCAAGATTTAAACCTAGCTAAAGAAAGCCTTCATGCCATTAAGGAAAGCGGCGCGGATTTTGCCAAGCTCCAAACCTACACGCCAAGCTGCATGACTTTAAACTCTAAAGAAGATCCTTTCATCATTCAAGGCACTTTATGGGATAAAGAAAATTTGTATGGATTGTATCAAAAGGCTTCTACTCCCCTAGAGTGGCATGCTGAATTGTTTGAGTTGGCTAAAAAACTTGATTTAGGCATTTTTAGCTCGCCTTTTAGTTCAAAAGCTTTAGAACTTTTAGAGAGCCTAAATTGCCCCATGTATAAGATCGCTAGTTTTGAAATCGTTGATTTAGACTTGATTGAAAAGGCCGCTCGCACACAAAAGCCCATTATCCTTTCTAGCGGTATCGCTACAAGCATTGAATTGCAAGACGCTATTTCTTTGTGCAAAGGCGTGAATAATTTTGACATCACCCTTTTAAAATGCGTGAGCGCTTATCCCAGTAAAATAGAAGACGCTAACTTATTGAGCATGGTTAAATTAGGCGAAACCTTTGGCGTTAAATTTGGCTTAAGCGATCACACGATTGGCTCTCTTTGCCCCATTTTAGCCACCACTTTAGGAGCGAGCATGATAGAAAAGCATTTCATTTTAAACAAATCCTTACAAACCCCAGACAGCACTTTTAGCATGGATTTTAACGAATTTAAAAGCATGGTTGAAGCGATCAAACAAAGCGTTTTAGCCTTAGGCGAAGAAGAGCCTAAAATAAATCCAAAGACTTTAGAGGAGCGAAGATTCTTTATGCGCTCTTTATTTGTCATTAAGGATATTCAAAAAGGCGAAGCATTGACTGAAAACAATATCAGAGCCTTACGCCCCAACCTTGGCTTACACCCTAAATTTTATAAAGAAATTTTAGGCCAAAAGGCATCAAAATTTTTAAAAGCCAACACCCCTTTAAGCGTTGATGATATAGAACGCTCATTGTATGTTTGATTAAAAAATGGGGGTTTTAATTTTGTTTTGTGGTTTTAGATTTGATTTTAAACTCATTTTCTTAAGCTTTATTTAAAATTTTTAAGGGGTTAGGGGCATCGCTCTCATTAAATATTGCAACTAGAGCCTTATTTCAATTCCAATTAACTTCAATTTTTTAATAAAAACAAGATTACTTTGTTGTTATCGTTTTAAACCTTATAATAAATCCCATTTTTTAGGGAAATATTTTGTGCTTAATACCCCATAACCCCCAATCAAATTCCATAACCCCCAAAGACAGCTTTTTAAGAGATTATTTGCTTGGTTAAATCAATCTCTTTTTAGATTGTAAAAAATACTAAAACATTTTTTATAATTTTATAATAATCAATTCCAAACGAAAACAGAGAAAAGAAATTCTAAATAATTTTTAACCACAGATTTCACACGTATTTTAGAAAAAGCTCAAATAAGGGGGCTAATAACACCCCTTATGACAAAAAGGCTGTGTCTAAAGCACTAGATCAATAAAAAATAATCTCACTTCACCTTTTCAAGATACTCTTCTGTTTCCGTATTGACTTTAATCACCTCACCCTCTAAAACATGGAAAGGCACTTGCACGACCGCACCGGTTTCTAAAGTCGCTGGTTTTTTGCTCGCGCTTGAAGTATCGCCCTTAAAATTAGGAGCCGTTTCCACAATCTTTAAAGCCACAACTTGCGGCACATCCACTGAAATCGCCTTGTCATTATGCAATAAAACCTGCACTTGCATGCCGTCTAGCATCCATTTAGAAGCCTCACCCACTTGAGAGTCGTTCAAAGCGATTTGCTCATAGCTCTCTATATCCATGAATTGGTATGTATCGCCATCGTGATAAAGGTATTGCATCGTTTTTTCAACTAGATTAGGTTCTTCGCACTTATCCCCCGCATGGAAAGTCTTTTCAATCACCTTGCCATCTAAAAACGACTTGATTTTCGCGCGCACGAAAGCCGCACCCTTACCGGGCTTGACATGCTGGTATTCCACAATCCTATAAGGCACACCACCCAATTCAATTTTCAAGCCCTTTTTGAGCTCGCTCATCCCAATTGCCATGTTACACTCTTCCCTTGTTGATTAAATTTTATTAGCACTACCCAAAAGTTTCATGCGCTCTTTGACCACATTTTTAAGCGCTAATTGGGCCGGAGAAAAAAACTTCCTCAAATCAAATTGACTCTTATCTTCATTAGCCACCTTGCGCACTTCTGCGATGAAAGCGATCCTTAAATCCGTATCGGTATTGACCTTATTGATTCCCCCTTTTATAGATTCTTGTAAAAATTCAAAAGGCACGCCCTTAGAACCTTTCAAATCGCCTCCAGCGTCCAAATAAGATTTCCTCACATCATCTGGTATCGCGCTCGCTCCATGCAAAACTAAAGGGATATTAGTGAGCCTTTTGACTTCTTGCAAGCGTTCAAAGTCCAATTTTGGCTCGCCCTTAAACTTAAACGCTCCATGGCTTGTCCCAATGGCTGGGGCCAAGTAATCCACTTGAGATTCTTTGACAAACTGCTCCGCTTCTTTAGGATTCACTAACACCGCGTCCTTTTCATCTACTGAAATATTGTCTTCAATCCCCATTAAACGCCCTAGCTCCGCTTCCACGCTCACTCCAGCGTTATGCGCCATTTTGACCACTTTAGAAGTCAATTCCAAATTCTCTTCAAACGCATGATGAGACGCATCAATCATCACAGAAGTGAAACCCGCTCTCACGGCTTTTTCACAGCTTTCAAAAGTCGTTCCATGATCTAGGTGTAAGGCTACAGGAATGTGCGGGTAGCGTTCGCACATGATTTTCACCATGCCCACCGCCATATCAATCCCCATGTATTTGATCGCTCCTTCACTCGCTTGAATGAAAAGCGGAGAATTTTCCTCGTTTCCTGCTTCAAAAATAGCGTTTAGCATTTCAAAATTCACGAAATTAAACGCCCCCACCCCATAACCTTCTTTATGGGCTTTCAATAAGATTTCATTGCCTTTAACTAACATGATAACACCTCATCAATTACTTGTTGATAACAATTTTAGCGTGCTTCCTTAATTCCTCGATTCGTTGATTCATGCGTTCTTGGAAAAGCTTTTCTTGTAACATCCCCTTAATGGTGGGTTTGGCTTGCTCATAAGTATAAGTTACAGGGCTATCTTTTGAAATCAAATAAATAATATGATAACCAAACTCTGTTTTAACAGGGGTTTTAGTGTAATCCCCAGGAGTTAAAGCGAAAGCGGCTTTAGAAAAATCCGGAGCCATTTGGTTCTTTTGGAATTTCCCTAAATCACCGCCATTTTGCGCGTTCTTGCTGTTAGGATCAATCGTATCCCGATTGGCTAACTCAATGAATTTGGCTTCTTTTTTAGCCTTTGGCTGTTTGTCAATCTCAGAAATAATCCGTTTAGCCTCATCTTCGGTTTTCACTAAAATATGCCTAGCATGGGCTTCTTGCTTGACAAAAAGCTGATCTTTATTAGCGTTGTAAAAATCTTGCATTTCTTTTTCTGGGATTTGGACTTTTTTCACTTCTTCAGCCTGTTTTTTAGCCCAAAATTCCACTAAAGCCTGTTTTTTAACCGCTTCCATCATCGCTTTAAATTCTGGAGTCTGATTAAGCTTTTCTGCTTTAGCTTCATTTTCTACAAGCACGGTGCGAATAGCTTGCTCAATCAAGGCTTCTTTTTCTTTCTCTTTAAGCTTGTCAAAATCAAAATTAGGATTTCGTTGCTTAATCATATCAAAATCGCTTTTGGTGATAGGCCTGCCATCCACTGTCGCTAACACGCCTGCTGAAGAATCAGTCGTTTTTTTCGTGTTATGTGCAGCGTTATTCGCGTTATGAGCCGGCTTAGCCACCAAAAACGACGCGCTCAACGCACCCACTAACGCTAAATTTAAGATATTTTTTTTCATTGTGTGTTCTCCACTCTAAACTAATTTTCATAATTAAATCTACATTATAGCAAATTTAAAACAAAATCAGCTATCATGATTACAGAAAACTCACATTGAGGGGTAAGAAATGCTTAAAGCTATTCATTCCGTTCAAAATGGGTAAAAATGTTCGCCTCAGATGTTGTAATAATATTTATTATCTTTTTTGGTGTTAGTTTTATTCTTTTTGGAAAGGAAAAGAATGTTAAAAAGGATTCAAAAATCCTCGATGCAATTATGAATATTATATTCGTAATTATTGTTGTATGCATTCTCTTTCCTTGGTTACCAATGCTGTTATTCTATGTATTTGGTTTTCTAGCATTACATGTTATTCCATATTAAATAACTTCTACACTCCTTTAGTCAATCTCATGTTGATAAGCTTACTATATAAGATTAAGGGACTTTGCGCTTAAATACCCCTTAAAAAGTGAGTTTAAAAAAGGCTTATGGTTTTGTTTCTATCCATTTTTAAAAAAAGTTTTAATGATTTTTTAAGCGCTAGAATGATTTTAATCAATCTTGGCCCTATCCTTTTGAGTTTGGCGTTTTTTGGAGCTATCTTTTATTACAATGGCGGGAGTATTGTGGGTTATTGCCAAACTTTATTACCGCAATCTTTGAATGATTATTCCCATTCTCAAGGCTTTTTTGCTGGTGTGTTCACATGGGTTTTTAAAGCGTTAGTGTATTTTCTTATTTTTTGGATCGTGATTCTTTTGAGTTTAGTCATCAATATTTTTGCGTCTATTTTTTACACCCCTTTAGTGGTCTCTTATTTGCACCAAAAATATTATTCTCATGTCGTTTTGGAAGAATTTGGCTCTATTCTTTTTTCTGTTAAATATTTTTTAAAATCGCTCCTTTTTATGCTTTTATTCTTAGCGGTTTTAACGCCCTTTTATTTCATTCCCTTTATAGGGGTCTTTGGGGTCTTTTTTTCTATAATTCCGCATTTCCTTTTTTTCAAAAACACCATGAGTTTGGATATAGCTAGCATGATTTTTAATCATCAAAGCTATCAAAACCTACTCAAACAACACCGGTTAAAGCATTATCGTTTCTCGTTTTTTTGCTATCTTTTTTCCTTAATCCCTTTTTTTAATTTTTTTGCCACCTTATTGCAAACCCTAATGCTAGCGCACTACTTTTTTATCCTTAAAGAAAAAGAATGCTAGATTTTATTCAAGAGCTTAGCACCCCCCATGTTAGGGATTTTTTCTTGTTGTTTTTAAGGGTTAGCGGCGTGCTGTCTTTCTTCCCTTTTTTTGAAAACCATTTAGTGCCTTTGTCAGTGCGTGGGGCTTTGAGTTTGTATGTGAGCGCGATTTTTTACCCCACTTTAGAATTTTCAAACGCCGCTTACACGCCAGAAGGTTTTATTATTGCTTGTTTATGCGAGCTGTTTTTAGGGGTGTGTGCGTCTGTCTTTTTACAAATCGTTTTTGCAAGCTTAGTGTTTGCCACTGACAGCATTAGCTTTTCTATGGGACTTACCATGGCGAGCGCGTATGATCCCATTTCAGGATCGCAAAAACCCATCGTGGGGCAAGCCCTTTTATTGTTAGCGATTTTAATCTTATTGGATTTATCGTTCCATCATCAAATCATTTTGTTTGTGGATCACAGCTTAAGAGCCGTCCCTTTAGGGCAATTTGTCTTTGAGCCAGCGTTAGCTAAAAACATTATCAAAGCCTTTTCGCATCTCTTTGTCATAGGGTTTTCTATGGCGTTCCCTATTTTATGCTTGGTGTTATTGAGCGATATTATTTTTGGCATGATCATGAAAACCCATCCTCAATTCAACCTGCTCGCTATCGGGTTTCCGGTTAAAATTGCGATCGGGTTTGTGGGCATTATTTTAATCGCTTCGGCTATCATGGGGCGTTTTAAAGATGAAATCAGCCTGGCCTTTAGCGTTATTAGTAAAATCTTTTAAAGGATAAACATGATTAGTTTTAAAGAAGCTCTAAAAATCCATTCTAACATTCCCCTAAAACCCTTAGAAGTAGAAGTTGTCTCTTTGTTTGAAAGCGCAGGGCGCATTTTAGCAGAGGATATTATTTGCGCTCACGCCTTGCCTAAATTCAATCAAAGCGCAATGGATGGCTATGGGTTTAAAATGCAAGATTTGGGCCAAAAAACTCAAATCGTTCAACACATCTTTGCCGGAGATGATGTGAGCGCTTTAGAAGTCAAAGAAAATGAATGCGTTAAAATCATGACTGGAGCGATGGTGCCAAAGGGAATAGAAACGATCGTTCCCATAGAATGCATGCTAGAAAGCCATAAAAATTTCGCCCTAGCTCCTAAAGATTTTAAAATTCACGCCAATATCCGTCAAAAGGGCGAGAACGCTTCTTTAAACAGCGTTTTAGTCCCTAAAAATACCCGTTTGAATTATGGGCATATCGCGCTCATTGCCTCTCAAGGGTTAAAAGAAATCAAAGCGTTTAGAAAATTAAAAATCGCTCTCTTTAGCAGCGGCGATGAATTAGTGCCTTTAGGGCAGAACGCCCCAGAATGCCAAGTTTATGATGTTAATTCAGTGGGTATTTTCAACATGCTTAAAAACTACAACACGCATTTTCTAGGGGTTTTAAAAGACGATAAAGATTTACAACTTAAAATACTTGAATTACAAGATTATGATGTCATCCTTTCAAGCGCAGGGGTGAGCGTGGGGGATAAAGACTTTTTTAAAGACGCTTTGAAAGAAAAAAACGCCCTTTTTTATTACGAAAAAGTCAATCTCAAACCGGGAAAACCGGTAACTTTAGCCCAACTCAATCAAAGTATCATTATAGGCTTACCGGGCAATCCTTTAAGTTGCTTAGTCGTTTTACGGGTTTTGATTCTACCCTTATTGGAGCGCTTATCCTTAAATAAAGATTTTAAGCTAAAACCCTTTAAGGCTCAAATCAATGCCCCTTTAAAGCTTAAAGGCGAACGCACGCATTTAATTTTAGGCAACTATTCAAACCACCAATTCATTCTTTACAACAACAACCGCTATGAATCAGGAGCGATTCAAGCCCTTGCGCAAGTGGATTCTATCGCCTTGATTGATGAAGGAGTGGGATTGGTTCAGGGCGAAATTGAAATTTTAAGGTTTGAGAATTAAAATGGCCTCTAACAATGCTATAATGGCAAGTTCAAAACCCCACTCATAAAGGTTCTGTTTGTGGATAACTACACCTATAGCGAATTGTTAAAAAGCTTGCAAAACAAATGCGATAATATCGCTTTAATCATCAAGCCTGAAAAGATTAAGCAAGAATTAGAACGCATTGAAAAAGAGCAAGAAGACCCTAATTTTTGGCAAGATGTCTTAAAGGCTAGAGATACTAATAAAGAAAAAGTGCGTTTGAACCGCTTGCTAGAAACCTATCAAAAAACCAAAAATTCTTTAGATGAAAGCGTGGAATTGTTTGAACTCGCTCAAAACGATAACGATGAGGTTACTTTATCCTTGCTCTATGAAGAGGCTCCCATTTTAGAACACAGCGTCCAAAAAGTGGAAATTGAAATCATGTTAAGCGGTGAAAACGACGCCTCAAACGCTATTATCACCATTCAGCCTGGAGCGGGGGGGACTGAAAGCCAGGATTGGGCGAGTATTTTGTATCGCATGTATTTGAGGTGGGCGGAAAGAAGGGGCTTTAAAAGCGAGATTTTAGATTATCAAGATGGCGAAGAAGCGGGCATTAAAGGAGTCGCCTTTATCATTAAGGGCGAAAACGCTTATGGCTATTTGAAAAATGAAAGCGGGGTGCATAGGCTTGTAAGGATTTCGCCCTTTGATGCGAACGCCAAACGGCACACGAGTTTTGCGAGCGTGCAAATTAGCCCTGAATTGGACGATGATATTGATATAGAAATTGATGAAAAAGATGTCCGTTATGATTATTACAGAGCCAGTGGGGCAGGCGGTCAGCATGTCAATAAAACAGAAAGCGCGGTCAGGATCACGCATTTTCCTACCGGTATTGTGGTGCAATGCCAGAACGACAGGAGCCAGCATAAAAACAAAGCGAGCGCGTTAAAAATGCTTAAATCCAAGCTTTATGAATTGGAATTAGAAAAGCAGCAAAGCAGCACCAAAAATGAAGAAAAAAGCGAGATCGGCTGGGGGCATCAAATAAGAAGCTATGTCCTAGCCCCCTACCAGCAAGTCAAAGACGCGCGCTCCAATATTGCTTATAGCAATGTGGAAGCGATTTTAGACGGCGATATTGATGCGATTTTAGAGGGCGTTTTGATTGCTAAAGCTTAAGTGCGCTAAAATGATAGCCGATAAATTATGGTTACTATAAAACGCTTTTTAAAACCAATTGGCAAGGAACAACAATGACACAAGAAGAATTAGACGCTTTGATGAATGGTGGCGATTTGGAAAACTTGGAAGCCCTAGAGGCTAAAGAAAAGGTCAAAGAGGAGACTAAAGAAGAAACTAAAGAAGAGCCTAAAGAGGGTAAAGAGAATTCCGGTTCTAGTGAAAAAATGACCGTCAAAAAAGAGGACGCTGAAAAATACGGCAAGATTAGCCCTAACGAATGGCCGCCCCCTCCCCCCACTGAAGAGCATAAGGTCGTGCATCAATTAGACGATGTTACAAGAGATTCTGAAGTGAAAGCCACGCAGATTTTTGATCAATTGGATTTGATCGGGGCTAGCGCTGAAAAAATCGCTAAAATGGTTAAAAAAATCCAAGAACCTTTGCAAAAACACCAAGAAATTTTTGACAATTTGCATGGCCATTTCCCCCATGTTGAATCTTTTAAAACCGCGCTCAATGAGCAACAAGAAATCCTAAACGCCCTTAAAAGCATTGAAGAAGAAGCCACCAATTGTTCTGATAGCTCCATGCAAGCGATGGATATTATGCAATTTCAAGATATTCACCGCCAAAAAATTGAACGAGTGGTCAATGTCATGCGAGCGCTCAGCCAATACATGAATTCGCTTTTTGAAGGCAAAATTGATGATTCTAAGCGCGTGAGTTCAGCGACTTTTATCACCGGCGATGACGATAAAGATTTAGCCAGTGCGGATGATATTGAAGCCTTGATCGCTTCTTTTGGAGCCAAGTAGTTTTGAACCAAGTTGAATTACTCTCTCCAGCCGGTAATTTAAAAAAACTTAAAATCGCTCTCAACTATGGGGCTGATGCGGTTTATGGGGGAGTGAGCCATTTTTCTTTACGCAATCGCGCTAGCAAGGAATTCACTTTAGAGACCTTTAAAGAAGGGATTGACTACGCCCATGCGTTGGATAAAAAAGTCTATGCCACGATCAATGGTTTCCCTTTCAATTCACAGCTCAAACTTTTAGAAGAGCATCTTTTTAAAATGGCAGAGCTAGAGCCAGACGCTTTCATTATCGCTGCGCCTGGTGTCATCAAGCTCGCTTCAAAAATCGCCCCGCATATTCCCATCCATTTATCCACGCAAGCGAATGTCTTAAATTTGTTAGATGCGCAAGTGTTTTATGATTTAGGGGTTAAACGCATCGTGTGCGCTAGGGAATTGAGCCTGAATGATGCGATTGAAATTAAAAAAGCCCTACCCGATTTGGAATTAGAAATCTTTGTGCATGGGAGCATGTGCTTTGCCTTTTCAGGGCGTTGCTTGATTTCGGCTTTACAAAAGGGGCGCGTGCCTAATAGAGGGAGTTGCGCGAACGATTGCCGGTTTGATTATGAATATTATGTGAAAAACCCTGATAACGGCGTGATGATGAGGTTGGTTGAAGAAGAGGGCGTAGGCACGCATATTTTTAACGCTAAAGATTTGAACCTCTCTGGCCATATCGCTGAAATTTTAAGTTCCAACGCCATTAGCGCGCTTAAAATTGAAGGGCGTACCAAGTCCAGTTACTACGCCGCGCAAACCACGCGCATCTATCGTTTAGCGGTTGATGATTTTTACCATAACACCTTAAAGCCGAGTTTTTATGCTAGCGAATTGAACACGCTTAAAAACAGGGGTTTTACGGACGGCTATTTGATGCGAAGACCTTTTGAAAGGTTGGATACTCAAAACCACCAAACAGCCATTAGCGAAGGGGATTTTCAAGTCAATGGCGAAATAACAGAAGACGGGCGTTTTTTTGCATGCAAATTCACCACCACCACTAACATGGCTTATGAAATCATCGCCCCCAAAAATGCCGCTATCACGCCCATAGTCAATGAAATTGGCAAGATTTATACCTTTGACAAACGCTACTATCTAGTGCTGTATAAAATCCTTTTAGAAAATAACACCGAGTTAGAAACTATCCATAGCGGAAACATGAATTTAGTGCGATTGCCTGCACCCTTACCGGCTTTTAGTTTTTTACGCACCCAAGTAGAGTCTAAAAATGGCGTTTAGAGATTAGGTATTAAAAACGATTAAGAGAAACGCATGCCCTTAGAAACTATCACGCTCGCTCATATTTACGAAGAACAAGGATTTTTTGAAGAAGCGTTGCAAATTTATACTAATATTTTAAAAAAAAACCCCAACCATGCAGAGGCGTTAAAGCAAATGAAGCGTTTGGAAAAAATCCAAAAAAATTGCACTCCTTTCAAACACGACGCGCTATTAGAGCGACACTATTTGAATTTTATCAAAGGGGATTTTTTGAGCGTTGAGAATTTAGAACAATGGCTGGTAGAATGGAATTGAAAAACATTATTTCAGAAACCCTTAATGAAATTGAAAAAATGGCTAAAACCATTGATAATAACTTTGATGCGGTGCAAAAAACGCCCTCTTTTTTCAAAACGCCTCCCTATTTGCAAAACGCCAAAAACACTGAAACGCCACCAATGAGTAACACGGAACCAAAAAACGCTACTAAAATAGAAACCCAAGAAAAAATCACAGAAGAAAATACAGAAGAAAAAGAAGAAGCAAAAGGAATCATTACAGAAGAAATCACGCTAGAAACCCCCACGCAAGTGTTAATTTCAAGCGAGCGGGTTTTTTTAAAAAACTTACTAGAAAGAACTTTAGTGTTATTGAAAGGCATGCAAGCTTTAGAAGAAAAAGAAGCGCTGAAGCGTTTGGATTTAGTAGCACGTTTCTTGCAATACCAATTGAGCGTGCTTGAAAAACGATTGGAATCTTTGGAGCGAGAAAACACGAAGTAGCATGCAAAAATAAAGTTTTGTTTTAATTAAATACTGACGCTGAAATTTTATTTTAATTTTAAAAAATGGGGTTTTAGTTACTTTATTTTAAACTCATTTCCTTAAGGGGATAGAGGTATTTTGAAATCATTCTCCCCCTTTTAACCCCCCTAAAATAAGAAATTATCGCTTACTTATGCAGGCTCTTTTGAGGGTAAAAAACACTCAAAGCATTTTTTAATTTTCAATATTCCCTGAAAACAAAGCCTTAAATTTCTATTAATAACTATGATAATGTTTTGAATTTTTATTTTTAAGACATCTTTAAGGTATCTTTAGTAATAAAATGCTAAAATCAAGCCCTTAAAACATTAACAGAGTTAATCGTTTTTAAAGTTGTAAAAATCATTGAAGGAGTTAATTGAAGTATGATAGAAGTTTTAATGATAGAAGATGATATAGAATTAGCCGAGTTTTTGAGCGAGTTTTTGCTCCAACATGGCATTCATGTAACCAATTACGATGAGCCATACACCGGCATTAGTGCGGCCAACACACAAAATTATGATTTGTTGTTATTGGATTTGACTTTGCCTAATTTAGACGGGCTTGAAGTGTGTAGGCGCATTTCCAAACAAAAACATATCCCTATTATTATTTCTTCAGCGAGAAGTGATGTGGAAGATAAGATTAAAGCGCTGGATTATGGGGCTGATGACTACCTCCCTAAACCCTATGATCCTAAGGAATTATTGGCTCGTATCCAATCCTTACTCAGGCGTTCTCATAAAAAAGAAGAAGTGAATGAGCCAGGCGATGCGAATATCTTTAGGGTAGATAAGGATAGCCGAGAAGTGTATATGCATGAAAAAAAGCTAGACTTAACTAGGGCTGAATATGAAATCCTTTCGCTTCTCATTAGCAAAAAAGGTTATGTGTTTAGCCGTGAAAGCATTGCGATTGAGAGCGAGAGCATCAACCCTGAAAGCTCTAATAAAAGCATTGATGTGATCATTGGCCGTTTGCGATCCAAGATTGAAAAAAATCCTAAGCAACCGCAATACATCATCTCTGTTAGAGGGATTGGTTATAAATTAGAATACTGATTCTAATGAGGAGTTAAGGGATTTTGCGTTTCTCTATCTTTTTTAAGGTTGTCGCTTTGTTTATGATAACGCTCTTTAGTTTTGGAGCGTTCGCTTATTATTTCGTGTCTTCTCAAATCAGCCATGAAAACTATCAAAACGAAATGCGCCATTACCAGTTTGTTACCACTATCAATGAAATTTTAAATAACTACTCTGATTATACAGCCATAGAAGATTATCTCTATAAAATTGGTTTTAGAGAAACCACAATAGAAAATTTAGAAAAGGTTTTAGCCAAAAGACGCCACCAGTTGCACCATAGGAATATTGGGTATGCGGAAGTGTTCAAATTCAGCGACATGGTTTTCATCCTTTTAAAAAAGGATGAGCATTTTGTGCTTTATAAAGATTTGCATTCGGTTTCTTATAGGAATTATTTCTTAGCGATTACGGTAGGTTCATTATTGATTCTATTCCTCTTTTTATTTGTTTTACAGAGTTTATTGCCCTTAAGAGAGTTGAGATCTCAAGTGAAGCGATTCGCTCAAGGGGATAAAAATGTGAGTTGTAAAAGCAAGCAAAAAGATGAAATAGGGGATCTGGCTAACGAATTTGACAATTGTATTCTAAAAATCAATGCGATGAATGAATCTCGGGTTTTATTTTTGCGCTCTATCATGCATGAATTGCGTACCCCTATCACTAAGGGCAAGATACTAAGCTCTATGCTCAAAGAAGAATTGCCACAAAAGCGCTTCATTTCCATTTTTGATCACCTAAACACGCTGATTGAGCAATTTGCCCGCATTGAGCAACTCGCTTCCAAAAATTATGGGAGCAATAAAGAAAAATTTTTAATGAGCGATTTGATCGATAAAATTGAAAAAATGCTTTTAATTGACGAAGATAAAAAAAGCCCTATCCATGTGTCCTCTTCCAATTACATTATTGAAGCGGATTTTGAATTATTTGCCATAGCGTTAAAAAACATGGTAGATAATGCGATCAAATACAGCGATGATAAACAGGTGTTTTTGGATTTCATCGGCAATGATTTGGTGGTGTCTAATAAAAGCAAACCTTTAAAAGAAGATTTTGAAAAGTATTTGCAACCTTATTTTAAATCTTCTAACCCCAGCCAAGCCCATGGGTTTGGGTTAGGCATGTATATCATTAAAAACGCTTTAGAGGCTATGGGATTGAATTTGAGCTATCATTATGGCAATGGAAGAATTTGTTTCACTATCCATGATTGCGTTTTTAATAGTTTTTACGATTTAGAAGAGGGTAATGAAGAGCTACCCCCCCCCCCCCGAAAATTTGAGAGAGGTGAGCGGAGTGAAGGGGATAGAAAAAGCCAATTGTGGGGTTAAAGAAAAACAATAAAGAGAGAACATGTTCAAACGATTGAGAAGATTACGAAGCAGCGAAAACTTAAGAGCGATGCTAAGAGAAACGCACCTAAATATTGATGATTTCATCGCTCCCTTATTTGTCATAGAAAGCGGTAGTTATATTAAAAATGAAATCAGTTCCATGCCTGGCGTGTATCAAATGAGTATAAAGCCTCTTTTAAAAGAATGCGAAGAATTAGTGGAGCTTGGTACAAAAGCCGTTTTATTGTTTGGCATTCCTAAACATAAGGACGCTACAGGAAGCCATGCACTAAATAAGGATCACATTGTCGCAAAAGCTACGAGAGAAATTAAAAAACGATTTAAGGATTTGATCGTTATAGCGGATTTGTGTTTTTGCGAATACACCGACCATGGGCATTGCGGGATTTTAGAAAACGATTCTGTGTCTAACGATAAAACGCTAGAGATTTTAAATCTTCAAGGGCTTATTTTAGCCGAAAGCGGCGTGGATATTCTAGCCCCAAGCAACATGATGGATGGCAATGTTTTAAGCTTGAGGAAAGCACTGGATAAGGCCGGGTATACCCACACGCCCATCATGAGCTATTCCACTAAATTTGCGAGCAGTTACTATGGGCCTTTTAGAGATGTGGCCAATTCTGCGCCGAGTTTTGGCGATCGCAAAAGCTATCAAATGGATTACGCTAATCAAAAAGAAGCGCTTTTAGAAAGCTTGGAAGATGAAAAGCAGGGCGCGGATATTTTAATGGTGAAACCGGCTTTAGCGTATTTGGATATTGTTAAAGAGATTAGAGATCACACTTTGCTCCCTTTAGCGCTCTATAACGTGAGTGGGGAATACGCCATGCTCAAACTCGCGCAAAAACACAACCTGATCAATTATGAAAGCGTTTTGTTAGAAACGATGACTTGTTTTAAAAGGGCGGGAGCGGATATGATTATCAGCTATCATGCTAAAGAAGTGGCTAACTTATTGCAAAGGAATTGAATGGGACGAGCGTTTGAATACAGAAGAGCGGCTAAAGAAAAACGATGGGATAAGATGAGTAAGGTTTTCCCCAAGCTGGCTAAAGCGATCACTCTAGCGGCAAAAGATGGCGGGAGCGAGCCGGACACGAACGCCAAACTGCGAACAGCGATTTTAAACGCTAAAGCGCAAAACATGCCTAAAGACAATATTGACGCGGCGATTAAAAGGGCGAGCAGTAAAGAGGGGAATTTGAGTGAAATCACTTATGAGGGTAAGGCGAATTTTGGCGTGTTAATCATCATGGAATGCATGACTGATAACCCCACCAGAACGATCGCCAACCTTAAAAGCTATTTCAATAAAACGCAAGGAGCGAGCATCGTGCCTAATGGCTCTTTAGAGTTTATGTTTAATAGAAAAAGCGTGTTTGAATGCTTGAAAAATGAAGTGGAAAATTTAAAACTCAGCCTAGAAGATTTAGAGTTCGCTCTCATTGATTATGGTTTGGAAGAATTAGAAGAAGTGGGAGATAGAATCATTATTAGGGGGGATTATAACAGCTTCAAGCTCTTAAATGAGGGGTTTGAAAGCTTGAGATTGCCCATTTTAAAAGCGGGTTTGCAACGCATCGCCACAACGCCCATTGAATTGAATGATGAACAAATGGAGTTTACCGAAAAATTATTGGATAGGATTGAAGACGATGATGATGTGGTCGCGCTTTATACGAATATTGAGTGAAAGGCTCAAAGGCTCAAAGGATTTTTAACAAAACCAACAAAAAGTTTTGTCGCTATAAGCTTGTAAAATCCTATATAGAGTTATAAAACTCCTTTTTTATTGGATTTTAACCTTATTTTTATTGAATAAAGGTTTTTGTTTTTATCAAACATGAAAGCTTTATTCAATATTCTTTTTTAAAAAACTTGTTTTTAAGCTTTTTTTATGGTTAATTTTTTTGTGGTAAAGTTATTTCTTAAAGCGGATAGGGGGGTTTTGAAACAACCCCCCCTTTTTTTAACCCCATTAAATCCCCTAAAGAAGTGCTTTAAAAAATTATCGCTTGTGTCTTATGTGAGTTCTTTTATATTTATTTTAGAAGGCCTTTGAGTATTTTATTACCAATATGAGAACAAATCCAAACCCTAGATTTGCAGATTTGTGTCTCAATATCCATCAATAGAGAAGATTAACCCCTATTTGAATAACAAGAGAGATGAAAGATTTCTATAAGACGAATCTTAATGATTAGCCCCTAAACTCTGGCTTATTGCGTATCATCTTGCGTGTCGTTTTGCACGTCATCTTGCAAATTATCAGACTTCTTGCCAATCACTTCTTCTAACACTTTACAGCTACCACTAAAGCCTAGAGTGCACCCTTTCTTATAATATGAAGTGGCTTTCTCCAAATCTTTTGGAGCACCCTTACCCGTGTAATACATCACCGCCACATTATGACAACCGCTCCCCCTTTTTAAATAACAACCCTTTTTATAAAGATTCAAGGCCTGCTCTCCATTTTGTTTGACATCCATACCGACTTCATACATGTATCCCAAACTCACACAGCTCGCTCCGTCTTTTAAATGGCACCCTCTTTTAAAATTCGCAAAGGCTTTTTTCAAATCCTTCTGTACGCCTTTGGCGCTCCTATACATATACCCTACAAAGTTACAACTAATGCCATAATTCAAACTGCAAGCGTATTTAGAAAGAGAAAGGGCTTTGGCATAATTTTGCTTCACGCCCGTGCCATTAAAATACATAAAACCTAAACTCCCGCAGCTCACCCCACCCTTTAAGTGGCACCCTCTCCTATAATAATAGATAGCCTTTGGAAGGTCCTTTTGAACGCCATCGCCATCTTCATACATAGAGCCTAAACTCGCGCAAGCCAAATAATTCCTTAAATTGCACCCTCTTCTGTAATAAAAAACGGCTTTTGGAATATTCTGATCCACGCCATCGCCATCTTCATACATAGAGCCTAAACTCGCGCAACCAACCCCCACCCTTAAATTACAGCTCCTCTTATAAAAAGCCACCGCTTTATGGTAATCCCCTCTCTTAAGGGCTTGATTAGCCATCTTAAAATATTTCTCACCGGTTGTAGCCACCAAATAATTGAAACAGCTTGCCATTAAAAACAAAATCAAAAACCACTTTTTAGTCCAACTCTTTATCATCTCATTCCTTACAAAACTAAGCCAAAGCTTGCACAAAGAAAAATCAGTAAAACCCCAATCTAATTGGTTATTATAGTATAATATTCAAAAAAATAAATTCAACTTTTGGATTAAATTGATTTAAAAAACCTGTTTTAGGGAAACCACTTAAAATGAGTATTACTATTCCTATTGTTATCGCTTTTGACAATCATTACGCTATTCCGGCTAGCGTGAGTTTGTATTCCATGCTAGCTTGCGCTAAAACAGAAAATCATAACAAAAAGTTATTTTATAAAATCCACTGCTTGGTGGATAACTTAAGCCTTGAAAACCAACGCAAATTAAAAGAAACTCTAGCCCCCTTTAACGCTTTTGCGAGCGTGGATTTTTTAGACATTTCAGATCCTAATAACCCTACTACTACCCTAGCAGAACCTTCTGTCATTGATAAAATCTATGAAGCTTTTTTGCAACTCAATATTTACGCTAAGACTCGCTTTTCTAAAATGGTCATGTGCCGCTTGTTTTTGGCTTCTTTATTCCCGAAATACGAAAAAATCATCATGTTTGATGCGGACACTTTGTTTTTAAACGATGTGAGCGAGAGTTTTTTTATCCCGCTAGATGGCTATTATTTTGGAGCGGCTAAAGATTTTTCTTCCGATAAAAGCCCTAAACATTTTCAAATAGCGCGAGAAAAAGACCCTCGTCAAGCCTTTTCCCTTTATGAGCATTACCTTAATGAAAGCGATATGCAAATCATCTATGAAAGCAATTATAACGCCGGGTTTTTAGTCGTGAATTTAAAGCTGTGGCGTGCTGATCATTTAGAAGAGCACTTATTGAATTTAACCCATCAAAAAGGCCAGTGCGTGTTTTACCCTGAACAGGATCTTTTAACGCTCGCATGCTATCAAAAAGTTTTAATCTTACCTTATATTTATAACACCCACCCTTTCATGGCCAATCAAAAACGCTTCATCCCTGACAAAAAAGAAATCGTCATGCTGCATTTTTATTTTACAGGAAAACCTTGGATTTTACCTACTTTTTCGTATTCTAAAGAATGGCATGAGACTCTTTTAAAAACCCCTTTTTATGCTGAATATTCCGTGAAATTCCTTAAACAAATGACAGAATGTTTAAGCCTTAAAGACAAACAAAAAACCTTTGAATTTCTTGCCCCCCTACTCAATCCAAAAACCCTTTTAGAATACGTCTTTTTTAGATTGAATAGGATTTTCAAACGCTTAAAAGAAAAATTTTTTAACTCTTAGCGTTCTCGTTTGGGCAACACGCTATAGGCGAATTTAACATAAATCGCCAAACTGATCAAAAGCACTGCCACGCCGATAGCCAAATACACCGCATAAGTGATTTTATCCGGTTCGCTCACGCTGAATTTAAACACTAACATTAACGCTTCAATGGCTAATGCGATAATGATAGAGCCTAAAAACCTAATCATCGTGCGGTGGATCGCATGGTGGTTGTCCCCGCTATTTTTACCCAAAACTTCCTCCTCAAAAATCGCCTTGACTAGATCAAAGGTGGCTAAGGCTAGGGTTAAAAGCACAATGGGGTGGAACACTTCTTTAATGTCAAAACTGCTAAAATTGACAATCGCTGTCCAAAAGCTAGAGATGCATTTCACAAATAAAAGCAACGACACTAAAGTGAGCATGATAGAAATCATAAAATACATGACCATGCTCCCTTCGCTAAAGGTCCTGAAATACTTTGAAGGCGAGCTGATTTCAATCGCCACCCTCAAAGGGATTTGCAAGCACACCACAAACGCTAGATCATTATTTTGATCATACACCGGGTAAGACGCGCTCACTACCAAATGGTTTCCTTTTTTAGAAGGATAGGGGTCTGTTAAAATGCAACGCTTTTCACTCACGGCTTGATAAAAATAATATTTATCGCTAAAGCTGGCATGCGATTCTAATTCAATCCCTTCTGTTAAATCATGCTCTAATATCCCCTCCTTATGCCCCTGCTCTTTAAGTTGGCTTGGCTTAAGAATTAGCATGCCCTTAGCGTCTAACACAAAAAAACTTTTTGCCATTTTGATTTCAGCATGCATTTTTCTGATCTGTTTGTTTAAATAATCCAAAGTGATTTCAGGGAGGTGGTTGCGGATATTGTGCGAAAACAAATAGGTAAGATAAGCGTATAACTCGGTGCGGATCTTGGAATATTGGACAATGTCTCTACTTAACATCAAAAGGCCTTTAAAAAAAATTTATGCGATGAATTGTAGCACTTGTTTTAAAGAATTATTTAAACCACCCCTTGCATCAATGATAAAGGAGGCGTTTTTTTCATAGAGGGCTTGGCGTTTTTCAAAAAGCTCTTTGGCTTGAATGAGGTTATTCAAAAGGGGGCGTTTCTCCCTTTCTTTTTGATTCAAACGCTTAATCAAGGTCTCAAAATCCATTTTGAGGTAAAAAGTTATACCTAAACCCTTAAGGTTATCATGCATCACAATGCCCCCACCGGTAGAAATAACATGGGGGGTTTTGAGCGTTTTTAATTCATCAATCAAATTTTTTTCAAACATCCTGAAATTGTCTTCGCCAAGCTCTTCAAAAATTTCCCTCACGCTCAAGCCCACCCTCTCGCTAATGAGCATATCCGTATCCAACACTTCTAATTTCAAAGCCAGCCCCAATTCTTGCGCTAAAGAGCTTTTACCGCTCCCCATAAAACCGATTAAGACTAAATGCTGCATGCTTTTATTTCAATTTTAATTCATACGCCCCGTTTTTTTCTTCCAAAAGATAGCGGTATTTCCCGTCTAAAATGAGCGTGATGCGGTAATAATCTTTGTGCGTGCCGACTTTAATTTGAGAAAAAAACTTCTGGTTTAAATCCATGTTTTGATAAATATCCAAAGGGCCTTTTTGCGTGTCCAACACGATTCTATAAGGATTGACTAGCACAAAAGAGCGCAAAATTTTATAAGGAGAACGCAAAATCATCGTGTTGTTTGCCATTAAAAAATCAAAATCTTGGATCTGATAGCGTTTTTCAAAGGGGGTTTGATTAAGGGTGTGTTGGGAAAGTTTTAAGGGGTAGTGCCAATCAATGCTTTTATCAATACCCACGACTTTAGAATGGATAGAGCCATCAATATCCTGGTAAGTGAGCGTGATTTTTTTTAAGATCCTAGCGCTCGTGGGCAAATCCACATGGATTTCTTTGAGGTAGTCATCATAGATCCCGCTAAAGCCCCCTTGCAAATTCTTGGAATTGATTTCAGGCTCAAAAGGGTTGTCTCTGGCTAATAAAACGCTTAAAACCGCCACCAAACCTATCATCTTTTTTAACACTACCATTTCCTTAAATCTAATCTCTAGGCCGTAATTCTCTCAATTCAAACAAACGCTTTTGCAAACGCACATTCTTGCTTTGCAATTCGGTAATTTCTTGCTGCAATCGTTCATGCTTGTCTCTTAAATCCAAATAAACCTCTAAAGAAGAACCCCCAAAAAGCAACTTCCCTAAATAATACCCAAACCCAAGCAGTAAAAGGAAAAAGACAATAAGGGAGCTATGACTATAAAAAAAATCTCGCGCTTTGTTGTCTTTGATTCCATCGTTTTCAAAAAGGCCACTAGCCATGCTTGAACAACTCTTTACCGATATAAATCCCCCCTTTTAATTCATGCTCAATCTCCAAAAGGCGGTTGTATTTAGCGATCCTTTCACTCCTTGCGGTGGATCCGGTTTTAATCTCTCCCGTATTCAATGCGACCGCAAAATCGGCGATAAAGCTGTCTTCACTCTCCCCGCTTCTATGGCTCATCACGCATTGATAGGCATGGTGTTTGGCCAATCTTATGGTCTCTAAAGTTTCACTAATGGTGCCGATTTGATTGGGTTTGATCAAAATGGCGTTCGCAACGTTTTTTTCAATGCCTTTTTGCAAGATGCTCGCGTTCGTTACAAACAAATCATCGCCCACTAATTGGATTTGACGCCCTAATTCCTTGCTCAAAAACGCCCACCCCTCCCAATCGTCTTCGCTCAAACCATCTTCAATGGACACGATCGGGTATTTTGCCACCAACTCTTTGTAATAAGCCACTAATTCATGCGAATCTAAAATCTTATTTTCACCCTTTAAATGGTAATTGAAATTTCCATCCACTAACTCACTGCTCGCCACATCTAAAGCGAGCGCTATTTCTTCGCCTAATTTATAGCCGGCTTTTTCAATGGCTTGAGAAATGGCTTCAAGGGGTTCTACATTGTTGTTAAAATTAGGCGCAAAGCCCCCCTCATCGCCCACGCTTGTGAGCTGATTCTTTTCATCTAAAAGTTTTTTAAGCGTGTGATAGACTTCCGCACTCGCTCTTAAAGCTTCTTTAAAACTCTCAAACCCTAAGGGCATGATCATGTATTCTTGAAAGTCTATGGAATTGTTCGCATGCGTTCCGCCGTTAATAATATTGAGCATCGGCACCGGCAAAGTCAGAGCGTTAGCCCCCCCTAAATAGCGGTATAATGGCAGATTTAAAGCCTTCGCACTAGCCCTTGCTAACGCCATAGAAACGCCCAAAACAGCGTTCGCCCCTAAATTAGCGTAATTAGGCGTGCCGTCTAAAGCCCTTAACCTCTCATCCACAAAGGCTTGATTAGTCGCTTCAAGCCCTATTAAATGGTGTTTGATCACGCTATTGACATGTTCGCATGCCCTTAAAACCCCTTTACCCAAAAAACGGGTTTTATCGTTATCCCTTAATTCTAACGCTTCTCTTTTACCGGTGCTCGCCCCGCTAGGCACAATCGCGCTCGCCTTAGTGTTATCGCTTAAAATCACGCTGGCTTGAATGGTAGGATTGCCCCTACTATCCATCACTTCTAAAGCATGAATATCTTTAATGGTTAGCATCAAAATCCTTTTCATTCCATTTCTTCTAAAGGCTCATCGGGTAAGGGCATGATCTCTTCATTAGAGCCAATACTCTCTTTAATCTTAAGAGTGATTTCATTCGCTAGGGCTTTATCTTCTTTCAATAAGGCTTTAGCGTTTTCTCGGCCTTGCCCTAGCTTTTTATCCTGGTAACTAAGCCATGCCCCACTCTTATCCACGATGTCTAATTTCACGCCATAATCAATGATTTCGCCCTCTTTAGAAATCCCTTCCCCAAACATGATATCAAATTCCGCTTCTCTAAAGGGCGGAGCGACTTTATTTTTAACCACTTTAGCTTTAGCCCTGTTGCCGATATGCTGTTCGTTTTGTTTTAAAGCGGCGATTCTTCTAATATCAATCCTAACGCTCGCATAGAATTTTAAGGCATTGCCTCCGGTTGTGGTCTCTGGACTCCCATAACCTGTCATGCCAATCTTCATCCTGATTTGATTAATAAAAACGAGAGTAGTGTTCATTTTGTGCAAGACACCGGTGATTTTTCTTAACGCATGGCTCATAAGCCTTGCTTGCAAGCCCACATGCTGATCGCCCATATCCCCATCAATCTCCGCTTTAGGCGTAAGAGCCGCCACCGAATCCACCACCACTAAATCAATCCCTCCGCTTCTGGTGATCGTTTCTAAAATCTCTAAGGCTTCTTCGCCCGTGCTTGGTTGGGAAACGAGTAGATTTTCCGTATCCACGCCCAGCCTCTTGGCATAATACACATCTAGGGCATGCTCAGCGTCAATGAACGCGCACACGCCGCCATTTTTTTGGCATTCTGCAATAATATGCAAGCTTAAAGTGGTCTTCCCGCTTGACTCTGGCCCATAAATTTCAATGATCCTACCCTTTGGAACGCCCCCAATCCCTAAAGCTAAATCCAATCCTAACGAGCCTGTAGAAATAGCGTCAATCTTTTCTACTTGCTTATCCCCAAGGCGCACCAACGCCCCCTTACCAAAAACCTTATCAATTTGTTTGATCGCTAAAGAAATCGCTTTTTGTTTGTCTTCATCTATTGCCATTAAATCACCTTATTGAATTTGATTTGTTTATTCTATCAAATCCTAGCCTAAAATCTATTATAATAAAAGGACTTACCCTATCACAAAAGGATTTTACTTTGATTAGTGTCGCTCATAGCCCTGATGCTGATGATATTTTCATGTATTATGCGATTAAGTTTGGCTGGATAGATTGCCCCATTAAAAACAAAACATTCCACAACATTGCCCTGGATATTGAAACCCTAAACCAAGAAGCCCTAAAAAACACTTATGATGTGAGCGCGATTAGTTTCGGGCTATACCCTAAAATTGCGAACGATTACGCCTTACTCCCCACAGCAACGAGCTTTGGGAATGGCTATGGGCCTAAATTAGTGAAAAAAAAGGGCGTGAAATTGAAAAAAGATTTTAAAGTCGCGCTCAGCGGGGAACACACCACAAACGCCTTATTGTTTAAAATCTATTACAAACACGCGCGCATCGCTTACATGAATTTTTTAGACATTGAAAAAGCGGTTTTGGAAGAAAAGGTGCATGCAGGCGTGCTAATCCATGAAAGCATCTTGGATGTCCATAATGAATTAGAAGTGGAAAAAGAATTGTGGGATGTTTGGAAAGAACTCATTGAAGTGGATTTGCCCCTGCCTTTAGGGGGCATGGCGATTAGGCGATCCATCCCTTTGTATCGCGCGATTTTGATTAAAAAGGCTTTGATTAAAGCGGTTGAAGCCGCTTTAAAACACCAAAATTTGCTCTCTGGCATGCTGTTAGAGCGCTCGCTCATTCGTGTGAATAAAGAGCAATTACAAACTTATTTAAGCTTGTATGCGAATGAGACTTCAACGTGCTTAAGCGAGGTTCAAATTCTCGCCATAGACAAGCTTTTTGAGTTAGGCTATCAGCATGGGTTTTACGCTAACTTGTTAAAGACTAAAGATTGCTTGCTCACTGATGAATATTTAAAATACCGCTTTTCTTAATCTAATTCTAGTTTATGCGTGAGCAAGTAACGGATCACCCCATACAATAAAAGGATTTTTAAAAAATCCACCCCCCATAAAAGGTAGTATTTATTTTCTTGCAATTCTTGTTGTTGCAAGAAATAATAAAACCCCTCATTGATGCTCAAACTAGAACTCATTAAGGGCAGTAACGAATTGAAAGCCAATTCCAAAACAACCCCCACCAGAATGAACAACAACCCCCCGAGTAAAAAACGCGCTTTTTTGATCCTAGCAGCGTTTAAAACGCTCAAAACAAATAAGAATTTCATTAAAACAAGCCCTAAAAACAGCGCAACGCCTATAGTTTTAGTGGGTTTTAACGCAAAGGTTTTTAAAGCGGTGTGCAAGATAAACAACACGCTGGATTGCGCGTTAAAAAGGTAATAGCCCAAACGCACGCTCGCCACAAACCAGAACAAACTGAAGATAAAAAACACCATAGGGAGCAAGATTTTAGGGAGCAATAAAGACTCTAAACTAATGGGTAAGGAAAAGCTTAAAACCCCCCTTTTAGAAAAAAGCGCGTTGAGGTTTTTGATCGCTCCCACACTGATTGCAATCAGTAAAAACGCCCCCAAGACAAAAAAAAGCGTGTAGCTTAGGGTGAGCATGGTCGTTTCTTCAGCGCCTTGAGAGGAAAAACAAACCGCTAAAATAGTGAGCGTTATTAAGAAATTCCCTATAACAACATTCCCTACTTGCCCTAAAGCGTCATGTTTCAAAACTTTTAAAAAACCCATGCGATTATTATACCCATTTGGATAGAAAATTCAGGCTTTTTAATGATTGAGTGTTAATAAAAAACGCTAAAGGCATTTTTTAAACGCGCTACTTTAAAAAAGCCAGTTGCTCCAAAATCAATTCTTCTTTATTTTTAAAGATGAATTTAAAAAGGATCTTATAACGCCCCATTTTGTCGCTCTCTAACAAATCAAATTTTAAAGGTTCGCATGTGCTTCTACAATCAAGCGTCCCTAATAATCTGGGCTGTGATGGGCTGGGGTAAAACGCTAAATACACTTGAATATTTGGCGAATCTAAAGCGGGTTTGAGCGGTTGCAATTGCGCATAAAGCGTGTTGGATTTTTCCAAAATCAAAGCGTTTTTTAAAAGGTTTTCTTGGAGTTTTTTATCCCCATGCGTGCCTTTAGAAAAATAGGGCAAAATGGGGGTTTTAGGGCTTTCTGTAAGGGGCTTTAAACCCACTAAAAAACGATAATTAGCTTTAAAATATTCATAGGTTTTAAGCATGGCGTTAAAGTTTAAATCCACTTCGTTATGACCCTTGAAATACACTAAATCGTTTTTAGGCGAATTTTTTAAGGCAAACACCACCAAAAACACCACGATCCCAAGCCCAAAAATAAGCACGCTCATGATCCCTAAAGGCCAAAAGTTTTTTTCTTTCATTGATTTTCCCTCTTAAGATTTTTTAAAAAAATAAAGCCCTAAAAACGCCCCTAAAAGCGTCAATAATAAAATATAGATGATGACTTTTACAAAAGTTGCTCCCTTAGGGGCGTTAAAATTTTGCACGATATTCACACGATATTTTTCCGCTAAAGCGTCTACTGCGACCGAATAGCCGTTAATGAGCATGGCTGAAATCCTTTGAGGCGTGTATTCTTTAGCGTTTGTGGGGAGTAAGGGAGCGATTTTTTCAAAAAAGATTTTATCAGTGTCTAGCAAATCTTTAGGGTTAGCCACTAATTCTATTTTTTGAGCGTCATGGTAAAAAAAGAATACCACAAAAGGGGGTTTAAGCTGCTTTAAAAAGCCCTCTTGATAGCTTTGGCGCTCTTTTTTAGTCGCTAGAGCGATAGGATTTTTTTCAAAATCCGTCATGTCAATCGCAAAACGCACGCCGGTTTTAAGATAAAGCTCTTTAGAAACGCTCTCTATAAACCAAACGCTTTTTTCTGTTAAACGCCCCTTAGAATTGTTAAAAACATAAGATTCATTAGCCCACAAAAAACCAACAAAAGCTAAAGAGATTATAAGCCATAAGCCTTTCATGTGCTAAACAAAAACAAGTTAGGCACAAAAGAAATAACAATGGTCATTAAAATGGTCACTACTACCATTAAGGCTAAGATTTTTTCTAAAGTGGTGAATTTCATTTTTTGCTCCCTTGATTGATCAATTCATAATTAGCCCGATTTTGGGTGTTTTTTGCCTCTAAAGCGTTAATATCCTTATAGCGGTAATAATTGGTGGCTTGCTCTTTTTGGATATGGATCGCTTTGAGCGCGAAAAAAACGACCACACACAATAAGATAACCACAATCAGTAAATTCCCTGCTAATCCGTTTAAAAATTTCATCTCTTTTCCTTTAATCTTCTAAGGGTTTTAGCGATTGGATAAATTCGGCCAACGCTTTAACTTGCAAGTCGCTAAAGTTTTTATACTTGAATGATGGCATATGCCCTATATTGCCCTTTTTGCCATGCGTTAAGATGTTTCTTAAAAAATTCTCTGTGCCGTAAGTGGTCAAATCGGCCGCAAACACTTGATTTTCTTGCAAGCCCTTACCATCATTGCCATGACAACCTGTGCAACCCATGCTTTCAAACAGCTCCTTACCTTTATCAATGAGTTGAGGGTTTTTCGTCTTTTTAACGCTAGAAAGTTCTGCCATCACATAGCTTGCAATCGCTTTAGCGTCTTTTTCGTCCAATTCCATAGCGGGCATTTCCCCAGCGAGATAATCCATACCCTTAGAGCCATGCTTAATGGTATCCATAATGCCCTCTTCTTTACCCCAACGCACCAGATTTTGAGCGCTCCCATGCAAGCCCTCAGCGGTGATGCCATGGCATTGCGAACAATGGACTAAAAAGATGCCTTGACCCATATCCACCAATTCCTTTTGACCCAAATGCTTCCATTTGGCTTCAAATTTTTGGTTGTGCACTTTAACCTCTTCATTGTATTGCCCGATTTGAGAAAAGCTATTCAGCGGATACCCAAAGAAAAAATACCAAAAAGCCCACACAATCGTGCACATAAAGCTTGCGATCCAGCCTACTGGCACATTATTGGCAAACTCCCCTATCCCATCAATCAAATGCCCATTTTCTACAAGCTCACCTTGAGATTTGCTGTCGCGCATTTCTTTAATGAGCGAACTGGATTCATAGATGGTTAAAACTAAAATCACAAGCGCTGCAATCAAGCCAAAAACATTTATATGGTCGTTTAAAAAATCCATTTCAACTTTCCTTTATGCCCTTATCATGAACTTTTTTATGGCGTGGTTCAATCAACTCATCTTCTAAAGCATCATTTAACGCTAAATACCCGTATCGCTCATAATCCACGACGCCCTTTTTTTGCTTTCTATACATGCTAAAAATATAAGCGTACAAAAAGAGCGTAAAAAGAATAGTGAAAAACGCATACGCAAAACCTCTCAAACTTTCTAAATCCATCATTCACCCCTTATTTAGCATTTTGATTAGCGTTGATCCTGGAATTACCCAAGCTATTCAAATAAGCGATCAAAGCCACAATTTCTAACACTTCGCCTCTCTCAATCGCTTCTAGCACCCTCTTGTCTTTCATATCGGCTGTGATTTTTTTAGCTTCTTCTAAATAGGCTTTTTTCGCTTCTTCTACATTCCCTAATTTCACGCCGTTTTCGGTGTCATAAGGCACGCCAAAAACCTTTTTTTGCGTCAAAGCTTCTGCATAAGCGGTGTCAAAGTCGCTCTTTTTGATGAATAAATGCTTATAGGCTGGCATGATGCTGTGAGGCACAACGCTCTTAGGATCAAACATGTGTTTTTCATGCCAATCGGTTGTGCGATAATCCCCCACCCTGTGTAAATCAGGGCCAATCCTTTTAGAACCCCACAAAAATGGCCTGTCATACGCGTATTCCCCGCTCAAACTATACGCGCCATATCGATCCACCTCAGCTTGGAAAGGGCGAATGAGTTGGGAATGGCAATGATAACAACCTTCTTGGATATAAATTTGCCTCCCTGCTGTTTCTAAAACCGTGTAAGGTCTTAAGCCTTCAATCGGGCGAGCGGATTTGAAGAAGTTGGGCAAAATCTCCACCAAGCCCGCGATCGCAAACACAAAAATAAACGCAAGAGTGAAAAAGAACGGGTTTTTTTCTAAAAAACTAAACATCTTAAACCCCCTTATCGAGACATAGGCGTGGCGTAATTGGGCTCACGCTCTAATTTTTTGCCTGCCGTGATGGTCATAAAAATATTGTAAGCAAAAATAATAAATCCAATAAAATACATAAGACCCCCAACGCCTCTAATATTGTAATAAGGGATTAGCACCTTAACCGTGTCAATGAACTGGTAAGTGAGATTCCCATACTGATCCACATCTCTCCACATCATCCCTTGCGTGATCCCTGCAATCCACATGGACGAAAAGTAAAGAACAATCCCTAAAGTCATGATCCAAAATTGGAAATCCACAAGCCTGCCTGAATAAATCTCTCTTTTGAAAAGCCTAGGCGTCATGTGATACATGCTCGCAATCAAAGTGAAGCCTACCCACCCAAGCACGCCGTCATGCACATGCCCTATAATCCAATCGGTAAAGTGCGCTAAAGCGTTCACGCTCTTAATGGCTTGAATAGAGCCTTCTAAAGTGGAAAGCATGTAGAAAGTTGAAGCTAAAACTAAGAATTTAATCAAAGGGCTTTCTTTGAGCTGGTGCCATTGTCCCCTCATCGTTAAAAGCATGTTAATCGCTGTCCCCCACGAAGGCAAGATCAACACCACTGAAAACACGCTAGAAAGGGTTTGCACCCAATCAGGCACGGTGGAATAAATCAAATGGTGCCCGCCCGCCCAAATATAAACAAACATCAAGCTCCAGAAAGAAAACAAAGTGAGTTTGTAAGAAAAAATAGGCTGACCGCTCTCTTTAGGCAAGAAATAATATATCGTGCCAATCACCCCACTCGTAAAGACAAAAGCGACCGCATTATGCCCCCACCACCATTGAATGAGCGCATCATTACTGCCTGAATACATAGAAATAGAATGCCAAACGCTCCCCATATCAGCGACAAAATAGGTGGGGACAGAAAGGTTATTGAAGATATACATCACCGCTATACCCACATAAGTAGCGATATAATACCATAAAGACACGTAAATGGTATTCTCCCTCCTAACGCTCATGCTCCCAAACATATTAACCCCCCATAGCACCCATGCCACAACCACAATAATATCTAAAGGCCACATCAATTCAGCGTATTCTTTAGATTGAGTAAGACCAGCAAACAAGCTAATAACCCCTAGAATTAAAAGAAGAATCCAAAGCCAAAAATGCAATAACCCTACAATTTTCAAAAAGGGGTGTTGGTAATAAGTGATTTTAAGCACCCTTTGACCGATATAATACCAACTCGCCCAAATCCCCCCAAGAGTGAAACCGTAAATCACTGCATTGGTGTGTAAGGGGCGCAAGCGGCCAAAAATGCCATACTCCCCTGCAATGTAATTCAAGTTAGGGAAAGACAATTCAAAGGCTAGCACAATCCCTATCAACATACCTATTATCCCAAAGCCAACCATCGCATAAAGAAACAATTTGCTAATGGAATAATCATAACTCAAAGGCACATTTTCTTGCATGCAATACTCCTATTTGTAGTAAATTCAACAAAGATAAACATAATTATAAAATTTTATCTTTTTCAAAAAGCTTAATTTTTAATCTTTTTCTGTAACATTGTAATAACTCAATCCCATTTGAATGATATTTTTAAGCCAAATTATTACTATCTTTGGCTAAAGGCTACATATGATTAAACAAATCCTCATCATTCTTACCCCTTTTTTTGTCGCAACGCTGTTGTATTTTTTAGGTGCACCGGATGGGCTAAACCCTAACGCATGGCTTTATTTTTGTATTTTCATGGGCATGATTATAGGGCTAATTTTAGAGCCGGTGCCATCAGGTTTGATAGCGTTGAGCGCGTTAGTGTTGTGTATAGCGTTAAAAATTGGGGCGAGCAGTGAAGTAGCGAGCGCTAATAAGGCCATTTCGTGGGGTTTGAGCGGGTATGCGAATAAAACGGTGTGGCTTGTGTTTGTCGCTTTCATTTTGGGTTTAGGGTATGAAAAAAGCTTGTTAGGGAAACGGATCGCTCTTTTACTGATTAGGTTTTTAGGGCAAACCCCTTTAGGTTTAGGCTATGCGATTGGTTTGAGCGAATTGTGTCTAGCCCCCTTTATCCCTAGCAACTCCGCTAGAAGTGGGGGCATACTCTATCCAATCGTTTCTTCTATCCCGCCTTTAATGGGTTCTACCCCAAACAATAACCCTAACAAAATCGGCGCGTATTTGATGTGGGTCGCTTTGGCTTCAACTTGCATCACTTCGTCCATGTTTTTAACCGCGCTCGCTCCTAACCCCCTAGCAATGGAAATCGCTACCAAAATGGGGGTGAATGAAATCTCATGGTTTTCGTGGTTTTTAGCGTTCTTGCCTTGTGGGGTGGTTTTAATCTTACTTGTGCCTTTATTGGCGTATAAAACCTGCAAACCCACCTTAAAAGGCTCAAAAGAAGTGAGTTTGTGGGCCAAAAAGGAATTAGAGAGCATGGGGAGGTTTTCTTTAAAAGAAATTTTAATGCTCAGCCTCACTTTATTGGCTTTACTAGGTTGGATTTTTGGCAAACCTTTAGGCTTGCATGCGAGCGCGACGGCTTTGATTGTCATGGTTTTAATGGCGTTTTGTAAGATTGTAAGCTATGAAGACATCATTAAAAACAAGAGCGCGTTTAACATTTTTTTATTGCTGGGATCGCTGCTCACGATGGCTGGCGGGCTTAAAAATGTGGGTTTTTTAAATTTTATCGGCAATGCGGCTCAAAATTTTTTAGAGCATGCTAACTTAGATCCGTTAATAGCGGTATTGTTTATTGTAGCCTTATTCTATCTGTCGCACTATTTTTTCGCTAGCATCACCGCCCATGTGAGCGCGTTATTCGCGCTTTTTGTAGGGATTGGTTCACACCTTCAAGGGGTCAATTTGCAAGAATTGAGCTTGTTTTTAATGCTTTCTTTAGGGATTATGGGGATTTTAACCCCCTATGGCACAGGCCCATCCACCATTTATTACGGGAGCGGGTATATTCAAAGCAAAGATTTTTGGAAATGGGGGTTTATTTTTGGCTTTTTGTATTTAATCGTGTTTTTAAGCGTGTGTGCACCTTGGGTCAAATTCATCGCTTATAGGTGGTTGTAGCTGGAAACTTTACACAACGCCCTTTTAAAATGGTATGAAAAATGTGGGCGAAAGGATTTACCTTTTAGGAATTTAAAGGGCATTAACGCTCCTTATGAAGTCTATATCAGTGAAGTGATGAGCCAACAAACCCAAATCAACACGGTGGTTGAGCGTTTTTATTCCCCTTTTTTAGAAGTTTTCCCCACTTTAAAAGACTTAGCGAACGCTCAATTAGAAGAGGTTTTATTGCTTTGGCGAGGGCTTGGCTATTATTCAAGGGCTAAAAATTTAAAAAAAAGCGCTGAAATTTGCGTGAAAGAACATAACTCACAATTACCTAATGACTATCAAAGCCTGTTAAAACTCCCTGGGATTGGCACATACACGGCTAATGCGATCTTGTGTTTTGGCTTTAGAGAAAAAACTGCATGCGTGGATGCTAATATCAAGCGCGTGCTTTTAAGGCTTTTTGGTTTGGATCCTAATATCACGGCTAAAGATCTGCAAATTAAAGCGAATGACTTTCTCAATCCTAATGAAAGCTTTAATCACAACCAAGCCCTAATTGATCTAGGGGCTTTAATCTGCTCCCCTAAACCCAAATGCGCGATTTGCCCTTTCAATCCTTATTGTTTGGGTAAAAACCACCTAGAAAGACACACGCTTAAGAAAAAACAAGAGATCATTCAAGAAGAGCGTTATTTAGGCGTTGTGATCCAAAATAACCAAATCGCTTTAGAAAAAATAGAGCAAAAACTCTATTTGGGGATGCACCATTTCCCTAATCTCAAAGAAAATTTAGAGCACAAGCTCCCCTTTTTAGGCGCGATCAAACACAGCCACACTAAATTCAAGCTCAATTTAAATCTCTATCTCGCTGCGATAAAAGATTTAAAAAACCCTATTCGTTTTTATAGCCTTAAAGACTTAGAAACCTTACCCATAAGCTCTATGACGCTTAAAATCTTGAATTTTTTAAAACAAAAAAATTTATTTGGGGGTTAAACCCTACCAAATCTAAAATGGCTCTACTTTATCGCAGGCACCACTTCAGGGATTAAATACGCAATCGCGCTGATCACGACTCCCATGATCGCTACAAAAATAAGGGAGTATTTAACCGTGAATTTGAACAAATCGCTCTCTTTCCCGGCTAACCCCACCGCTGCGCAAGCGATAGCGATGCTTTGAGGGCTTATCATCTTGCCTAAAGTGCCACCCACGGTGTTAGCCGTTAGGGTTAAAACCTCAGGGAGGTGCAATCGTTGGGCGGTGAGTTGCTGTAAAGAGCCAAATAAAAGATTAGAGCTTGTATCGCTCCCGGTTAAAAACACGCCTACCCACCCGATCAAGGGCGAGAAAAAGGTGAAAGCCAGACCGGTATGCGTGAGCGCTAAGGCTAGAGTGGAAGAAATCCCGCTGTAATTAGACACATAGGCAAAGCTTAAGACTAAACCAATGGTAAGAATGGGATAGCGCATTTCTTTTAAAGTCTCGCCAAAGACGCTCAGCGCATCGCTCACTCGCACCCTTAAAACGAGCATGCTAACAAGAGCGGCTAAAAAAATGGAAGTGCCAACCGTGTTGATTAAGAGAAATTTAAACACCACCGGAAAACTCACGCTTTGATTGGCTTCTACAAAGGGCGGGCTTTTAAAGATGTGGTTGCTGATGTTATTGAACTCAAAATAAAAATTAGAAAAAGCTAACAAGCCGTCTTTTTCAAATAAAGCTTTAAAAAAAGGCTGTATCCATAGCACAATCACTAAAACCAAAATCACAAAAGGAGACCAAGCGACATAAACCTTACAAATATGATGGTTACTCTTAGTGAATGAGGCCGCTTTGCCGTCGCTTCTAAAAATCGCTTTAGGCTGCCAAAATTTCAAAAAGAGCGCTGTTGCAACGAGTGAAACAAGGGCTGAAATAATACCAGGCAATTCTGGCCCTAAATAATTAGAGCTTAAAAATTGCGCGCCAGCGAAAGAAAAAGCCGCGATAAAAACGGCCGGAAAAGTTTCTTTAATCCCCTTAAAGCCATCCATTAAAAACACAATGAAAAACGGCACTAACAAGCTCACAAAAAAGAGGATTTTGCCCGTCATGGCTGAAATTAAAATCGCTGGCACCCCTACCGCGCTCGCCATCGCACTTATAGGGATACCCACCGCGCCAAAGGCCACAGGAGCGGTGTTAGCGATCAAACATAACCCAGCAGCGTATAAAGGGCTTAACCCTAAGCCCACTAAAATCGCTGCGGTAATGGCAATAGGCCCTCCAAAGCCGATCGCACCTTCTAAAAACGAGCCAAAACAAAAGCCAATCAAAATCACTAAAATCCTGTGATCTAAAGTGATGGACTGGACGCTTTCTTTTAAGATTTCAAAATAGCCGGATTTAACGCTGAGTTTGTATAAAAAAATCGCCGCAATGATGATCCAAGCGATCGGCCATAAGCCATAGAGGAAGCCATAAAGGAAGCTTGATCCCACCATGCTAACAGGCATTTTATACACTAAAACCGCAATAATGGCTGATAAGGCCACGCTCAAAAAGGCCGCTGTATAACCTTTGAGCTTAAAAACCATTAAAGATAAGAAAAATAATAAAATCGGCAATAAGGCCACAAGAGCGCTCAGCCAAATGTTACCCAAAGGGTCATAAACTTGATGAAATTCTAGCACTAAAAAATCCCTTTTTAAAAATATTCTCTTAGCGCTAGTTCTCTTTAAAAACCCCCTTATTTAGGAATGATGGGGATAATAAAGGGGAAGACATAAGCAATAAGAGTGAAGACAATCCCCATGATGATTGCCAAAACGATAGAGTATTTTACTGTAAATCTGAACAATTCGCTCTCTTTCCCCACTAACCCCACCGCTGCGCAAGCGATAGCAATACTTTGAGGGCTTATCATTTTGCCCACAACGCCCCCGGAAGTGTTGGCCGCTAAGAAAAGCACTTCAGGCAAGCCAAGCTGTGTGGCGATGAGCATTTGCAAAGAGCCAAATAAAAGATTAGAGCTCGTATCGCTTCCGGTTAAAAACACCCCAAGCCAGCCTACAATAGGCGAAAAGAAAGTGAAAACATGCCCGGTATCTGCTAACGCTAAAGCGAGCGTAGCGCTCATGCCGCTATAATTAGCCACATACGCAAACGCTAAAACCACGCCAATGGTTAAAATCGGCAAACGCATTTCTTTTAAAGTGGCCCCAAACACCCCTATCGCATCGCTGATTTTCACGCGCAACAAAAACACGCTCAAAATGGCGGCTAAAAAAATGGAAGTGCCTGTCGTTAGAATCAAGGGGAATTTGAACACGACAGGAAAGCTTTTTGCTTCAGTAACAATGGGAGCGGTTTTAAAAATCTTTTGACTGATAGAATCAAATTCAAACGCAAAGCTAGAAAACGCCAAAGCCCCGCCTTCTTTAAAGAGCGCTTTAAACCAGGGTTGCGTCCATATGATAATCGTAATCGTGAGCAACACAAAAGGCATCCACGCCACGATCACCTTACAAATATGGTGTTTTTCTGTGCCAATCGTAGGCTCTTTGCCATTGCTGGTGAAAATGCGTTTGGGTTGCCAGAATTTTAAAAACAAAGTGGTAGAAATCAATGACACTAAAGCTGAAATAATATCCGGGAGCTGTGGCCCTAGATAATTAGAGCTTAAAAATTGCGCGATAGCGAAGCTAAAGCCCGTAACAGCCACTGCAGGAAAGGTTTCTCTAATCCCTCTAAAACCATCCATTAAAAACACGATGAAAAAAGGAATGCCAATGGAAAAAATGGGTAACACTCTGCCCACCATTTGAGAAATCTCTAACTCAGGGATACCCACCACGCTAGCCATTGCCGTGATAGGGATACCCACCGCGCCAAAAGCTACAGGAGCGGTGTTAGCGATTAAGCACAATCCGGCAGCGTATAAGGGGTTTAGCCCAAGGCCGACTAAAATCGCCGCTGTGATCGCTACCGGGCCTCCAAAACCGATCGCGCCTTCTAAAAACGAGCCAAAACAAAAGCCAATCAAAATCACCAAAATGCGGTGATCTGGCGTTAGGGTTAAAATGCTTTCTTTTAAAATCTCAAAATACCCGGATTTCACTGAAAGGTTGTAAAGAAAAATCGCGGCGATCACAATCCATGCGATCGGCCACAAACCATAAAGAAAGCCATAGAAAAAACTTGCGCTCACCATTTGAACAGGCATTTTATACACAAATAACGCAATAAGGATTGAAAGCGCTAAGCTTAAAAACCCAGCGCTATACCCTTTAAGTTTAAAAACAATAAGAGAGATAAAAAAGAGTGCAATAGGCGAGAGTGCGACTAAAGCGCTCAACCAAATATGGCCTAATGGGTCATAGACTTGATAAAATTCCATCAATTTTCCTTGAATAATTAAAAGTATTTTTTTATCTTACTTAAAAGAAAAAACTAATTTTGAGTAGCATTTAATATTAAGTCAAATTTAATGGGTTTGTGGTTTATTTTAGTAACAATGTTTGAGCGAGTGGGTTTATCAACTTGTGGTTACAATCTTACTAATTTTGAGTATTATATTGTGTTTGAAACTCTTAATTTGGAATTTTAAGGAGCCTTCTTTGAAAGTCAATTTCTTTGCTACTTGTCTAGGAGCAGCCATATACAGCAACGCATCGCTTAACGCTATCAAATTACTCCGTAAGGAAAATTTGGAAGTGGTTTTTAAAAAAGACCAGACATGTTGCGGCCAGCCAAGCTACAACTCAGGGTATTATGAAGAAACAAAAAAAGTCGTTTTATACAATATCAAACTTTATTCCAATAACGACTACCCTATTATCTTGCCTAGCGGTTCATGCACAGGAATGATGCGGCATGATTATTTGGAATTGTTTGAAGGGCATGCGGAATTTAACATGGTTAAAGATTTTTGCTCTAGGGTGTATGAATTGAGCGAGTTTTTGGATAAAAAATTGCAAGTCAAGTATGAAGATAAGGGCGAACCCCTTAAAATCACATGGCATTCTAATTGCCATGCCTTAAGGGTGGCTAAAGTGATTGACTCGGCGAAAAACCTCATCAGACAGCTTAAAAATGTGGAACTCATTGAATTGGAAAAAGAAGAAGAATGCTGCGGATTTGGGGGGACTTTTTCGGTTAAAGAGCCTGAAATTTCAGCGGTTATGGTTAAAGAAAAGATTAAAGACATAGAAAGCCGTCATGTGGATGTGATTGTTTCAGCGGATGCGGGGTGTTTGATGAATATCAGCACCGCTATGCAAAAAATGGGCTCTTTAACAAAACCCATGCATTTTTATGACTTTTTAGCCTCAAGGCTTGGGCTTTAACATTAAAGAATTATTTTAAGGAATAATCAATGGAAAAATATCATAGCGACCAAGAATACGAAGAAATCATCACCGACCAATTAGGCGATATGCAATTAAGGGAAAATTTGCGTTCTGCAATGGATACCTTAAGGGCTAATCGTAAGAATCTCCTTAAAAATCGTTACAGCGAATGGGAAAATTTAAGGGAATTAGGCAAAGAAGTCAAGCTTAAGATTTTATCCAGGCTTGATGAGTATTTGGAATTGTTTGAAAAAAACGCCACCAAAAACGGCTTTAAAATCCACTACGCTAAAGACGGCGATGAAGCCAATGAAATCATTTACAACCTCGCCAAAGAAAAGAATATCAATCGCATTTTAAAACAAAAATCCATGGCGAGCGAAGAAATTGGCTTGAACCATTACTTGAAAGAAAAGGGCATTCAAGCGCAAGAAACGGATTTGGGCGAATTGATTATCCAGCTCATTAATGAACACCCTGTGCATATTGTCGTGCCAGCTATCCATAAAAACCGCAAGCAAATCGGTAAGATTTTTGAAGAAAAACTCAACGCCGCTTATGAAGAAGAGCCTGAAAAGCTTAATGCGATCGCCAGAAAACACATGCGCAAAGAATTTGAAAGCTTTAAAATGGGGATCAGTGGGGTGAATTTCGCTATCGCTAACGAAGGAGCGATCTGGTTAGTGGAAAATGAAGGCAATGGCAGAATGAGCACCACCGCATGCGATGTGCATGTCGCTATTTGCGGGATTGAAAAATTAGTAGAAAGCTTTGATGATGCGGCGATTTTAAACAATTTGCTCGCTCCAAGTGCGGTGGGCGTGCCTATCACTTGTTATCAAAACATTATCACAGGCCCCAGAAAAAACGATGATTTAGACGGCCCTAAAGAAGCCCATATCATTTTATTAGACAACAACCGCTCTAATATTTTGGCTGATGAAAAGTATTACCGTGCTCTTTCATGCATTCGTTGCGGAACTTGTTTGAACCACTGCCCTGTGTATGATAAAATCGGTGGGCATGCCTATCTTTCTACTTATCCTGGCCCTATAGGCGTGGTGGTATCCCCCCAACTCTTTGGCTTGAATAATTACGGGCATATCCCTAATTTGTGCAGTCTTTGCGGGCGTTGCACTGAAGTATGCCCCGTAGAAATCCCTTTAGCAGAACTCATTAGAGATTTACGAGCCGATAAAGTGGGCGAGGGCAGGGGTGTAATTAAGGGGGCTAAAAGCACCCAACACAGTGGGATGGAAAAATTCTCTATGAAAATGTTTGCCAAAATGGCAAGCGATGGGGCTAAGTGGCGTTTCCAATTGAAAATAGCTCAATTTTTCTCGCCTTTAGGCAAGCTTTTAGCGCCTATACTGCCTTTAGTCAAAGAGTGGGCGAGTGTTAGGACCTTACCCAATATGGACACGAGCTTGCATGCCAAAGTCCAGCACTTAGAAGGGGTGATTTATGAGTAAAGAGCTTATTTTAAAGTGCATTAAAGAAGCCAGAGCCAAGCACGCTATTCAGGGAGCAAACCCTATTTATAGGAATATCATTAAAGTGGAGTTTGAAGACTTGGTGGAAGAATACAAGCATTTCCAAGTGTTGAATAAAGCTGAAGTCATTGAAAGCGCTAAAGAAAATTTAGAGCAAGCCATTTTAAAGGCTTTAGAAAATTTTCAAAGCAAAAAAGTCTTACACTCTACGGATTTAAATTTGAATTTTGAAGCGTTTAAGGATTTCACTTTACAGCCCTATGATAAAGAAATTGAAACGATGCGTGAAGAGTTGTTTGAGATTGATACGGCTTTATTGCATGGGGTTTGTGGGATTTCAAGCTTGGGCATGATTGGGGCGGTTTCTTCGCATGCAAGTCCGCGATTGCTTTCACTCATCACCCTTAATTGCATTATCTTATTGAAAAAAGAATCCATTGTGCGCAATTTAAGCGAAGGCGTGCAAGCTTTAAAAAATCAAGGCCAAAACGGCGTATTGCCCACAAACATGCTCCTTATTGGCGGGCCTAGCCGGACAGCTGACATTGAATTAAAAACCGTTTTTGGGGTACATGGGCCTCAAAAAGTCGCTATCATTCTCTATTAAAGGATAAGAATGGAAAAATTAGAAGTGGGGCAATTAGCCCCTGATTTTAGGTTGAAAAACAGCGATGGCGTGGAAATTTCTTTAAAAGATTTGCTCCATAAAAAAGTGGTGCTGTATTTCTACCCTAAAGACAACACCCCCGGATGCACTCTAGAAGCCAAAGACTTTAGCGCTCTGTTTAGCGAGTTTGAAAAGAAAAACGCTGTTGTCGTAGGCGTAAGCCCTGATAACGCTCAATCGCATCAAAAATTTATCAGCCAATGCTCTTTGAATGTGATTTTGCTCTGCGATGAAGATAAAAAAGCCGCCAATCTTTACAAAGCTTATGGCAAACGCATGCTTTATGGGAAGGAGCATTTGGGGATTATCCGCTCCACTTTCATTATCAACACGCAAGGCGTTTTAGAAAAATGCTTCTACAATGTCAAAGCGAAAGGCCATGCTCAAAAGGTTTTAGAGAGTTTGTAGTGTTAGCTCTCTAGATTTCGCCCATTTTAATTTGAGATTTTTTAATTTTAGGCTTTTTAGCTATTCTCTTGCTTTTAAAAACTTGTTTTTTAAACTCCGTTTTAGTTTTATAATAAAACTCATAAGGGATAGGGGGTGTTTTGAAATCATTCCCCCTACAACCCTAAGATCGCTTTACAAAAAACTATCACCCACTAGCTTTTTGATTGTATTTATTTTAAAAACGCTTTTGAGGATTTTTACAATTTTTATTTTTGTTCAGGTTGCCAAATGGTTTTTTCTGAAGGGGTACTATCGGCTTCGTTTTGTAAGATTTGTTTTTTAGTTTCGTGGCAAGCCACAAACAATAACGCTAAAATTACAGCTAAAAGAGAAATTCTCATTTCAAGCTCCTTTGAATATTAAAATGCTTACGATAATTATAAAGTAAAAGAGTTAAAGATAGATTAATATTTGGGCTCTGTTTTCATCAAATGTCGGCACTCAAAACCTTATTTAACCTTATTATCCTTTAATTTTTAAAACTTTATTTTATACAAAACTCATTCTCTTAAGGGGATAACTGAGATATTTTGAAATAACTCCCCCCCTACAACCCCCAACTAAATCCCCCTATAGAACGCATTACAAGAAACGATCGCTTGACTAAAGTCTCTTATTATTTTGATTTCAATCAAGATCGTTGTTTTTTAAGCATGTCAGCGATTAAGAAAGCGAGTTCTAGGGCTTGGGTGGCGTTTAGTCTTGGATCGCATTGCGTATAGTAATGGCAGCTCAAACCCTCTTCGGTGATCGCTTGCGAGCCACCGATACATTCTGTAACATTCTCACCTGTCATTTCCAAATGAACTCCTGAAGCCAAACTCCCTTCAGCCCTATGGATTTCAAAAAAGCTTTTCACTTCATCTAACACGCTATCAAAAGCCCTTGTTTTAACCCCCAAGCTGGTTTTAACCGTGTTGCCATGCATGGGATCAATGCTCCATAAAATATGGCGTTTTTCTTTCAACACCCCTTGTAAAAGCTTAGGCAAGCGCTCTTTAATCATCTTAGAACCCATGCGCACGATCAAATTCAAACGCCCCTTAATGTTGCACGGGTTTAAAACATCGCACAATTCTAACACTTCGCTCACGCTCGCATTAGGCCCGATTTTCACGCCAATAGGGTTACAAACCCCCCTTAAAAACTCCACATGCGCGCCCTTAGGATCTCTTGTCCTTTCGCCAATCCACAGCATGTGCGCGGAGCAATCATAAAACTGGTTAGTCAAACTATCCTTACGCACCAAAGGCTCTTCATAATGGAGCAGTAACGCTTCGTGGCTGGTGTAAAATTCCACTTCCCTAAGGATAGGCGTTCGCTCTATCTCCACCCCGCATGCTCGCATAAACCCTAAAGCTTGCGTGATCCGGTCAGCGATTTGCTGGTATTTTTGCCCAAAGTCGTTGTTTTTGACAAAATCCAAATTGAAACGATGCACTTGCTCTAAATTGGCTAACCCGCCTTGGGCAAAGGCTCTGATAAGGTTTAAAGTCGCTACGCTTTGATGGTAGGCTTTAAGCATTCTTTCAGGCTTTGGCTCTCTTTCTTTTTTGGAGATCCCATTGATAATATCCCCCCTATAGCTTAGCACTTCTTCATTATCTAGTATTTCAGTCGCGTTAGAGCGAGGCTTGGCAAATTGCCCGGCAATGCGCCCCACTTTCACGATCGGTATAGAGCCAGCAAAAGTTAAGACAATCGCCATTTGCATCACCACTTTAAACATGTCTTTAATCCTGTTAGCGCTAAATTGAGAAAACGACTCCGCGCAATCGCCCCCTTGCAACAAAAACGCCTTATTGTCAATGACTTGGGCTAAGCGCTCTTGCAAGTTCCTCGCTTCGCCAGCAAACACTAAGGGAGGGTAGGAGCGTAATTCTTTTTTGACCCTTTCTAATTCTTGCTTGTCTTTGTAAGTGGGGTGTTGCTCTATCTTAAAAGAATGCCATGAAGTGGGCGACCAAGTTGTGTTTGACATTTCTATAATCCTTTATTAATCTTTTTTTAAGCATTATTATAGCTTGTGTGGGTTAAATCGTGGATTTTAGGGAATAAATGCACGCCCAAAACCACCCCTTAATCTCAAAAAACCCCAATCATAAAAAGCTTTATGCTACAATGAGAGCTCTTTAACACGATACAAGGGCGGTTTAATAGCATGGCACAAGAAAAAGCGGTCATAAGAGATCCTAAAAAACTCAACGCATTTGATTTGCGTTGGATGGCGTCTTTATTTGGCACGGCGGTGGGGGCTGGGATTTTATTTTTGCCTATTAGAGCCGGTGGGCATGGGGTATGGGCTATTGTGGTAATGAGCGCGATCATTTTCCCTTTAACTTATCTAGGGCATAGAGCTTTAGCTTATTTCATAGGATCTAAAGACAAAGAAGACATTACCATGGTCGTTCACTCTCATTTTGGCACTCAATGGGGTTTTCTTATCACTTTGCTTTATTTCTTGGCGATTTATCCTATTTGCTTGGCTTATGGGGTGGGTATCACTAACGTGTTTGATCATTTTTTCACTAACCAGTTGCATTTAGCGCCTTTTCATCGGGGCTTACTGGCTGTGGTATTAGTTTCTTTAATGATGTTGGTGATGGTTTTTAACGCTACGATTGTTACACGTATTTGTAACGCTTTAGTGTATCCTTTATGCTTGATTTTATTGCTTTTTTCTTTGTATCTTATCCCTTATTGGCAAGGCGCTAATCTTTTTGTGGTGCCGAGTTTTAAAGAATTTGTGTTAGCGATTTGGCTAACCTTGCCGGTGCTTGTGTTTTCATTCAACCATAGCCCCATTATTTCAACCTTCACTCAAAATGTGGGAAAAGAATACGGCACTTTCAAAGAATATAAACTCAATCAAATTGAATTAGGGACATCGCTGATGCTTTTAGGGTTTGTGATGTTTTTTGTGTTTTCGTGCGTCATGTGTTTGAATGCTGATGATTTTGTGAAAGCAAGGGAACAAAATATCCCTATTTTAAGCTATTTTGCTAACACCCTAAACAATCCCTTAATCAACTATGCGGGGCCTGTGGTGGCTTTTTTAGCGATTTTTTCATCTTTTTTTGGGCATTATTATGGGGCTAAGGAGGGTTTAGAAGGCATTATTATTCAAAGTTTAAAATTGAAAAAAGCTTCTAAAACCTTGAGTGTGAGCGTAACGATTTTTTTATGGCTGACTATCACGCTTGTGGCTTATATTAACCCTAATATCTTGGATTTTATTGAAAATTTAGGCGGTCCCATTATCGCGCTCATTCTGTTTGTGATGCCTATGATAGCTTTTTATAGCGTTTCTAGTTTGAAGCGTTTTAGAAATTTCAAAGTGGATATTTTTGTGTTTGTCTTTGGGAGCTTGACGGCTTTGAGCGTGTTTTTAGGACTATTTTAATGGCTAGTTTTTCTATTTTATCCATTTTTAAAATCGGCGTGGGGCCTAGCTCTTCACACACCATAGGGCCTATGGAAGCTGGGGCGAGATTTTGCGGGTTGTTAAAAGGCGTTTTAGAGCAGGTTGAACGCGTTCAAATCACCTTGCATGGCTCATTAGCTTTAACCGGTAAAGGGCATTTGAGCGATGAGGCGGTTTTAATTGGCTTGCATGGTATTTATGCTAACGAATTAGATATAACAACCAAAAAAGCCTTATTGCATGAAGTGCTTGAGAATAAAGTTTTAAAACTCGCTAACCAACGCAACATTCAATTTGATTATTCTAAAGATTTGATTTTTGACAACAAACCTTTAGCCAGACACCAAAACGCCCTCATTCTAAAAGCTTTTAACGCTAAAAATGAGGTTTTAAAAGAAGAGACTTATTATTCTGTCGGTGGAGGGTTTGTTTATACTGAAAAAGAATTAGACAACTTGTCTGAAGAGGGCGGGAATGAAAGCATTGCCTATGATTTTTCAAGCGCTAAAGAATTGCTAGAATTATGCCAAAAACACCAAAAAAACATCGCTGAAATCGTGCGTTTGAGAGAAAATGCCCTGAAAAACCGCCCTGATGCAACGATGACTAAAATCTATCATGCGATGCTTGAGTGTTATGATAATGGGGCTAATTCTAAAGAAAGGTATCTGCCTGGTTCTTTGAGAGTAACACGATTGGCCCCAAGCATTAAAACGCGCCTAGAAAAACACCCCACAAGCGGGAAAGACCCCTTAGCGTTGATTGATTACATTTCGCTTTACGCTCGCGCCATTGCTGAAGAAAACGCTAGTGGAGGAAAGGTGGTAACCGCCCCCACTAACGGGGCGTGTGCAGTGGTGCCAAGCGTGCTTTTATACGCTAAAAACCATTTGTTTGAAAATTTATCGCAAAAGGCTATCAATGATTTTTTACTCACCAGCGCGGCGATTGGCTATCTTTACAAAAAAAACGCTTCCTTGAGCGGCGCAGAAGCCGGGTGTCAGGCTGAAATTGGCGTGGCAAGCTCTATGGCTGCAGGGGGGTTAGCTTATTTGTGCCAAGCGACCACACAACAGGTTTTGATCGCTAGTGAAATCGCTATGGAGCACCATTTAGGATTGACATGCGATCCGGTGGGGGGCTTGGTGCAAATCCCTTGCATTGAACGCAATGTTTTAGGAGCGATTAAAGCGATCAGCGCTTCTAAACTGGCTTTAGAAGATGAATACAAGCCTAAAGTGAGCCTAGATGAAGTGATCGCTACGATGTATGCGACCGGAAAAGACATGAATGAAAAATACAAAGAGACCTCGTTAGGGGGGTTAGCCAAAACCTTAAAATGCTAAGGGATAGCCCTCAACTTTAGGGGCTTTAAGTTCAAAATAAAAGGCTTTGTTTTTAACCAAAACAAATAAGCCCTACCCAACTTTAATATCCTTCAAAAATTTTTAAACATAGGGTCTAAAGCGTTCTTTCATTGTTTTGGATTTCATTTTATAGTAAAAAAGTTTATTTAAAACTCATAAAAAGATAGGAGGCATTTTGAAATCATTCCCCTACAACCCCTTTTAAAAATCCCCCTAACTCCATAAGAGCATGTTATGAGAAACTATCACTCGCTTTTTGCAAACTTTTTTTGATTGTGAAAAACACTCAAAGGCATCAATGCCAATACTCCAGTGAAGTGCCCAACCGCTAAAGACGATTGGGCTTCCTAGGCTGATGTTGCCCATAGGGAAAGTTTGGTTCTCACTCTGTGTCCCTATAGTAGGGATTTTACAGAGTTTGAGCTCCAACGCATTCCCTACAGGTCTCACACATCATATCTCCAAAGGCGTAACTTTGCACACTTCCTACGCTAGATACGAATGTATGGGGATATTATACCACGAATTGGTAGCATTCATCCCAAACGCTAAAGATATTTGGGATTTCTGCTAAGGAGTATTAAAAACTTTTTACACGCTCTATAAAATGCGTTAGAATGTCTTGAGGTTATGTTTAACTCTGTCAATCGCCATATTTCAAAGATTTTTACTCAACAAAACCTTAAGCTTACCAATCGTTACCACAAAAGAAAGCCAAAAAGCTTGAAGTCTAAAGATTTTAAAAAAGCGGTGGTTTTTCAAGAGATAGCCTTAACATAAGACAGAGTGATAGAAAGCTAAAAGCCCAAATATAAAGCCTAAAAAGGAGTGCTTAAGAAACTTATTTAAAGCCCCCTACTCAAAAGTAAGCTAGGGCTGTTTTGCTATTTTTCAGACTTACTAGAGTCGCTAATTTGTTTTTCAAACTCTTGTTGCAAGGCTTGTTGTTGCCTTTCTTTCTTTGAAAGGCGGCGTTTTTTCTTGGGCTTTTTCTCTTTTTTTGAAGAAGTCTCTGGCTCTTTTGAAGCTGTTTCTTTGAGCGTGTTAGCATTAGTCATAGAATCTAGATCCGAATTAGAAGCGTTCTGTGTCCTCTTAGAAGAGCTTATAAATTCAGGGCTATCAGTATAGTTTTGAAGCTCCCCACTGCTCCTCTTTTGAAACGCTGCCTTAGTGTCTTTCTCAGCTTGTTCTTCCATTTTCTTAAAAGTGGCTGCATCCAGTTTTCTAGCCTTTTCTTTTTGGCTCACCCTAACCATGCTGATCAAGTATTTGATATACCCATCATACATATCCCCAAACTGCTCATGCAAAGCCCCAAAATCCGAGCCTTTGTAAAGCCAGTTGAACAAAGGGAGTGAAAGCTCTGTCCCTAAATCTTTAAGCACATGCTTATAAAACTTTTCTCTGTCATTCACCACAAAAGAAACCTTACCATTCCTATGCTCATAATAACAAATCTTTTGCTCCACGCAATCTTCCAAGCTCCCCTTAAAGAAAGCTCCAAAAGCGGATAAATCGCCCTTACTCATCTTGGTTTCAGAATACTGGTTAAAATTCTTCACGCGCTCTTTTTCCAAATCAACCATGCTCTTTAAAACCCTCTTGCGGTCTTTTTTCACATTCCCTGTGGAGTTTTCAGAAAACATAACATTGGGATCAACTGTAGTGTTGATAGTGGCAGAATCCGTTTCTGCTCTCAACAAAAAAGTCGTAGCTACTAAAAAAAATAAAATCCGTTTCACACCAAACTCCTAACTAAAATATACAACTGCAACAAAAATAGATACTGTTCTTCATAAAAGCTCTCTTTTGAAATTTTCTTCTATTGATAAAAAACCACCTAGAATTCAAGCTGTTTTAGCCGTCTTAAAATACAGACTTTCAAAGGGTCTTTACTATTGGGTATGATACTATAAATATCCAAAAAATACAAACACTCCAAAAACTTTAACCCTAAAAATTTGAGACACTCTTTACAGCTAAGGGATTTTAAGAGTAGCAAGACCCACCCACCAAATAGATAGCCTCTATTTTAAGAGTCAACGTCCAAACGCTATGACAGAATTATAACAAAAAAAACGCCTTACACCCCCATAGCCAAAAGCTAGGGAGCTACGGCGTATTTTCACAAAAATCAAAAAAAGTTAGCACACCCTAAGCACTAATGCTTATGATGGCTTGGTTTTTTCCCTTTTTTTCCCTTTTTTTCCCTTTTTTTCATGATCATGAAAAGGGCCTTCGCATGTGCAATCATGCAAATCTAACCCCTCTTCACGATATTCTTTCATGGTCATTGTTTTCTTTTTGTTAGCAATCACTTCAAGAATTTCTTTTTTACGCTTGTTGCGATCTTCTTGGCTTAAAGAAGCCAAATTTTTATCCATCGCTTTCTTAAAATCCGCTTTATAATTTTTACGATCTTCTTCTTTCATCACTGCTAATCGCTTATTGATTTCTGCACGAAACTCTGGAACTTCGCTAGGAGCGACTTTCCCTGCTTGCTCCAATAGTTGCTTATCATCCATGCTCTTAAAATCACTCGCATTCAAAAAAAGCCCCAAAAAAGTCCCTGTAAATAATAAAGAAAACGCCAATTTTTTCATCAAATGCTCCCAATTCAAAAATAAAATGAAATCGCAAGGATTTTACCACCTACTCCATTAAAAATAACTTATATTCCTTATTCTCATCAAATATTGATAAACCTTATTTATTAACACTCTTTCATTTTTTTAAAAAATGGGATTTTGGTTACTTTGTTTTAATGCAAAACTAAGGGGATAGGGGTATTTTGAAATAGTTCCCCTACAACCCCAACTAAATCCCCCTAACCCAAGAAGATCGCTTTTTTAAGAGAATATCGGTTGCCTGACGCAAGCTCTTTCATTGCTTAATCTTTTAAAAAATGCCTTTGAACATTTTTACAATCAAAAACCTGTGCTGTTTTTTGATTAGATAGGCTGCTTGCGATGACTAGCACCACGCTATTGTTTAGTGAGTTTATGATAACGCTTTATAACGGCTTTAGCATAAGAAAAGAAAGTCATAAAAGGCCATAAAGAGCAAAAGCCCTTTTCTATGCCCCCCATAAGATTAACCCTAAAACACCTTAAAAGCTTACAATGTAACGCCAATAAAAGGCATAGGGGCGGTGGAAAGTGAATCTATAAGTAGTCCCTTCAGGAACATTATCCGCACTAGCGGTATAATAATTGTTGCGAATGGTTTGGATTTTCAAGCCAATTTCAAAACCTTGGTGTTTAGTGCCTAAGCGGATCCCGCCATTCACTAAGACCTGGAAATTTGATGGGTGAAAACTCCCTCTATATTCTTCAGCTAAGTCCTTAAAATAATAGTTTGTTGGACCCCAAGAGGTGCCACCAATCGCAACGCCCAAGAAAAACCCAAAATGCAAGTTCTCACGATTGAAAATAGCCGGGTTAAACAACACATCTGTGCCAGCCCCATAGCCAAACATGAAACTTTGAGAACCCTTGCGAGCGTCTCTCATGCCATAATCGTTATAAGTGTAATACTTATAATAAGAGCTTGCAAAATCAAAGAACCCGTAATAACGCATTCCAAATTGCGGGGATTTCTTGAAAAAATGCTTATACCCTACAACAAACCCAAAACCATTGATAGCGTATTGTTGGTTGCTCAAGCCCTTATACCCACGAGTCCCTAGAGCACCATGGGTAAGCCCTCCTGTGGGGTTTGACGCTGTGGGCATGTTGGGCGTGTTAGAGCCATAAGCCCCACTTTGATTACCATTACAATTGCTATTGGAACAATTTTGAGCGGTAGTGCTAAGCATACCTAACTGGTAATCAATCCCTATAAAAGCAGCATTTCTTTCACCTTTTTTCGTAGGGCTAGTCTTAATAGCTTTTTCTTGCTTGGAGGTCTCTGCTGACAACAAGCTCGTCATTGCTAGAGAGATAGCACCTACTATAACAGATTTCTTCATGTATTCCTTCCTTCTACATTTTCTCTATTTGAGTTCTAAATGCTACATTCTACTATAAAATTACTTTCTTTTTGATTAAATATAGCGATTGAATGAAAATAAATTGAAACAAAAATCAATTTTAGGAACTTTTTAGTAAAAATTCCTAAATCCTCTCACCTTTTTAGGCTAAAACTAAAACCTAACAGCCAATAGAGATCAAAGATGCTCTTTCACGCTCTCTAACACGCTCTTAAAGGCTTGCATGTCGTTCATCGCCATGTCTGCTAAAACCTTGCGGTCTAACTCAATGTTAGCCACTTTTAAAGCATGCATGAAGCGCGAATAACTTGTATCGTGCATCCTGCAAGCCGCATTGATCCTTACCACCCACAAACTCCTGAACTCTCTTTTCTTTTGTTTGCGATCCCTAAAGGCGTAATACATGCTCCTTTCAAGCTGTTCTTTAGCCTTTCTAAAATGCTTTCTTCTGCCACTATAAAACCCTCTAGCGAGTTTTAAGACTTTTTTATGGCGTCTTCTGCGCACAACGCCTGTTTTAACTCTCATTTCTTTACCTTTCTTTTTAAAATATTTTTAGGTGCGTTTTTCAAACGACTTTCCCTTAAATAAGGGGATTAACTCCACTTTCTAATCAGCATTCCTAAGCCCTGCAAAGCAACGACATGACAGAATGCGCGTTAGTGTGATGCACATGTTTTGGCGCGTTTAAATTGGCTTTACGCTTAGGGCTTTTTTTAGTCAAAATATGGCTTTTAAAAGCGCTACCACGCTTGATCAAGTTTTTTTTGACTTTGAAACGCTTAGATGCGCCGCGATTAGTCTTCATTTTTGGCATGATTTTCTCCTTTCATAAGGTTAATACGATTAAAAGGTGGGTTATTTTCTTTGGTTTTCTTTTCGTTTTTGGGGGCTTCTTTAGCCTTAGGCACAAACATCCACGAAACGAAACGCCCCTCGGTTTTTGGCTCTTTTTCAGGGTTGGCTAAATCCTCCATCATTGTTTGCACTCTCAAAAGCACATCAAGCCCGGCTTTTGAATTTTGACTCTCCCTACCCTTTAAAACCACTTTGAATTTGACATGCTTATTGGCTTCAATAAATTCTCTCGCATGCTTGACTTTATAGTTAATATCGTTTTGTGCGATTTGAGTGGAAAGCTTGATCTCTTTGATTTCAATTTGCTTTTGCTTTTTCTTGGCTTCCTTGATTTTCTTTTCATTTTGGTAGCGGAATTTATTATAATCCATCACCTTACACACGGGAGGTTTCGCGCTCGCTGAAATCAAAACCAAATCCAAGCCTAAATTTTGAGCGATTTTTAGCGCTTCTTTGGAAGAAATAATCCCATACACTTCACCATCATCGCCCACGCAACGCACTTCTTTAAAATTAATGTCTCCGTTTAACAACACTTCGCTTCTACTCAAAAACTAACCTCTTGCATCTTAGATTCAACCATGTTTAAAAACTCCTTTAAGGGCATTTTATATTGAGCTTGTTTTTCTCTGTCTCTAATGGATAAAATTTCGGTCTCCATTTCCTCATTCCCTAACACTAAAATCATAGGGATTTTTTGCTTTTCGGCTAAGCGCACCTTTTTATTCAAGCTGTCGTTTTTATCCAGCGCTTCTACAAAAATATCGCGCTTTTTTAATTCCTCTTTTAATTTCAAAGCAAAAACATGATGCTCTTCGTTAATAGGGATGAGAGCGATTTGAGTGGGCGCGACAAAGAAAGGGAAATTCCCCCCAAAATGTTCGCTCAAAATCGCAATAAACCTTTCAAACGAGCCTAAAATCGCTCTGTGGATCATCACCGGCTGTTCAGCGTGATTGTGTTCATTGGTGAAAGCGAGCTTGAAGCGTTCAGGCAAATTCATATCCACTTGAATCGTGCCGCACTGCCATTTACGCTTTAAAGCGTCAGTGATCTTAATGTCAATCTTAGGCCCATAGAAAGCCCCTCCCCCTTCATCAATCTTATAATCAATGCGGTGTTCTTTTAGGGCTTCTTTTAAAGCGTTAGTGGCCTTTTCCCAAACTTCATCATCGCCTATGGATTTAGCCGGCCTTGTGGATAATTCCATTTCATAGCTAAAATCAAACGCTTTCATGATTTTATGCGTGAAATCTAAAATCGCGCTCACTTCGCTTTGGATCTGTTCAAAAGAGCAAAAAATATGCGCATCGTCTTGGGTAAATTCCCTAACCCTTAAAAGCCCATGCAACACGCCGCTTTTTTCATGCCGATGCACCACGCCGTATTCATAAAATCTTAAGGGCAAATCTCTGTAACTGTGTAAAGCGCTTTGATAGACTTTAATATGCCCCACGCAATTCATAGGCTTTATGCCGTATTCTTGCTCATCAATCGTGGTGAAATACATGTTTTCTTTATAGTTGTCATAATGCCCGCTGATTTTCCACACATCGCTCTTTAAAATCTCAGGGCCTTTAACCGGCTCATAGCCTCTTAAAAGTAACGCCTTGCTCAATAAATCTTCAATGCGTTTCCTGAGCCTTGCCCCTTTAGGCAGCCATATCGGCAAGCCTGCCCCTATTTCATCATCAAAGCTAAAAAGCCCTAGCTCCACGCCCAGCTTTCTGTGATCTCGTTTTTTCGCTTCTTCTATTTGGAAAAGATAGTCTTTTAAGCCCTCTTTAGTGGCAAAAGCGATGCCATAGATTCTAATGAGCATTTCATTGTTTTCATCGCCACCCAAATAAGCCCCAGCCAATTTAGTGAGCTTGAAATGGTTTAAAAAACGGGTGTTTGGGAGGTGAGGCCCCTTACACAAATCTTCAAACTCGCCCTGTTGGTACACGCCAAACGCATCGCCACTGATTTTACTCATCACCGCATGCTTTAATTCATCGCCCTTAAAACGCTCCAAGGCTTGCTCTCTGGTTAAAGTCTCTTTAGTGATAGCGAGTTTCAACTTCGCAAACTCTTTCATTTTCGCTTCAATTTTAGGCAAATCCTCTTCGCTGATTTTTGAAGAAGTCTTGAAATCGTAATAAAACCCCTCTTCTACCACAGGGCCTACAAAAAATTTCGCGTCCGGATAAAGGGCTTTCAAGCTTTGTGCGAGCAAATGCGCGCATGAATGCCTGATCACTTCTAAAGCCAAAGGCGAATCATCAAAAAATATCGGCTCGCTCCCTTTTAACGCCTTGATCCCATCGCTCAGCCCTAAGACTTTCGCGCTCTCTAAATCTATTATTTGCTCGTCTTTATAAACGGCAATCAGTTCCGCACTCATTCTTTAAAACTTATATTTCCTTTCTTTAAACCTTAAAATTCAGCAATCTTTTGATCCAAACCCGCATTGCACTTGCGAATCCACTTTCTCAGCTTTAGGGTCGCTCATAGGCTTTAAACACGCTTGTAAAAATACCATACAAAACAAATTCAATAACAACCGCCTATACAAAACCACCCTTTCTATATTCAAAAATACCTAACTAATCGCCTATTATACAATAAAATCATAAACCAAAAAGAATACACCCCTATTAGAAAGCTTAGAATACAAACTAGCTCAAACTAAAGCTCTATCATGCTATCATTATTATATTTTATGTTTTAAGAGACTTAATGATAATTTTAAGGGAGTTTTGTGCGATATATCAAGTTTTTCAAAGAGTTGAACAATAAGAACGTGAATCTGGTTGGGGGCAAGAACGCTAGCATTGGCGAGATGTTTCAAGAATTAGTGCCAATTGGGATTAAAGTGCCTGATGGCTTTGCGATCACGAGCGAAGCGTATTGGTATCTTTTGGAGCAAGGGGGGGCTAAACAAAAGATCATAGAGCTTTTAGAAAATGTTGATGCCACCGAAATTGATGTGTTAAAAATCCGCTCCAAACAAATCAGAGAGCTTATTTTTGGCACGCCTTTTCCTAGCGATTTGAGAGATGAGATTTTTCAAGCTTATGAAATTTTAAGCCGACAATACGACATGAAAGAAGCCGATGTGGCGGTAAGGAGTTCCGCTACTGCAGAAGACTTGCCGGACGCTTCTTTTGCCGGGCAACAAGACACTTATTTAAACATTAAGGGCAAAACAGAATTGATCCACTATATCAAATCCTGTTTGGCGTCGCTTTTTACCGACAGAGCGATTAGCTATAGAGCGAGTCGTGGGTTTGATCATCTAAAAGTCGCGCTGAGCGTGGGGGTGCAAAAAATGGTGCGAGCGGATAAAGGCAGCGCGGGCGTGATGTTTTCTATTGACACTGAAACCGGTTTTAAAGACGCGGTGTTTATCACTTCAGCGTGGGGGTTGGGCGAAAATGTGGTGGGCGGCACGATAAACCCTGATGAATTTTATGTGTTTAAGCCCACTTTAGAGCAAAACAAACGCCCCATTATCAAACGCCAACTCGGCAATAAAACGCAAAAAATGGTCTATGCCCCAAGGGGTAGCGAACACCCCACCAGAAACATTAAAACCACCAAAAAAGAATGGCAATCCTTTTCATTGAGCGATGAAGACGTGCTGATTTTAGCCAAATACGCCATTGAAATTGAAAAACATTACTCTAAAGAAGCCAAACAATACCGCCCTATGGATATAGAATGGGCTAAAGATGGCGATAGCGGGGAAATCTTTATCGTTCAAGCGCGCCCTGAAACCGTTCAAAGCCAAAAAAGTAAAGAAGAAAATCAAGTCTTTGAAAAATTCAAATTCAAAAACCCTAACGAAAAAAAAGAAATTATCTTGCAAGGCAGAGCGATTGGGAGTAAAATCGGATCAGGGAAAGTGCGCATCATCAATGATTTGGAGCATATGAATTCTTTTAAAGAGGGCGAAATTTTAGTTACCGATAACACCGACCCAGACTGGGAGCCTTGCATGAAAAAAGCGAGTGCGGTTATCACCAATCGTGGGGGGCGCACTTGCCATGCCGCTATTGTGGCTAGAGAAATTGGCGTGCCGGCCATTGTTGGGGTGAGCGGGGCGACTGATAGCCTTTATACCGGCATGGAAATCACGGTTTCTTGCGCTGAGGGCGAAGAGGGCTATGTGTATGCAGGCATTTATGAGCATGAAATTGAAAGGGTGGAGCTTTCTAACATGCAAGAAACTCAAACAAAAATTTACATCAATATTGGAAACCCTGAAAAAGCCTTTAGCTTTTCTCAACTCCCTAATCACGGCGTAGGGCTGGCCAGAATGGAAATGATTATTTTAAATCAAATCAAAGCCCACCCCTTAGCTTTAGTGGATTTGCACCACAAAAAAAGCATGAAAGAAAAAAATGAAATTGAAAACCTCATGGCAGGCTATGCTAACCCTAAGGATTTTTTTGTGAAAAAAATCGCTGAAGGCATTGGCATGATCAGCGCGGCGTTTTACCCTAAACCTGTCATTGTAAGGACTAGCGATTTCAAATCCAACGAATACATGCGCATGCTTGGCGGCTCTAGCTATGAACCTAATGAAGAAAACCCCATGCTTGGTTATAGGGGGGCTAGTCGGTATTATTCAGAAAGTTATAATGAAGCGTTTTCATGGGAATGTGAAGCCTTAGCGCTAGTAAGGGAAGAAATGGGCTTAACGAACATGAAAGTGATGATCCCCTTTTTGCGAACCATTGAAGAGGGTAAAAAAGTCCTAGAAATCTTAAGAAAAAACAATTTAGAATCCGGTAAAAACGGGCTTGAAATTTATATCATGTGTGAATTGCCGGTGAATGTCATTTTGGCTGATGATTTCTTGAGCTTGTTTGATGGCTTTTCTATTGGATCAAACGATTTAACCCAGCTCACTTTAGGCGTGGATAGAGACAGCGAGTTAGTCAGCCATGTCTTTGATGAAAGGAATGAAGCGATGCTAAAAATGTTTAAAAAAGCGATTGAAGCTTGTAAAAGGCACAACAAATATTGCGGGATTTGCGGGCAAGCCCCAAGCGATTACCCTGAAGTAACAGAGTTTTTAGTCAAAGAGGGCATCACTTCCATTTCTTTAAACCCTGATAGCGTGATCCCCACTTGGAACGCTGTAGCCAAGTTAGAAAAAGAGTTGAAAGAACATGGCTTAACTTGATAATAAATGGGTTAATTTAACTTGAGTGGGTTTTTTCGTATTAGTTTCCATGATATAATTTTGAAAGGTGAGATTGTTTTTTGAAAAAAGGTTGGTAATGGAATCAGTAAAAACAGGAAAAACAAATAAGGTTGGCAAGAACACAGAGACAGCTAACGCAAAGGCAAATAAAGAGACTCATTTTAAACAAGCGAGCGCCATTACAAATATGATCAGATCAATTGGTGGGTTTTTTACAAAGATCGCAAAGAAAGTTAGAGGACTTGTAAAAAAACACCCCAAGAAAAGCAGGGCGGCATTAGTAGTATTGACCCATGTTGCGTGCAGGAAAGCAAAAAAATTAGACGATAAAGTCCAGGATAAATCCAAACAAGCTGAAAAAGAGAATCAAATCAATTGGTGGAAATATTCAGGATTAACAATAGCGGCAAGTTTATTATTAGCCGCTTGTAGCGCTGGTGATACTGATAAACAGATAGAGTTAGAACAAGAAAAACAGAAGGCAAATAAGAGTGGGATAGAGTTAGAACAAGAAAGACAGAAAACAAATAAGAGTGAAATAGAGTTAGAACAAGAAAGACAGAAAACAAACAAGAGTGGGATAGAACTCGCTAATAGTCAAATAAAAGCAGAACAAGAAAGACAAAAGACAGAACAAGAAAAACAAAAAGCAAATAAGAGTGAGATAGAGTTAGAACAGCAAAAACAAAAGACAATTAATACACAAAGAGATTTGATTAAAGAACAGAAAGATTTCATTAAAGAAACAGAACAAAATTGCCAAGAAAAACATGGCCAATTGTTTATTAAAAAAGCAAGAATTAAGACCGGTATTACTACTGGTATTGCTATAGAAATAGAAGCTGAATGCAAAACCCCTAAACCCACAAAAACCAATCAAACCCCTATCCAGCCAAAACACCTCCCAAACTCT
>NZ_JAALNT010000010.1:0-55482 GCF_017594925.1 Helicobacter pylori
GTGCTAAATTTAGGTTTTTTAGCATCTTTTTTGTCGTTTTGAGCCACGACTAATTCTGTGCTAAATTTAGGTTTTTTAGCATCTTTTTTGTCGTTTTGAGCCACGACTAATTCTGTGCTAAATTTAGGTTTTTTGGCGTCTTTTTTATCTTTGTGAGCCACTAATTGAGAGCTTAACTCAGGTTTTTTAGCGTCTTTTTTATCTTTGTGAGCCACTAATTGAGAGCTTAACTCAGGTTTTTTAGCGTCTTTTTTATCTTTGTGAGCGTATGCAGAACTCACTGCCAAAACTGATAATAAAACACCTGTCAAGATTTGCTTTTTCATACGAAACTCCTTGTGATGATCTTAAAAGCGAGAGAATTATATTTCTCAAAAGTAAACGAATAGAAACCAATCAAATTTTTGATTGGTTTGGTGGTTTTGCTACCCTAAAAAAACTATAATACAAAAAACTTGATAAATTATCTTTGGTTTTAGAAAGTTTGACAAAAATTAAGATTGCGGTTATACTGAAAAAACAATATGAAATCAAGGAGTTTGTATGCAACAGCGTCATTTAGGCCCTTTAAAAGTGAGCACATTAGCTCTAGGGTGCATGGGCATGACTTATGGGTATGGGGAAGTCCATGATAAAAAGCAGATGGTTAAACTTATCCATAAGGCTTTGGAATTGGGTATTAACTTTTTTGACACTGCAGAGGCTTATGGGGAAGATAATGAAAAGCTTTTAGGCGAAGCGATCAAGCCTTTTAAAGACAAGGTTGTGGTAGCGAGCAAGTTTGGGATTCACTACGCAGATCCTAATGACAAATACGCAACCATGTTTTTAGACTCCAGTCCTAACCGCATTAAGAGCGCCATTGAAGGGAGTTTGAAGCGCTTAAAAGTAGAATGCATTGATTTATACTACCAACACCGCATGGATACTAACACGCCCATAGAAGAAGTGGCAGAAGTTATGCAAGCTCTTATTAAAGAAGGAAAAATTAAAGCTTGGGGGATGAGTGAGGCAGGGTTATCTAGCATCCAAAAAGCCCATCAAATTTGCCCTTTAAGCGCGTTGCAGAGCGAATATTCCTTGTGGTGGCGCGAACCTGAAAAAGAGATTTTAGGTTTTTTAGAAAAAGAAAAAATTGGATTTGTCGCTTTTTCGCCTTTGGGTAAGGGGTTTTTAGGCGCGAAATTTGAAAAAAATGCCACCTTCGCTAGTGGGGATTTTAGAAGCGTTTCTCCTAGGTTTAATCAAGAAAATCTAGCCAAAAATTACGTCTTGGTGGAATTAATCCAAGATCATGCACACGCTAAAGGCGTTACACCAGCCCAACTGGCTCTCTCATGGATTTTGCACACGCAAAAAATCATTGTCCCTCTCTTTGGCACCACCAAAGAATCCAGGCTCATAGAAAATATAGGGGCTTTGCAGGTTTCTTGGAGTCAAAAAGAATTGGAGATTTTCCAAAAAGAATTGACTGCAATCAAAATAGAAGGGGCCCGCTACCCTGAAAGAATCAATGAAATGGTGAATCAATAAAAGTATTGGGTATTTATAATTGCATTGGCTCTTTTAAAAGAGATTGAGCGTTATTTTCTGTTTATCAGTGTGTTTTTATCCCCCTAACAAACTTTTTAAGGTATTTTAACAAGGCTTTGTTTTAATAAAAAATTGATTATAAAAATTTGAAAAATACCAAAAAGCGTTTTTTAAGATTGAATACAAAAGAGCTTGTCGTTAGTCAAGCAAAATTTCTTGTAAGGCGGTCTATGAATTAGGGGATTTTTAAAGAGCATTGCTACAAAACACCCCCCTAACCCCTTAAGAAAACGAATTCCACCATGAAATAAAATCTAAAACGATTAAACGAAGCAACCAAAACCCCATTTTTAAAAATCAAAAAGTTTTAGTTACCCCTATTTGACAAGAATAGAGCGAAAAATCAATTTCATAAGCAAACTAAAAACGAAAAAAGATAGCTAAAGGGATAAAAAGGGAGGATAAACCCACTCAAAAAGTCTTTTTAAACCCAAAAGAGAAAAAATTTAAACAGCACCTATAACACCCCCTAAAAATAAGAGAGCGTTATTACAAAATCAGCCCTTACGCTTTTCTACAATTTCCTTAGCGATATTGCTAGGCACTTCGCCATAATGATCAAACTCCATAGAGTAAGTCCCACGCCCTTGAGTGGCTGATCGTAAATCCGTAGAATAGCCAAACATTTCCACCAACGGCACAAAAGCATTCACGATTTTCAAACCTAATCTATCGTCCATAGAATTGATTTGCCCTCTTCTTCTATTCAAATCGCCAATCACATCGCCCATGTATTCTTCAGGGACTTCCACTTCCACTTTCATCATAGGCTCTAGTAAAACCGGGTTAGCCGCGCGACTCGCTTCTTTAAACGCCATAGAGCCAGCGATTTTAAACGCCATTTCTGAAGAATCCACATCATGGTAGCTCCCATCATAAAGGGTAACCTTAAAATCCACCACCGGATAGCCTGCCAAAACGCCATTTTGCATCGCTTCTTGGATACCTTTATCCACCGCAGGGATATATTCTTTAGGGATCACGCCCCCAGAAATTTCATTCACAAATTCATACCCACTGCCAGGCTCTTTAGGCTCAAGCTTGATAAACACATGCCCGTATTGCCCACGACCACCGCTTTGCTTAGCGTATTTATGTTCTTTGCTCACGCTGGAACGGATAGTCTCTCTAAAAGCGACTTGCGGCTGACCGATTTCAGCTTCCACCTTAAATTCTCTCTTCAATCTATCCACGATGATTTCTAGGTGCAATTCACCCATGCCACCGATGAGGGTTTGCCCGGTTTCTTCTTGAGTCATCACCCTAAAGCTTGGATCTTCTTCAGCGAGCTTGCCTAACGCCACGCCCATTTTTTCTTGGTCTGCTTTCGTTTTAGGCTCCACAGCGATATGAATGACTGGCTCAGGAAATTCCATCCTCTCTAAAACGACCGCATTCTTTTCATCGCAAAGCGTGTCCCCAGTTAGCGTGTCTTTTAAGCCCACAAACGCACAAATCTCACCCGCATAAACTTCTTTAATGTCTTCCCTCTTATTGGAGTGCATTTTAAGGAGTCTTCCCACGCGCTCTTTCTTGTCTTTGGTGGAGTTATATACATAGCTACCGGACTCTAGCTTGCCACGATACACGCGCACAAAAGTCAATTGCCCCACAAAAGGATCCGTCATGATTTTAAACGCCAAACCGGCAAACTCGCCATCATCGCTAGACTTCACAAAAACTTCTTCTTCGCTCTTTGGATCAATCCCCTTAATATCCACAACCTCTGTGGGCGCTGGCAAGTAATCAATGACTGCGTCTAATAAAGTCTGCACGCCTTTATTTTTAAAAGAAGAACCACAAAGCATAGGGATAAGGCTCATGTTCAAACAACCTGTTTTAATGCCTTTTTTGATTTCTTCAACGCTTAATTCCTCACCACCCAAATACTTTTCCATTAAGGCTTCATCTTGCTCAGCTACGGCTTCTACAAGCTTTTCTCGGTATTGTTTAGCCTTTTCTAACAAATCGCTAGGGATTTCTTCCACATCGTATTTGGCCCCCATGGTTTCATTATTCCAAACGATCGCTTTCATTTGGACTAAATCAATCACGCCAATGAAAGTGTCTTCAGCCCCAATAGGGATATTAATAGGCACAGGATTAGCTTTCAAGCGAAGCTTAATCTGGTTTTCTACATTATAGAAATTCGCCCCAATCCTATCCATTTTATTGACAAAAACAATCCTAGGCACGCCGTATTTATTCGCTTGACGCCACACAGTCTCGCTTTGAGGCTGCACGCCCCCAACCGAGCAAAACACCGAAACCGCGCCATCTAGCACGCGCATGGATCGTTCCACTTCAATAGTGAAATCCACATGCCCTGGGGTGTCAATCAAATTGATTTGGTGATCCTTCCAAAAGCAAGTCGTTGCCGCAGAAGTGATAGTGATCCCTCTTTCTTTTTCTTGCTCCATCCAATCCATTGTCGCCGCGCCATCATGCACTTCGCCAATCTTATGACTCACGCCTGTATAGAATAAAATCCTTTCAGAAGTGGTGGTTTTCCCAGCATCAATGTGAGCGGCGATACCGATATTCCTGATCCTATTTAATGGGGTTTTTCTAGCCATTCTAACTCCAATTACCAGCGATAGTGCGCGAACGCTTTATTCGCTTCTGCCATTTTATGCACATCTTCTTTTTTCTTAAAAGCCGCACCCTTATCGCTAGCCGCATCCATAAGCTCGTTAGCCAGTCTATCCACCATCATCCTTTCATTGCGTTTTCTGGTCGCTTCTAAAATCCAACGAATAGATAGCGACTGCTGGCGGCTCGCCCTCACTTCTACCGGCACTTGATAGGTAGCCCCACCCACTCTTCTGCTGCGCACTTCCACTAAAGGACGCACTCTTTCTAGGGCTTTTTCAAACACTTCAATCCCTTTTTCACCGCTTTTTTCTTCAATCTTATTAAAAGCTTTGTAGATGATTTTTTCCGCTACGCTTTTCTTGCCGTCGAACATCATCTTATTGATAAACTTGGTAACCACCTTGTTCCCATAAACAGGATCGCCCAAAACCTCCCTAACGGGTGCTTTTCTTCTTCTCATGTTTTTATTTTCCTCTTATTTTTTCTTGTTGTCTGTTGCTTTCTTGTCGGTTGCTTTAGCTTTTTTAGTCCCATATTTAGAGCGTGAAACCGTTCTTTTATTGACCCCTGCAGTGTCTAAAGCGCCACGAACGATGTGGTATTTCACACCGGGTAAATCCTTAACCCTACCCCCACGCACTAACACAATGGAGTGTTCTTGCAAGTTATGCCCTTCACCAGGGATATAACTGATCACTTCAAATTTACTTGTCAAACGGACCTTAGCGACCTTTCTTAAAGCCGAGTTAGGCTTTTTAGGGGTAGTCGTATAAACCCTAGTACAAACCCCTCTTCTTTGAGGGCATTCCACTAATGCAGGTGATTTCGTTTTTTTAACCACCTTTTTCCTTTCTTTTCTAATCAACTGATTGATAGTAGGCACTATTTTTCCTTATTCTAAAAATTTAAAACTAAAAGTTCCCCCATTTTACCCTAATTTTTCTTTTAAAAATCTTAACCGATTTTTTATATCAAAATTTAGAGTTATCCTCAAGCGCTCTTAACACGATTTTTTTATTCTTATACATGCCCGTTCCCACAGGGATCATCCTCCCCAACACCACATTCTCTTTCAAATCCTCTAAAAAGTCTTTTTTCATCGCAATACTGGCTTCTGTTAAAACTTTAGTCGTTTCTTGAAAAGAGGCCGCTGAAATGATGCTATCGCTCCCAATAGCCGCTCTGGTGATCCCTAAAAGCACCGGTTCAGCAATCGCCGGCTCGCCTTTTAAAGCGATCACACGAGCGTTTTCTTCTTTGAAGAGTTTTTTACTGACCAAATCCCCTTCAATAAACTTGCTATCCCCGCTGTCTAAAATACGCACTTGCCTTAACATTTGAGACACAATGATTTCAATGTGTTTGTCCGCAATGCTTACCCCCTGCCTGCGATACACTTGCTGGACTTCGCTCACAATGTATTTATAAAGCTCTTTTTCGCCGCTGATCCTTAAAATATCATGGCTTGAAACCACTCCGTCCGTCATCGCTTCTCCCGCATGCACAAATTCATCGGCATGCACTAAAATTTGCTTGCCCTTATCCACAAAATAATCTGTGAGACGACCATCTTTGGAAGTTACGATGATGTGTTCTTTATTACGGATAGATTTGCCAAAACTCACAATCCCATCAACCTCAGAAAGGATCGCCACATCTTTAGGTTTAGGCTTTCTCGCTTCAAAGAGTTCAGAAACCCTTGGGAGACCCCCGGTAATATCCCTGGATTTAACGGTCGCTTTAGGGATTTTCGCTAACACTTCAGCCTGCTCCACGCTAGAGCCATCGCTAATGGCAATAGAAGTTTTTGGCTCTAGGAAATAACGCACTTCTTCGCCATTAGCCCCCTCTAAAAACAAACTTGGTTTGTACCCGCTTGGAACGTAATCATTCACCACTAGGCTTGTGATACCGGTATTTTCGTCTTCTTTCTCAGCGACCGTAACCCCTGCGATAATATCCACAAAACTCACCTTACCCTTAAAGTCCGCAATGATAGGGGTGTTGTAAGGATCCCATGTGGCGATCGTTTTGAAAGTGTTAGTCGTGGGTTTAGAAATCACGCTATTAGCGCTCACTTCACTATTATCATCAATTAAAATCTCAGAACCCCTAGCGATATAATGGCGAGCGGCTTCCCTGCCATTATCATCAGCTACTACCGCAAACAAGCCTTTTTCGCTCACAATATCACCCTTTTTGATCCCATGGGTGCGCTCTAAATGGTTAGCCTCTAAAACATAGTATTTGATCACGCCTTTTTCTTTGGCATACACATCTTGTGCGATAGGGTCATTATCTTTAACCAGCAATTCGCTCGCATAAGGGATGCGATTAGGCACATTCCAACCCTCTTGGATAATATCAGCGATACTTCCCCCCTTATGCACCTTATGCCCATTAGCATAAGGCAAATACACTTTCCCTTCAATCTTACCGCCAACGCCGGCTAATTCGCTTGGCTTGACAATATCGCTTCTCCTTAAAACAAATTTAGCTTCTTGATCGCCATTTTTCACGCTCACAACGACTTCTTCATAGACCGTTTCAATGCGTAATTCCCCATCAAAAGGCGCTTTAATCTTAGGTTCTACCACTAAAATAGAAGCGTTACGGCGGTTGGCGATAATGTTTTTACCCTCTTTATTCGTGTAAGTCCTAAGGTTGTAGAAACGCACAAAACCTTCTTTGCTCGCCACGATCTCACGCTCATCCTGACTCCTGCTCGCTGTCCCGCCCACATGGAAAGTCCTTAAAGTGAGCTGCGTTCCAGGCTCCCCGATAGATTGTGCGGCTACCACGCCCACCGCTTCACCCGGATAGCTCATCTTGCCTTCGCCTAAATTCAAGCCATAGCATTTCGCGCACACGCCCTTTGGCGCTTTACAAGTTACTGGGGTGCGGATCGTAATGGATTTAATCCCAGCTTCAACCACCTTTTTAGCGCCCTCTTCATCAATCAAAGTGTCCGCATAAAGCAAAATTTCATTCGTAATGGGATCGATCACATCTTCTAATAAAACGCGCCCAAAAATACGCTCTTCTAAAGGTTCAATCAATTCACTCCCCACCGCAATATCCGTGATTTCAATCCCTTCATGCGTGCCGCAATCATCAGACACCACCTTAACATTTTGCGAAACATCAATGAGCTTTCTTGTCAAATACCCCGCATTGGCGGTTTTTAGTGCCGTATCCGCTAAGCCCTTTCTAGCGCCATGCGTAGAGTTAAAGTATTCTAAGACATTCAACCCCTCTTTAAAGTTAGAAATAATGGGCGTTTCAATGATACTGCCATCCGGCTTTGTCATAAGACCCCTCATCGCTGAGAGCTGACGGATTTGCGCCGCACTACCCCTTGCGCCGCTATCTGCCATCATGTAAATAGAGTTAAAGCCCTCTTTATCTTGTGCGATAGCGGTCATCATTTCTTTACTCATTCTGTCATTGACTTCAGTCCAAGTGTCAATGATTTTATTGTAACGCTCTTGGTCAGTAAGCAACCCTTGATCGTATTGTTGCTGGATTTTTTTAACCTCTACTTTGGCTTTTTCCACCATTTTTTGCTTGTCTTTTGGCGTGATAATATCTTCCATAGAGATAGAAATACCAGCCTTAGTCGCATACCTAAAGCCAAGCGTTTTCAAATGATCCAAAAAGGTTGCAGTAATGCCGATACCGCCGACTTTATGCACATAATCCACAAGCATGCCAATATCTTTTTTATTCATGGGTCTGTTCCACAAATCCGTAGGGATAAAATCAGGCAAAATGGACTTAATGATCATGCGCCCCGCGCTCGTAGCGATAATATTCCCTTGATCTAAAACCCTAATCTTTGCGTGGATGTCTAATTCTTTCGTATCAATAGCGGTGATGATTTCATTCACGCTAGAAAAAAGCTTATGCTCGCCCTTGACCCCACTCTTTTCTAAAGAAAGATAATAAAGCCCTAAAACCATATCCTGGCTAGGAATGGCTACGGCTTTACCGCTAGCGGGTAAAAGGATATTCATAGAGCTTAGCATGAGCACCTTGCATTCAGCGATCGCTTCTTGGCTTAAAGGCACATGCACCGCCATTTGGTCCCCGTCAAAATCGGCGTTAAACGCTGAGCACACTAACGGGTGCAATTGGATCGCTTTGCCGTCAATCAGCTTTGGATGGAACGCCTGAATGGATTGTTTGTGCAAGGTAGGAGCCCGGTTGAGCAGCACCGGATACCCCTCTGTGATTTCTTGCAAGCACTCCCACACTTCATTGCTCTTTTGTTCAATCATGCGTTTAGCTTGTTTGAGCGTGGTGGCATAACCTCTCTCTTCAAGCTTGGATAACAAATGCGGTTTGAATAACTCTAACGCCATGTTTTTAGGCAACCCGCATTCATCCATTTTAAGGTTAGGCCCCACCACAATCACGCTTCTGCCTGAAAAATCCACGCGCTTGCCTAAAAGGTTTTGCCTGAAACGCCCTTGCTTGCCTTTAATGATCTCGCTGAGCGATTTTAAAGGGCGTTTGTTAGCCCCTTTAACCGCATTGGTGCTGCGGCCGTTATCAAAAAGCACATCCACAGCTTCTTGCAACATCCTTTTTTCGTTGCGCACAATGATTTCTGGCGCCCCAAGCTCCATTAAGCGTTTCAAGCGTTGGTTACGATTGATGACACGACGATACAATTCATTCACATCGCTGACCGCAAACTTCCCGCCATCTAGCGCGACTAAAGGCCTTAAATCCGGTGGCAATACCGGTAAAACCGTGAGCATCATCCATTCAGGCCTGTTACCAGAATTTAAAAAGCTTTCTACCACTTTCAAACGCTTAATGAGTTTTTTCTTTTTCGCATCAGAATTGGTGTCTTTCACTTCTTCTTTCAAACTCTGCAATAAGGTGATCAAATCAATTTCTTCTAACAAATCCTTGATCGCTTCGCCGCCCATTTGCGCTACAAAGCCCCTGTCTTCGTATCTTCGTGAGATATTTTGATACTGCTCTTCATTCAAAATATCGTATTTCATCACAAGCTTAGTGCCTTCATTGTCATAAGCGGCTTCGCCTGGCTCTTTAACGATATAAGCTTCATAATACAACACGCGCTCTAAATCTTTCATCTTAACGCCCAAAAGCGTGCCGATACGGCTAGGCAAGGAATTGACATACCAGATGTGCGCTACAGGAGTGGCCAATTCAATATGCCCCATTCTAAAACGCCTGACTTTGGAGTGCGTGATCGCCACGCCGCATTTTTCGCATGTACCAATGTCTTTGAAGCGAGGCTTTTTGTATTTACCGCACAAGCATTCATAATCTTTAGTAGGGCCAAAGATTTTCATGCAAAACAAGCCGTCTCGTTCGGGTTTTAAGGTGCGATAATTGATCGTTTCTGGCTTTTTAACTTCCCCATAGCTCCAAGAATGGATTTTTTCAGGGCTGGCTAGCGTGAGCTGGAAAGAGCTAAAGTCTTTAGGCCTGTCATCTTCTTTAATGACAATGGGTTTAGGCGCTCCATCTTCATCCACATCGTCCCCAAAAATATTAATATCCAAAGCGAGCGATTGCAATTCTTTAGTCAAAACATAGAAAGTCTCAGGGATTTCGCTCTCGCCCACTTGCTCACCTTTAGCGATAGCCCTATAAGCGTTCTCTCTGCCTCTAATATCATCAGATTTAATGGTGAGCATTTCTTTTAGAGTGTGTGCTGCGCCATAAGCTTCTAGCGCCCATACTTCCATTTCCCCAAACCTTTGACCCCCAAAGAGCGCTTTACCCCCAACAGGCTGGTGCGTTACTAAGCTATAAGGGCCTGTGCTTCTGGCATGGACTTTTTCATCCACTAAGTGGTGGAGTTTGATCATATACATGTAGCCCACATTCACGCGCTCCCTCATTTTCTCGCCTGTGCGCCCATCATACAGATCCATTTTGCCATCCATAGCGATCTTGGCTAATTCAAACAGCTTGTAAAATTTTTCTTGCGAGATGCCTTCAAACACAGGGATAGCCATCTTAACGCCCTTGCTCCAATCTTTAGCGTATTCCAAAAGCTCTTCATCAGAGCAATTTTCAAGGACATGGATTGTCAAGGGGTCTTTTTCATTAATGGCGTTAGCGATTTCTAGCATTTTAGCGCGCAATTCTTTGGCAAAATCTCTGGTTTTATCCTCTAGCATGCTAGCGATTTGTTTCCCAAATTCTTTCCCCACTAAGCCTAAATGCATTTCTAAAATCTGCCCGATATTCATGCGGCTTGGCACGCCTAAAGGGTTTAAGACAATATCTACAGGCTCGCCATCAGCGGTATAAGGCATATCCGCAACCGGCACGATATTAGACACAATCCCTTTATTCCCATGCCTTCCTGCCATTTTATCGCCCACTTTAAGCTTCCGTTTTGTAGCGATATAGAGCTTGACTTTTTTGATCACGCCATTAGGCAAAATATCATCTTTTTCTAAAATAGAAAGCTTTTCTTCATGCTCTTCACCCAAAACTTTCTTTTGCTCTAAGAAATTATTTTTAGTGATTTCATAGTGGTTTTGCACTTCTTTAGAATACTTTTTGACCAAACTAGCCAAAGTGAAGCGGTTGATTGAAGCGATTTCTTCTTTGGGGATTTGATCGCCTTCTTTATAATCCTTACCATTATGGCTGAAAGGCTCTTCTAAAATCGCTTGAGAAAGGAGCGAACTAACGCGCAACAATTCTTCTCTATTGAGCATGGTCAAGCGGTCAAAATGCTCCATATCAAGCTTGGCTTTTTCTTCTTCATACGCGCTCAAAACCCGCGCGTCTTTCTCATAGCCTTTTTTAGTGAAAACTTTCACACCAATCACCGTGCCTTCCAAACTGGGGGGACAATACAAACTCTTATTGACCACATGACCGGCTTTATCCCCAAAAATAGCCCTTAAGAGCCGCTCTTCAGGCGTGCTTTTAATCTCGCCTTTAGGAGAAGTCTTGCCCACTAAAATCATGCCAGCGCTCACATAAGTGCCGACTTTAACGATCCCGCTTTCATCAAGATGAGCGAGCGCTTCTTCTTTCACATCAGGAATATCAGCGGTAAATTCTTCCACGCCATGCTTAAGCTCCCTAGCGTCCACTTCTTTTTCATAAATGTGGGTGGAAGTGAAAATATCATCTTTAGTGATGCGCTCACTCACCACGATCGCGTCTTCAAAGTTATAGCCATTCCAAGGCATGAACGCCACGTGCACATTTTTCCCTAACGCTAACTCGCCTCTGTCCATGCTAGGGCCATCAGCGATGATTTGCCCGGCTTCCACTTTATCGCCCACTTTAACGATAGGGACTTGATTGAAACTAGTGTTTTGGTTGGTACGCAAGTTTTTTTGCAAAGAATACGCATCAATATAGGCTTCTTCTTTGCCTTCGCCTAAAATGTAAATGTTTTTAGAATCAATTTTTTCTACAACGCCTGCGCGATTAGCCTTGATCGCTCCCCAAGAATCCCTAGCGATAATTTTTTCAATCCCTGTGCCTACAATGGGAGCGTCGCTTCTTAACAAAGGCACGGCTTGGCGCTGCATGTTAGTCCCCATTAAAGCGCGGTTGGCGTCATCATGCTCTAAGAAAGGAATGAGCGATGCGGCGACCCCTACTAGCATGCTAGAGCTTAAATCCATTAAGGTTACTTTGCTTTTTTCGTTTAAAACAATCTCGCCTTCCACGCGCGTTTCAATCAAATCGCCTAAAATATTACCCTCTTCATCAATGGGGGTGCTTGCGGGAGCGATGATGTGGCTGTCTTCTTGAATAGCGGTCAAATAAATCGTCTCGCCCACCACTTTGCCATCCACAACCTTTTTATAAGGGGCTTCAATAAAGCCTAAATCATTCACTCTTGTGAAAGTGGAAAGGGTGTTGATCAAACCGATATTTTGACCTTCTGGGGTTTCAATGGGACAGATTCGGCCATAATGCGTGGGGTGCACATCCCTGGCTTCAAATCCTACCCTATCTTTCACCAATCCCCCTTCACCGAGCGCTGAAAGGCGGCGCTTGTGCGTAACTTCACTCAAAGGGTTGGTTTGATCCATGAATTGCGAGAGCTGACCGCCCATGAAAAATTCCATGATGGTGCTGGTGATCATTTTAGAATTAACCAAGTCATGGGGCATGAGCGAATCAAAAGCCCCGCTCATGGTAGTGAGCTTGTCTTTAATGGTCTTTTGCATTTTCACTAAGCCTGAATGCAATTCATTGGCCAACAATTCCCCTACCGCCCTGATCCTACGATTGCCCAAGTGGTCCCTGTCATCAATCTTGCCCTGATTGTTTTTGATTTTCATGAGATATTTAACGGTAGTGATAATATCTTCATGCGTTAAAGTCGTGATGTAATCAGGCACATGCAAGCCTAACTTGTGATTCATTTTCATGCGCCCCACCATGGTCAAATCATAGCGTTCTGGATCAAAGAAAAGTTTTTTGACAAACTGCTTAGCCACTTCAGTCGTAACGGGATCGCCTGGTTTCATAACCTTATGGATACGAATCGCCGCTAGAGCGTTTTCATCATCAATTTTTTCCGTTTGCTTGAGCAATTTCAAAGACTCATAATCGGCCAAAAAAGAATGGATAATGGAAGCGTCATGCCCTAACGCTAGATCGTTGATGATCACAAATTCTTGCACGCCTAAATCGTGGATTTTTTCTAATTTGTTTTTATCTAGCTGAGTGAGCATGTCCAATAAGACTTCTTTCCCCACCATAACAGGCTCAGCTAAATGACGATTGAGTAAAATATCCATAGGGTATTCCACCCATTCTAGATGGTTTTCTTTAAGCTCTTTAATCTTTCTTGAAGTGAGCTTTTTTCCTGCTAAAAGAATAACCTTGCCTTGAGGATCTTTCAAGTCAAATTCCATTCTTTGATTGGCGTCTAATGAAGCAAATGGGATCAAATATTTATCGTTTTCATAACGCACTTTCACAAGCGGGTAGAACATTTTAATAATGTCTTGTTTTTGATAATCCATCGCCCTAAATAAAATAGTAACAGGCACTTTACGGCGTTTGTTGATACGAGCATACAAAACATCTTTAGAATCGTATTCAAAATACAGCCACGAACCCCTATCAGGGATGATTTGCCCTGTGTAAATGAGCTTGTTTAAAGAAGTGCTAGATTCTTCTTCTTTAAAAATCACACCGGGGCTTCTGTGGAGCTGATTGACGACCACGCGCTCCACCCCATTGATAATAAATGAAGTGCGTTCTGTCATCAAAGGGATCTCACGAATGAAAATGCTTTGCTCTTTAATATCCTTAATGCCGTTCTTTTCGCCACTTTTGGTGTCTTTTTCCCACAAGATCAAGCGCACTTTAATTTTGAGAGGGATAGAGTAGGTAATGCCCCTCTCCATCGCTTCTCTAACAGTGTATTTAGACTTGCCAAATTCGCAACCTGCGTATTCTAAAGTGATGCGGTTATGCTCATCTTGGATAGGGAAAATGGATTTAAAAACCTTTTCAATCCCGCTCTCTTTGCCATCTTTGGAATACAAGAAAGAATCATAGCTGTCTCGTTGTAATAATAATAAATTAGGGACTTCTAAATCTGTCGGGGTTTTTGTAAAATCAGCTCTCAAGCGGTTTTTTAGGGGAATTTTTTTTGACATATTTCAAGCCTTTGATCAAAAATTTTGAGTTATTTAATGCATTAATTCAAGTAAGCATTGCAAAAGGATCTTTAAAACTTAGAACCATCCATGATAAAAATACCAAAACCCACCTGCAATACTAACCACTTTAGGCCACACGCTCACAAACAAAATCATGGAGCAAAATCATCTGCCACGCTAGAGCAGAGAAAGGCGCAAAGGCCTTTCTGTTTTTAAGTCTTACTTGACTTCAACCTTAGCGCCTACTTCTTCAAGTTTCTTCTTGATGGTTTCAGCTTCTTCTTTATTCACGCCTTCTTTAAGCACATGAGGGGTTTTTTCGGTAGCATCTTTAGCTTCTTTCAGGCCAAGTCCGGTAATTTCACGAACCACTTTAATCACCTTGATTTTTTCAGCACCGCTATCAGCCAAAATCACATTAAATTCGGTTTTTTCTTCGCTCTCAGCCGCTGCACCGCCAGCTACAGCCGCACCCGCTACGACCGTTGGAGTCGCGCTCACGCCAAATTTTTCCTCAAACATTTTAACCAATTCAGAAAGCTCTAAAACGCTCAATGAACCAATATACTCTAACACTTCTTCTTTTGAAATTGCCATAATCCAATCCTTCAAATTTTTTTAAATTAAAGCCATCATAGGCTCTTAGTTTTCTTCTTTCGCTTTACGCAAATTGTCTAAACCGGTCACAAAATAACGCACCGGAGCCGTCCAAACAGAAAGCAACATTCCCATAAGCTCTTCTTTGCTTGGGAGTTTTGAAACCGCTTCCACATGAGCTACGCTAACGCTTTCTTTATCAAACAAGCCCGCTTTCAACACAAAGTGATCTTTATGCTCTTTTTGGAAGTCAAACACGAGTTTAGAGAGAGCGATTTGATCACCGCCCCACAAAAACACATTGGTTTCTTTCAAATCCAAATCAGAATAGCCAGCCTCTTTCATGGCAATATGAGCGAGAGTGTTCTTAATCACTTGCACTTTAATGCCTTGATTGCGAGCCTTATTCCTTAAAGCTTCCAACTTTTTCACGCTAAGACCCTTATAATCGCAAATTAAAAGGGCTTTGGCATCTGCAAATTGCGATTTTAAGTTAGCGACTAGCTCTACTTTATGCTGCCTTTGATGTTGTTTTTGCATCTTTTCCTCCTTTCTAGACTAGACCTCTGCAAGATTATCTTTTTAAAAAAGAAATTTTAAGCTTTTTAGCTCTTACGATCTTCAGCCTAAGATTAAAAACTCCTAACGCTATTTAATATCCATCAATTCCTGTGCGTCCAAACTCACTGAAGGCGACATGGTGAGTGAAAGAGCGGCGTTTCTAATATACTTGCCTTTCGCACTACTGGGTTTTAGGCGGTTGATCGTTTTAACCAACTCAAGCATGTTTTCTTTGATTTTTTCTTCAGGAAAACTCACCTTACCAATAGGGGCATGAACATTGCCCTTTTTATCCACCCTGAAATTCACTTGACCGCTTTTAGCGTTAGTAACCGCTTTAGCAATATCCATCGTAACGGTTCCGGTTTTAGGGTTTGGCATCAAACCTTTAGGGCCTAAAATCCTACCCACTTTACCGACAACCGCCATCATATCAGGCGTTGCAATCACCATGTCAAAATCAATACGACCATTTTTGATTTCTTCAGCCAAATCGTCTCCGCCAACGACATCAGCCCCGGCGTTTTTGGCTTCATCTTGCTTAATGTCTTTTGCAAAAACGGCCACTCTTACTTTTTTCCCTGTTCCATGAGGAAGCACCACCGCACCGCGCACCATTTGATCCGCATGCCTTGGATCAACCCCTAGCCTTAACGCTACTTCCACGGTTTCATCAAATTTGGCTGAAGCGAGGGATTTAACCACCTCTACGCCCTGCTCTACGCCATACGCTTTATCGTTTTGAATTTTAGAAAAAAGTTTTTCCAATCTTTTAAATACTTTTTTTGCCACGATTCTAATCCTTAAAAATTTCTTTCAATTCCAACAAAACCCAATCAATCCACAACTTCTACGCCCATGCTCCTAGCGCTGCCCATAACGATTTTTTTAGCCGCTTCCATGGTGCTTGTGTTTAAATCTTCCATTTTCAATTGCGCGATTTCTTCTACTTGCTTGTGGGTGAGCTTTGCAATTTTATTTTTGAGTGGGTTGTCAGAACCTTTTTCAACCCCAGAAGCTTTTTTGATCAAATCCGTTACCGGAGGCTTTTTAGTGATAAAGGTAAAACTCTTATCTTGATAAACCGTGATAATGACCGGGATATTAAAACTCCCCATGTCTTTAGTTCTCTCATTAAAAGCCTTACAAAATTCCATGATATTAACCCCTCTTTGACCCAACGCTGGCCCTACGGGAGGTGAAGGGTTTGCCTTACCGGCAGGGATTTGAAGCTTGATTTCTCCGACTACTTTTTTAGCCATGTTTTCTCCTTAAAGTTATATAATTTTTTCCACTTGCGAATGCAAAATCTCTATTGGAGTGTTCCTACCAAAAATAGAAACATTGAGCTTGAGCTTGCGGTGTTCCACATCATACTCTTCCACCGTAGCGGTAAAGTTCGCAAAAGGGCCTTCCACCACGCGCACCACTTCGCCTTGCTCAAAAAAGATTTTGGGCTTGGGGGCCGCTCGGTTATTCATTTTTTCTAAAATATGCCCAATATCCGCTTCACTCAATGGGGTTGGCTTTTTATTTTCTCCAATAAAACGGCTCACTCTTGGCAAAGATTGTATCTTATGCCACAAAACCGTATCCAAATCCACCTTAATAAAAACATACCCAGGATAAAGGCTTCGTTCCGTTACTTTCGTCTTGCTTTTTTTAGAAACCTCTATAATATCTTCAGTAGGCACAATGATCTCTTGTATCCTATCTCTTATATTATGATCGTTCGCTAGATTCTCAATCGCTTTCTTAACGGACTGCTCGCTCCCTGAATAAGTTTGTATAGCATACCAATCCATCATTATTCTCCTTATTTAAAGCCACCAACCTATAGAACACTAGAGATAAAAGCCCCCAGAGAAAAATCCAACAAAGCTAAAAACAGCGTGATAGCACTCACCACCACCAAAACAGAAACAAGCGCGTTGCGTATCTGCTCCTTAATAGGAAATATCACTTTAGAAAGCTCTTCTCTAGCTAACTTATATTGCATGAGCCATTTATCCATAGTTTCTTTTCGCCCTCACTTAAACTTAATACATTTATACATTAAAAGAATTTTCAATTTTATCCAAAATAGCTTAAACTAAAATTAAAAAATTCAAAAACAATCCAATTGAAACACAAATTTGATAGAATAAATTAGTAGATGGCAGGCCAGGAGGGACTCGAACCCCCAACAACCGGTTTTGGAGACCGACGCTCTACCATTGGAGCTACTGACCTAACCTCCCCTCCTTTTAAATCACAACACAAAAGAAAGAACTAGCTCTTCAATTTGATTTCTTTATGAAGAGTGTGTTTGTTTTCCCTTGGGCAGAACTTCTTAAGCTCCAGTTTTTCAGTGTTAGTTTTAGCGTTCTTGGTTGTGCTGTAATTGATGTCTTCACAATCAGAACACTTCAACCCTATTTTAACTTTCATAATGACCCTTTATGGTAACTCTTTTTGCTAATATTATTCAATAATATTGCTCACAACACCAGCACCAACGGTCCTACCGCCTTCACGAATCGCAAATTTAGTTCCCAACTCTAACGCAACAGGGCTAATCAATTCTACAGTGATTTTCACATTATCGCCAGGCATAACCATTTCTACGCCTTCAGGAAGGGTGATAGAGCCAGTCACATCAGTTGTGCGCACATAGAATTGCGGGCGGTAGTTGGTGAAAAATGGAGTGTGTCTCCCACCTTCTTCTTTAGAAAGGACATAAATTTCTCCCTCAAATTTCTTGTGCGGAGTGATAGAACCTGGTTTGCATAGAACCATACCGCGTTCTACTTCTTCTTTTTTAGTTCCTCTCAAAAGCACGCCCACATTATCGCCGGCTTCACCTTTTTCCAACTCTTTCCTAAACATTTCTACACCGGTTACAGTCGTTTTTTGTGTAGGTCTGATACCAACGATTTCCACTTCATCGCCTACTTTCACCACGCCTCTTTCAATCCTACCTGTAACCACAGTCCCTCTACCCGCAATAGAGAACACATCTTCAACCGGCATCAAGAAAGTTTTTTCAGTGTCTCTTTCCGGAGTAGGGATATAGGCATCCACTTCAGCCATAAGTTTAAGCACTTTTTCACCCCATTCACCCACATTACCAGCCTTTGCTTCTTCTAAAGCTCTTAAAGCTGAACCCGCTATGATAGGAGTGTCATCGCCAGGGAATTCATACGCGCTCAACAATTCGCGCACTTCCATTTCCACAAGCTCTAACAATTCTTGGTCATCTACCATGTCTTGTTTGTTTAAGAAAACAACGATGTGAGGCACGCCTACTTGACGAGACAATAAGATATGCTCTCTGGTTTGAGGCATAGGACCATCAGCTGCAGAAACAACCAAAATCGCTCCGTCCATTTGCGCCGCACCGGTGATCATGTTTTTTACATAGTCAGCATGTCCTGGGCAATCCACATGCGCATAGTGTCTGTTTTCAGTTTCATATTCAATGTGAGAAGTAGCGATAGTGATCCCTCTTTCTTTTTCTTCAGGGGCGTTATCAATATTGTCATAGTCTTTCATTTCTGCAAGACCTTTCAAAGAAAGCACCGCTGAAATCGCTGCACTCAAAGTCGTTTTACCATGGTCTACATGCCCAATGGTTCCAATATTAACATGCGGCTTAGTTCTATTAAACTTTTCTTTTGCCATTTGTATTTCTCCTTAATTTTTTGAAATGGATTTTAGAATTATACTAAACAAAATCCTAAGTATTCCTAAATGCTACTACAAAATTTAAGACATTTTTGTCTTATCGCCATTCAAGAGATTATAAACTGGAGCCTATAAGCGGAATTGAACCGCCGACCTCTTCCTTACCAAGGAAGTGCTCTGCCTCTGAGCTATATAGGCGTCTCAAAAACTAAAACGTTATCCTAAAAATGGAGCGGGAAACGGGACTCGAACCCGCGACCCTCAGCTTGGAAGGCTGATGCTCTAGCCAACTGAGCTATTCCCGCATCTAAAAAAACAAAATGGTGGTGAGACGTGGATTCGAACCACGGAAGACATAGTCAGCAGATTTACAGTCTGCCCTCGTTGGCCACTTGAGTATCTCACCAAAAACTTTACAAAATAACATTTTAACTGGAGCTGGCTAAGGGACTTGAACCCCCGACCTGCTGCTTACAAGGCAGCTGCTCTACCAACTGAGCTAAGCCAGCAACTAAAATAATCAAAGACTTGGGATTATAGCAGTTTTATACTTGACTTGTCAAGAAATGATGACAGAAAGCTAAATTATTCGTATGGCACAGAGCATGGTTAAAATTTAGCTATAATCTAGCTCAATTTGGCTTAACACAGCTCAAAGCTTATTACATATAAAAGAATTTATGGACACTTAAATTATGGCGAAAAAAAAACATAAAATTTCTACTTTAAAATACTTTTTGCGCTCTTTAAAGCAAATCTACATGCTCATCACTTTCAAGGAAAAAATGGTTTTTTTCCTGCTTGTGCTGATGGCGGTTTTTTCTTCTTTTGTGGAAGTGATGTCTCTAACCCTCCTAATGCCTTTTATCACTCTCGCTTCCGATCCTAATAGGGCTTTAGACGATAAAGACTGGAAAATGGTCTATGATTTTTTCCATTTTTCATCTCCCGTTCGCCTTATGTATTTCTTTAGTTTTTGCTTGGTGGGGATTTATTTGTTCAGGATGTTTTATGGGGTGTCTTTCACTTATTTGAAAGGGCGTTTTTCCAATAAGAAAGCTTATCAAATCAAGCAACAACTTTTTTTACAGCACATTAAAAGCAACTACCTCTCCCACCTTAACCACAACTTGGATTCTTTAAGAGACATTATCAATAATAAAGCGGACGGCATGTTTATGAGCTTTAACGCTTTTTTGAATCTACTCACTGAATTAACCGTGATCGTTTTTTTCTATTCCACGCTATTAATCACTAACTGGAAGTTAACGCTTGTATTCACTCTAATCATCTCTATACAAATTTTTATCATCACTAAAAAAATCACCATTCTTATTCAAAAAAAGGGCGAGATAGCGGCAAAATCTAGGGCGCAAACGCTTAAAGTTTTTTCAAAATTTTTCAGCAATTTCAAAATCACTAAACTCAAAGACAACCACGAAGAAGCCCACAAGCTTTTTGGAGAAAATAGCCGTAAAGCCCATGACACCGAGATCATTCACGCCACTTTACAAGTGGTCCCCAGGTATTCATTAGAAACGGTGGGCTTTAGCTTGTTGATTTTAGCTGTCGCTTACATCTTATTCAAATACGGCGAAGCTAAAATGGTGCTCCCTACCATTTCTATGTATGCTCTAGCGCTTTATCGCACACTCCCTTCTGTTACTGGCGTTTTGAATCAGTATAATGAAATCGCTTACAACCAGCTTGCGACTAACATTGTTTTTAAAAGCCTTACTAAAACCATCGTTGAAGAGGATTTAGTCCCTTTAGACTTTAATAAAAAAATCACTCTCCAAAACATCTCATTCGCTTATAAGTCAAAACACCCGGTTTTAAAGAATTTTAACCTCACCATTCAAAAAGGTCAAAAAGTCGCTCTCATAGGCCATAGCGGGTGCGGGAAATCCACGCTGGCGGATATTATTATGGGGCTTACCTACCCTAAAAGTGGGGAAATTTTTATTGACAACACCCTTTTAACCAACGAAAACAGGCGCTCATGGCGTAAAAAAATAGGCTATATCCCCCAAAATATTTACCTTTTTGATGGCACTGTGGGGGATAATATCGCTTTTGGGAGCGCTATAGATGAAAAACGCTTGATTAAGGTGTGCAAAATGGCTCATATTTATGATTTTTTATGCGAGCATGAGGGACTTAAAACCCAAGTGGGCGAAGGGGGCGCTAAGCTTAGCGGCGGTCAAAAACAGCGCATAGGCATTGCAAGAGCCTTATACGATAACCCTGAAATTTTGGTTTTAGATGAAGCCACTTCAGCCCTAGACAATGAAACCGAGAGTAAAATCATGGATGAAATCTATCAAATCGCTAAAAATAAAACCCTAATCGTTATCGCCCACCGCTTAAGCACGATTGAACGCTGTGAAGTCATCATTGACATGAGCCAACACAAAGACAATCTCGGCTAAAGCTGGCTTTACTCTTTTATAAAGTTTTGTAAATCAAACCCTTTAAAGCTCTCCAAATACTTCCCTTGATAGCCGTTTTGACCCACTAAATTTTTCAAAACCTTGCTGTTGTAACCCAAAAACGCCACTTTATTAGCTTGAGCGCTTTCATAGTCATTGACGCTATCGCCTATCATTAGCATGCGGCTTGGGTTATAGGCGTATTTTTGAATGATATTAGCGATAATCTTGGGTTTATTGGGCGGACTCCCTTCAACGCTCTTAAAATACTTAATGATCCCTAAAAACTCGCACAACACTTGCAATTCGCTATGCAAGGCCGCTGAAGCGATATGGAAAATATAATTTTTATAATGCTTATCAATAAACGCCATCACTTCGCTATTCAAATGCTCCCTATCAAAAAGCTTTTGCTCTATAATAGTGCCAAATTCTAGGGCTAATCTATCCACTTCTTCTTGAGCGATAGGGGTTTTTAAAATCTCGTTATAAAAATATTGGATTTTTTCATTCCTTGAAATCCCCCCACTTTGATAATGATAAACTTCAAATTGCTTCAAACTCTCTTGATTCTTGTTGCCATGCTTTTGAAACAACGCCTTAAACCCTTCATATTTTAAATGCATGCTGTCAAAAATCACGCCATCAAAATCCCATAAAACCACTTCAAGTGCCATGATTTCCCCTTTTTTATAGGCTTATTTTGGTTTCATTTTACCTTATTCAAGCGATATTTAAGCGATTATTTTTATCATTATTGGAGTATCTTGGATTGGTTTTAATCAAATACCGCCCGCTAAAGCCTTATTTAAAAACTCTAACGCTCTTTAGACTTTTAACTTAAAGCTCGTTTTTAAAGGTTGGGCTATTTTGACTCTTATTTGATAAGAATATGCAAACACTCTTTGGTGTGCGCGGCTTTGTGGGTGCGTTTGTTATCCGCTTTAAAACGCATGTAGGTTTTGGTCATTAAGGAGTAAGCGCCGTATTTTTTTAAAATATTTCCAATCTCTATCTCGCTCATAAGCCCTTCATTGTTATAGCTTAAAAAAATATATTTGAATCGTGCTTTTTTGATCAAGTTTTCAAAAGCGTTTAAGATTTGAGAACGAGAGCAAAAAGAGGATTTCTGATAACTGGGCAAGCCGGTTTTGCCTTTTGGAGCAAAGGGCGTATAAGCAGCAATCGTGTTTAATAAATGATAATTCGCCCCGTATTGCCTCGCATTATAAGGGGGGTCTAAATACAAAATATCCCCTGAAATCTTTCCAATCAACTCGCTAGCGTCTTGCTGATACACTTCATTAGTGCTTAAACTCACATCAAAATGAGCACCTTTTAAGATGAGTTCTTTTTGAGCGCTTTTTTTAAGGCGTTTTAAAAAAGCCCCATAAACTGAAGCGGTGTTAGCCACCTTGTCCGCGCTCTCTAATAGCGATGCGAGCAAAAAATAATACGCGCAATTATCAATGTTTTGAGAAAGTTTAAGCTCTTCAATTTTTAAACGCACCGCATCAATTTTTTGAGCGTTTGTTTCGCTAAAATACTGCCTTGAACTCCCCCCTAAAGAATAATGCGAATAAATAAAACCCTTTTTTAAAGCAACGCTATTGAGCCCATTAATAAGCTCTTCTTGATTAGGGATTTCTTGAATGTTGCCGATATAATTTTGATTCAAAACAAAGCTATAATATTCCAAATCATTAGAAATAACCTTATTGACGGCTTTTTTAAACGCACGCCCCACAATGCCCGTCCCAGCGAACAGATCACAAAAAATCGTGCCAGAGAGATCATTGCCCGCAACCGCATGGATATTTTCCTTAATAAAGGGAATGAGCTTGTATTTAGAGCCGATGTAGTTCATTACAACCGCTATAAAGTAGTTTTTTGATGGTATCCATTTTGATACCCCTCATAATAGCCTTTTTGATACCCTTCATTGTATATCCTATCATTACAAGTTTTCTTGTATTGTATGGGGTCATATTGATAATAGCCCACACAGCCGTCATATTCAGCCTCCCCTTCATAGAAAGAATAATGATTGCCAGGAATTTTTGTTGCATCAAATCTATAGCCAGTCTCTTTGCATTCTTTACAAATTTGGCGTTTCTTGTCATTACAAGCTTTGCATAAAGCCTGAAAATCATCAAAAGCTTGTGTGCTTAAATCAGAAACTCTTGAATCATCCTTGCGGCCGTCTTTATGATCCACTTCTATTTGAGTGTTTTCAGAGTTGCCACGCACACCACACATCGTGCAACATTGTTGCTTATAGTGGTTTTTAATGTCTTGACGGATATTTTGGTTAAAAACACATTCAGTATTATAGCCATTCAAGCGTATTCTATCAATAGAATTTCCTAGAGTTTGCCCTTTATCAAACTCCAAATTAAATTCTTTAGCTAAAGATGAGTTGTTCCTACACCAACTCCCCCCATTACCTAGCTGTAATCCTTGATATTTCCCTACAAATTCTCTAACGCTTACCCAACGACTCACCCCATTTTTATCAGGTTGTGCGAGTTCCAAAAATAATTCTTTTTTACTTTTACTCATTTTAAAAAACCTCTCTATAAAAAATTCTAATCAATTTACCTCAAAATAACCCGCATGGCGCAAACTCCAACCGCTTATTTAAAATTAACGATCCTTTGTGATGGTTTTGGCTTTAGCGCCTACAGCCGTAGAACCCGTAGGTAAATCTGAAAGCACCACCGCATTAGCCCCAATCCTCACATCATCGCCCACATAAATCGCGCCCAAGACCTTAGCCCCTGCCCCCACTACCACTCGGTTGCCTAAAGTAGGGTGGCGCTTGCCCTTGAACTTGCCCGTGCCACCCAGAGTTACGCCATGATAAATGGTAACATCATCTCCAATCTCTGTGGTCTCGCCAATCACCACACCCATGCCATGATCGATAAAAAGCCCTCTCCCAATCTTAGCGCCAGGGTGGATTTCTATCCCAGTGATAAAACGCGCTAACTGAGAAAGCGTGCGCGCAATGAAGTAAAACCTCCGCTTGTGCAACGCATGCGCTAGGCGGTGGCAAAGCAGTGCATGAATGCCCGGATAAAGCAAAAGAACCTCCCACTTATTCCTAGCTGCCGGGTCTTCTTGCAAGACACGCTCCAGGCTATAAGACAGATCTAGCATGACAGAGTCTCCGGTTAGAATATATTTGGATCAACATGACTTAAGCAGATTTTTCTCATCCATTCCAATAAAATTTGATGCAAATTTTTCTTGCCATTATACCCAAACTCACACTCCTTTTAATGGAGTAAAATTAATAGAGTAAAACGCTCTCTTTTTTAATTTTTTTAAATTCTTTTAACAACCCTTTAAAAAAGGTTTAAAGAACCCACTAATCCACATTGATTTGGTATTTATTTGGGATAAAACTATTTAAAATGAAAAAAATAAAAAGCAGATTGAAAAAAATTACTTAGTGGTGCCGAAGGTCGGACTCGAACCGACACGGGATTGCTCCCACCAGATTTTGAGTCTAGCGTGTCTACCAATTCCACCACTTCGGCGTGTATAAAGCAAAGAGTGAGATTATACCCACTTATTCCTTAAAAAAACTTAATGGTACACTGGGCGAGACTCGAACTCGCACGAGATTGCTCCCACCACCCCCTCAAGATGGCGTGTCTACCAATTCCACCACCAGTGCTAAAAATTTAAAACAGATATTATAGCTAAATCATGCTTTTTAAGCAATAATTTAGCCCATCAAAAAACCCTTAACTTAAGAATGGGTTACTATAAATAGCGATAATAGCAAACACTAGAGTATAAATCACTTGCGCTTCAATCATCGCCATGGCCACAAACATGGTTGTGAGCAATTTACCGCCCACTCCTGGGTTTCTCGCTGTGCCTGTAATGGTCGCTGCGGCCGCATTCCCCATGCCGATCGCCCCACCAAAAGCGGCAATCCCTAAACCGATCATCGCCCCTAAGATAGAATAAGATTTAATCATATCCATCCCACCCATTCCACCATCATGAGCGAAAGCAACGCCCGCTAAAGCCAGAAAAAATAACGCTAAAAATTTCATTTTCGCACTCCGTTTCAAAAATTGGGCTTGATTTTCATTTCGAATCGTTCCTCTACTTTCAAAAATACAAGCAAGGATTTATTTTAATATAAACTAGCTTAAAAACGCTTTTAAAATAATAAATTTTTATTAAATTATTAGAAATAAGGAAGTTTTTAAAAAACAAATTTGCTTTAAGCAATAAGTTATCCTTAAAAACTTAAAACAATCCATTAGTAGTATAATGATGTGGTCAATAAATTAGATACAACAAAGGATCACAATGCCAAAAGATAACAATAAAGAACTCACTCTACTTGAAAGGGTTTTGGGTAGCAGAATAGAAGTTCTGCCGACTTTGCCAAGAAAACAAACACTTGATAGCAATTATCAACGCATGATTTTAATTAAATCAAATGAGCTATACGATAAGCTAGGTCATATCATCAATCATGGCCTTAGCTCTTTGCCTATTTTTACAACAAGTGTTCCTTTAGATAAATTAGTGTTATATAAAGATGGAAAGGTTTCATCTATGTTAAAAGGTGTCAAAGGGTTTGGGGGCCATGAAGGTTTTGAGATAGTAGGTGCTATTGAGCTAACTACAGGGATTATGAACCATATTGCCCCTATTCTTAATTATAAACTAGCAGAAATCTATTATGAAGCATATGCCGAAACTAATCGTCTTTTTGACGAAAACCAAAGGCTACTCACACAACAAAACATCTTTGTTGCCCAACAAGTTAATGCCTTAAAAGCTAAAACTAAATTTCTCCAAGAAGTTTATAAGGATATTTCTCAAATTTCTAAAAGTGATATTTGGAGACAATCAACATGCACAAATTTACAAAGAATACACATTGAATTAAATGAAATTTTTTATAATTTTATATCCCAAATAAATCAAGGGCTAATATTAAAGAACTTTAATGATGTAAGTGGTAACCACATTTGTGCAAGATACGCTCTTTCTCATTATATTTTTGCGTTGGTTTTAGAATATGTTGCTGCAGGACTCATTGATAATGAGAGCATGAAATTTTTAAAAGCCAAAGTTGAAGAAGCTTTTGATAGTTTTAACAAAACAACAAGTGATTTGGAAAGAGAATTAAATTTTATCCAAAATAGCAATTTTCAAACACAAAAATATATTTGGAATAATCCGTTTCTTGGTTGGTGGTATGATAGCTGGAACAATCAACTACAACCACAACACAACCCTTATCAGCAAAACGAATTAAATAGGTTGAATAATGAAAATATAAATATAGAATATATTAAAAATAATGTTTTAAGTTATTTTGATATAAAAATGGATAGAGAAGCTCTCTTTAATTTAATTGAAGCTCCTAAACAATACCTTCAAAATATTGTTATCACCCACGAAGAGTAATAAAAAGAGTGTATATATTTTAGCCAAGTCCTATGTATTAGATTGGTTTTACATAGGACTATGGATAATTTAAGAGATGGATTAAGCCAAATCTAAAGCGATTTTACCCTTATTGAAACTAATCACCCTACACCGAATACTATCGCCTTCTTTTAAAACCACTTGACACCTGTCCATGTTTTGTTTTCTTAACAAGCCTTCGCCCCCCTTAGGCAAGCTTAAAAACGCCCCAAAATCCACAATTCTTTTCACTTGAGCTTCTAGCACCTCATCAATAGCGTATTGCTCCAATTCTTGATCTAAAGAATGCAAGTAGTTTAAAATAAATTCCTTAGTCTTTAAAACGCGCTCTTTATTCCCCATGATTTTCACTTCACCGCTTGGTTTATTCAAATCAATTTTAACCTCAAACTTTTCCACTATCTCTTTAATCACACGCCCCCCTTGACCGATAATTTCTACAATTTTATCGGGCACGACATTAAAAATCTCCGTTGCAGGTAAATGGGAAAAATTGATCACAATCTTTTCTTTCGCTTCATGCATGATTTTTAAAATATGTTTCCGCGCTTCTTTAGCTTGAAGTAAGGCTTGGTATAAAATTTCTAGCTTGATACCGCTCATTTTGGTATCCATTTGCATGGCCGTAATGCCTTCTAAATTCCCAGCAATCTTAAAATCCATATCGCCTTCGGCGTCTTCTAATCCGCTAATATCGCTTAAAATAGCGTGATCTTGCCCTTCGCTCACCATGCCCATAGCCACCCCAGCGACTAAATCATAAATTTCCACACCGCTTGCATAAAGGGCTAAAGACCCTGCACACACGCTCGCCATTGAGCTTGAACCATTGCTTTCTAAAATCTCAGAAACCAATCGTATCACCTGCTCTTTATTTTTAATACTCGTTTCTAAGGCCCTTTTAGCCAAATTCCCATGCCCTAATTCGCGCCTTGAAGTCGCGCCAATAGAACTCGCTTCGCCCACGCAAAAAGGAGGGAAATTGTAATGGAACATGAAGCGCTCTTTGATAGGGGCTTTATGCTCCAAACTCTCATGGGTTTGAGCGTCATTATCCGTGCCTAAAACCCCTACCACTAAGCTTTGAGTTTGCCCCCTAGTGAATAAAATGGAGCTATGCGCCATAGGGAGTAAATCGCTCTCTATCAAAATGGGCCGCACTTCTTCTAACGCGCGCTTATCCGGGCGGATTTTATCTTGAATAATCATGCGTCTTATCTCAGTTTTTTTCACTTTTTCTAAAGACCATTCAATTTCTTCTAAACTGAATTCTGAGTGGGCTTCGCTGATTTTTTTAGCAATTTCATTGAAAACATTTTCTCGCTCGCTCAAAGCAGAACTTTCAATGCCTTTGATGATTTCATCAAAATACTGATTTTTCAATAAATCTAACAGCCTTTCATTAAAGACTATTCCTTGGCTCTCTTTGAAAAGCAGCTCGTTTTGGTGGGGCGTGAAAATCTCTTCATAAAGCGTGCAAGTTTCTTTCAAACTTTTTTGAGCCAATTCTAAAGCTTTTAGCATTAAAGGCTCTTCTAAAGCGTTTAATTTTTGCCCCAAAGAGCGCATTTCTATCATGTTCAAACTCTCTTTTGTGCCAGACACAAACAGATCCAAACTGGATTGATTCAAAAGGCTTGTGTTAGGGTTAATGATAAATTCGTTATCCACCCTAGCGATCCTGCAAGCGCTCACGCTTTTAATAGGAGCGATATGGGCCAAAAAGAGAGCGGCTGAAGCGGCGTTTAAAGCAGAGACTTGCAAATCGTTTTCAATATCATGGCTTAAAACCATTAAAGTGATTTGGGTAGGGTAGCGGTAATCTTTAGGGAATAAAGGGCGTAAAGTCCTGTCTATGAGCCTAGAGGTTAAGATTTCAAAATCTTGCGCCCTGCCTTCTCTTTTGACAAAACCGCCCGGGATCTTTCCGGCTGCATAAGATTTTTCTAAAAACTGCACCACTAAAGGCAGAAAATCTTCACTCACAGGCTCTCTTTCTGTGCACACGCTCGCTAAAATGATGGTTTTTCCTAAGCGATACATTAGAGAGCTAGTGGCTTGTTTGGCCACTTGTTTGAGAGCGAACTCTTCGGTTTTGTTACTAGAATTGATGGTGATAAAATCCATATTTAATGTTCCTTTTTTAAATTAGGCGCGTTGTTAGCACCTAAGTATTTTTCAATTTCTTCATTGCTCAATCGCTTGAGTTCTTTATAATGATGCTCCACAGAGACAAAACATTCAGGGCGATACACGCTAATCACCCCATCGCACAAGCTTTCTAAGCCTTGAGCGACATTTTGCGCGAGAATGGGGGTTAAAATGTAAATGTCTTGGCATTCTTTTTTCAAGCAAGTTTGCACGCCTAACCCTGCTCTAAACCCGGTTTCAATCCCCCTATCTACGATAAAAATATTTTTATCTTTTAAGCTTTTGATCGCGTTGCCTTTGCGATACTGATAGATGTGAGACAAAATGTCTTCTTCATAAGCTCGCCTGGCTTCCCCATAAACATAATCTAAAGTGATGTCAAAGGAATTGATTAAGCTTTCATTCATCACTATATCCATGCTTTCACTCACTAAAGCGATTTCACACTTTGAGTTTAAAGGGGCTAGGATAGGTTCTAAAAAAAGTATATCATAAGTCGCTCCAAATTTTTGCGCTAAAGCGTGAGCTAGATACAGAGCGTTAAAACTCAAAGCGAGCATGATGGAATCTTTTAAATCAATGTGGCGCGTGTGGATTTCATTAATCAATTTGTTTAAAGCGTCTTCTTCATTGATAAAACGCATGCCCTCTATATCGGTGATATGGCTAAAATCCGTATTCAAATCTGTTCCTTTTCTTACTTACGCTGTAAAGAGCGGTAAGTTACATTGGTTTTAGTGATCGGTGAAAAGTCTAATTCTAGCTTAACATAGTTATTTTCAAACACTCTTATAGGTTGGTTGGGATCGCCGGTGAGAATGGGGCGTCGTTGGTTGACGAATTGAAAGCCAATCCCAAAACAACGGATTTTTTTGTAAATCCCCACATTCCAATTTAAAACCACGTTATTTCTAATATCATAACCCACATCCGCGCTCATGGAAAAGTAACCAAAGTCGTTGCTAAAACCCGCCTTTAAATAATCCGCAGGATTTTCTATAATGCTATTAATCCCACTGCTAAAATTGTTTCTTAAAAAATAAGAGAGGTTAAAGCTTAAAAACTTGCGTTGGTAATTGGCGTTCACGGAGATTTCTTCTAAGCGGTTTTGATAAAACGAATAAAAGACATTCCCAAAAATATTCAATCCCGTTAAGGGCGAAAACCCGATCTTGCTCTCTAGGGGCATTCTAAAGGGCGAAACTTTATCGTCAAGATTGATGAGTTGCGATATTTTAAAATACAACAACTCTTGCCCCCCTAAGCCATAAAGGTATTGCGTTAGGGTTAAATCCACCGTCTTGTTGCTCGCATTGATAGGTAAAATACTGCTAGGATTCCACACCGAGTCATACAAACGCCCTTGATAATCATAATCTCTCAATAAAGGCGAAGTGTAGCTGTTTAAAGCTTGCGCGCTTAAAGCATACATGTTTTGAGAAAATAAGCCATTTTTAAAGGTGTAATAAGGGATGTTGAAAATCGCTTCCAATTGGATCGTGTGGAAAAGCTTGTTGTATTCTCTGGCTAAATCCATATTGACATACATGGAAAAATTTGAAGACACAAAGTTCCCAAATTCCCTTGATTCATTAGGGATCGTAGGCACGAAGGAATTTTTAGATTGCATTAAAGCCACATTAGATAGTTGGAGATCGTTCCAAAGCCCTAAAGACAAATATTTTTTAAACAAAGAAAATTGCAAGCCCACCGGCACATTCAAAGCGTTTTGCACATAGCCATAACCAATCTCTCTTGCGGTGTTTCTAAACTGATAATCCACTGAATACAATAAATTCCTAAAATACAAAGAATTTAAATATTTATGGTACTGCAAATTAGGGACAGATTGGAAAGTGCGGTTGTTGTTGATTTTATTCAGGTTTAAAAAATACTTGATATTCAAGCCGTAATAATTGTTTTCTGTTTGCAAATAGTAATTCGCCCTAGACATGTGCGTGGCGTCTGTGATGCGCTTATTGACCTTTTCAAAACGCACATAGTCCAAATCGTTCATGTATAAAAAGTCAATGTAATGCCCGTTGTCAATATTAGATTTAAGATGGAAGTATTTTTGTAAAGTGTCCCTACTGGAGCTTAAAAATTCAAAACCATAGATATTTTGATTCCTCAAATCATAGCGTTTGACGTATTGGGTGTAATTCCTAAAATAGCGCGCATTGAATAAAAACCTGTCGTCTTTAGAGTTGATGTAGCGCACTTCAAAATTCAAGCCAAACCCCCTTTTATAGCGGATTTGTGGGGTAAAGGTCATATCCCATGAGTTTTTGGGGGCTAAATAAAAGGGTTGCAAATAAATAAAGCCGTCTAAGTTGGAAGTGCCAAATTCAGGGTATAAAAACCCGGTAGTTCTTTTATTGCTAGTGGACATGAAAATATAGGGCAAATACAATACAGGAATATCGCCGACATAGATCTTAGGATTCCACATAGACAAATGCGATTTTTGCATGTTGAATGAGCCTGAAGTCGCATTGACATGCCAAATGGGGTTATCAATACTGCACCCTGAAGCACTCATGTTTTTAATCTTATATTTTTGATCCTTCCCGCTAGCAATATCCGCACTCACCCAAATCCCGCTCACGCTGTCTTGGACATAAAAGGGGAAAATGATCTCATATTTTTCATTCAAACTCAATTTCACATAATCGGTTTTAACGAGCAAACCCTCGCCCCTATAAACCTTGATATTGCCTTCTAATAACGCTTCTTTAGTTTTGGTGTCATAACGCACCTTGTCCGCTAGAATATACACGTCATAATTCAATAAGATCGCATTCCCTGAGGCGGTTATCACATTGTCTTTGGCGCTCACTTTATCCGCAAGGATTTCAAAAATCTTATGGTTTTGTTTGTCAAATCGTTGCATGGCGATTTCTTTAGCGTCTGATACGCTCAATAACAAAAAAAACACCAAATAAAACCAACGAATCATTTTAAAACAACACCAAAAGACTTTTGCTTTTTTCTTCATGCCACGCCCTATGATAGGGGTTTTTAAACACCACAAACCATAAAAAGGGGCATAGAAAAACCACGATTTTTAACCCTAAACGCTTCAATAAAATAGCCCTACTGGGGCAATCTGCTAAATAAATATCAATAATTTTAATCCTAAAAACCAGTTTAGCCAAACTCATCTTGCACAAACACACAAAAAAGATTTCATAAACGCCATACAAGACGATAAAACCCATCGCAACAAACGCGCTGTGATAAATGGGGTTAGTCAGCCAATATAAAGAATGCAAGAAATCGCACGCGCCTAAAAGATCGCTCAATAAAAACGCCACTAACAAACTATCGGTTAAAAACGCTAAGATGCGCCAATACAAGGGGCATAAACGCATTTTTTCACGCATAAGGAGTGTTTCTATGATTTCAGTTTCTTCTTTTTCTAAATTTGGAGGGCGCATTCAAAAACAAACAGGACAAACTCTTTGGTTTGTCTTAAACTTTAACCTTTAAGAATATTCTTTCAAATCTAACACCTTAAAACCAATATCCTTGCGATAAAACATGCCTTCAAAATGCACCTTTTGAGCGATCTCGTAAGCATGGTTTCTGGCCTCTAATAACGATTTTCCTCTACCAATGGCAAAGATCACCCTCCCCCCACTGCTTTCAAACACGCCATTATCCTGCTCCACCTCCCCTAAAATCAAATGGCCCTTTTTTTCATCAACCGGATCAATATAAAGGGTTTGTTTGGGCGAAGAGCTAGTGGGGTAATTCCTAGAAACAAGCGCCACACTCATCACAAATTCTTTAGAAAACACCAATTCAAGAGAATGTAATTCCCCTTTGGCTGTAGCCAAACACAAATCTAAAAGCGAGCTTTCTAAAAGGGGTAAAATCGTCTGGCATTCAATATCTTTAAAACGCACGCTAAAATCCAATAAATACGGCTCTAAAACGCCCTTTTCTTCTATGATTACAATTTCAGCGAGTAAAACCCCTTTAAAAGGCGTGTTGTCAGCCTGAAGTTTCTCTAAAGTGGGTTTAAAGATATGATTTTTTATTTTCTCTTCTAATTCATTAGAGAAAAAGTTTGCAGGAGCGATGGCCCCCATACCTCCTGTATTGACCCCATTATCCCCTTCTAGTAAGCGTTTGTAGTTTTGGCAAAAGGGCAACAAGATAAAATCATCGTTGGCTATGAGCGCTGTAACTGAAAGCTCAAACCCCTCTAAAAAAGGCTCTATGATCACAGGTTCATTGCTTTGTTTGAAAGCGTCTTCAAGGATTTTTAGCGCTTCTTCTTCTTGATGGACAATGCTTGTGTTTTTATTCAACGCTTTAATCACTAAGGGGAAAGAAGCGTTTTGAATGTGATTGAGAGCTTCTTTTAAATCGTTTGTTTCAAAGTAAGACGCGCTTTTGATACCGCACTCTTTAACAAAAGCTTTCATGTAGCTTTTAGAAGCTTCTAACTTAGCCGCTTCTTTAGAAGCCCCAAACACTAAAATCCCCGCTTTTTCTAACCTCTCTGTAAGCCCTAAAATCAAAGGCTCTTCTTCTGAAATGATAGCTAAATGGATCTGTTTTTTAAGGGCTAATTCCACGATATGCTCGTAATGTTCGCATTCCAGATTCTCGCCTAAATCTTGAGTGCCACCATTACCCAAACAAAAATACAAAGCATTCACTCGCTCATCTTGCTGAAGCCTTTGAGCCAAAGCATACTCTCGCCCCTTATTCCCCACAATTAAAACATTATAGTTATTGTTATCTTTCATGTCTTCCCTAAAATGTGGTTGTTTTTAAACCCAGATGACCGCTACTTTTACATGTGCATAAGTTCAACAAACCTACACTAATAAGGCTAGGAGGATCTTCTTAGGGGCAGATTTAAAAAATGCCATCACACAAAAACCACTACCTTAGCCTAACTTACTTTTTCAACGAACTTGCCATCAAATAAGAAACACGAATCATCCAGGCGATTCTTAAAATTATACTTAAATTTTAAAGAAATTCCATGCAAAAATATTCAAGCGATCCGTGATAGTTTTAATTGACGTTTAGGCACTTTAAGAGAAACTGACTGATTTATTTCAACCTTTCTTTATACGCTACCTCCAAACTGCTATACCCTTTTTTCAATTCTCCCACACCCCCAAAAGCCACCACTTTAGCTTCTTTTAAAAAAATCGCGCTGTCTAAATACTTTTCCACATCCACCACCAAATGCGTAGAGACTAACAAGCTTGCGTTTTGGCTAAATTCCTTAGCGATGAGTTCAAAAATCTCTTCTCTTGCGATAGGGTCAATCCCAGCCACCGGCTCATCAAAAAGATACAAAGAAGCGTTTCGCGATAGGGTTAAAATCAGTTGCAATTTTTCCCTCATGCCTTTTGAAAGGGCCTTGAACTCTCTTTTTAAAGGCACGCTGAAGCGTTTTAGCAAATTTAGGGCTTTTGATGAATCAAAATCGCTGAAAAAATCCTTGTAAAAAGCGATCGCTTTTAGAGGCGTTAATTTAGGGTCTAAAAAATCGCCATCGCTTAAAAACGCTACGCTTTTTTTCGTCTCTATGCCGATCTTTTGATCTAAAATTTTCACTTCCCCTTGATAGTTCAAATTCAATCCGGCTAAAATCTTTAACAGAGTGGTTTTACCCGCCCCATTAGGCCCTAAAAGCCCTATAAATTGCTGTTTGGGTAGTTTCAAATTGATATTGTCTAACGCTTTTAAACTCCCATAGGTTTTAGTCAAATTCTCTATTTCTACTAGCATTTTAATTCCCCGAATTTGCGCACTCTTTTGTAAAAATCGCTAATGATGTTTTCTAAATCTTTAGGGGTGAAATCAGGCCATAAAATCGGCGTGAAAAACAATTCCGCATAGCTGGACTGCCACAATAAAAAATTAGACAAGCGCATTTCCCCCCCTGTTCGTAATAATAGATCCACTTCAGGCAAATCATGCGTGTCTAAACGATTGGAAATTTCATTTTCTAGGCTTTCTATATTATTTATATGGCTAGGCGGGCTTTCTAATAAGCTTTTAAACGCCCTTGAAAGTTCGTTTTTAGATCCGTAATTGAGGGCTAAAACTTGCGTAAAATCCTTAAAATGCCTGGTATCGTTTTCAAGCTGCAAGATCATGTCTCTCAATTCTTTAGAAAAGCCCTCTAAATCCCCTATCGCCCTAAAGCGTATGTTATTATCCAAGTAAGTGGATCGCTCATCTTTAAGGTATTTTTTAAGCATTTTCATTAAAAAATCCACTTCACTTTTGGGGCGTTTCCAATTTTCCGTAGAAAAAGCGTATAAAGTCAAGCATTCTAACTTATGATTAGCGCACCAGATCGTAATGTCTTTTAGGGTTTTTACGCCTTTTTTATGCCCATAAGCCCTAGCTTTATTCTTTAATTTAGCCCACCTGCCATTACCATCCATAATAATGGCAAGATGTTTGAGAGTGTTATCCAATGCCTTTACCCTTTAAAGAAAGTCTTTAATTATACACCATTAAAGCGTGCAAGCATCCACTAAATAAGCGATATGCTGCCAAGCGAATTGGGTTTTTTCACTCAAACCAATTTCGCAAGTGCTAGAAGTGGAAAAGCCCCTTTTAAGATCATAGGATTGGTAAAACGCTTGAAAGCCGTTTAAAGCACTCTCGTTTAGTTCAGGGGTGAAAAAGCCCTTATTCCCCGCAAAGCCGCAACAACCCGTCTCTTTATGGATAACAATCTCGCCCAAAGTGCATTTTTTAGCCAAATTGAATAACAACTCTTCTTTATTTTCTAGCTTTAAAGCGCACATCGTGTATAACCCTATGTCTTCGTTAATGGGGTTGAATTTTAATTTTGGGCTCAGAACTTCTTCAATATAGACGCTCAAATCATAGACTTTCAAATCTTTATAAGCTTTCATTTGCTTGAAAAAATGCGTCGAACATGCGCTATGGTCTAAAACAATGGGGATTTTTCCCTCATCGCTTAATTGTAAAAAAATCGCATGGTTTTTTTCATTGTTTTGTTTGGTTAAGTCGGTGTAATTGATAAAGGCTTTCCCGCAACAAAGCGCATCCAATCCATTAGGATACACCACCGAAACTTTGGCTTTTTGGCATAAGGATTCAAACACTTCTTGAATGCATCTTTTATCCGCCATTTTTGTTGATGGAGCGAACGAGCGGTTGATGCAGGTGCTGAAATAAATGACTTTTTCTCCACCCTTAAGCGTTTTATTTTCTAAAGGATAGGCGTTGTTTTTGGGCATGTAATGAAAGGCTTTAGGGAAGGGTTTGATGAACTTTTTAATCCCTTTGGTTAGGCTCACCAAGTTGTGAGGGCCTATGAGTTTTTGAACCACGAAAGCGCTTTTTAAAGAAAAACGAGCCGCGCTTGTGGTCGTTTGCATGTTATTTAAGATCTTTGAAGCGATCTTCTCGCCTTTAGGGTTCTTTTGATAATGATTTAGGGCGATCTTTCCGGTATCAATTTCTAAAGGGCATAGCATAGAGCACATATGGCACACCGCGCAAGTGGCGTGGGCTAAGTATTCAGACTCTTTTAAAAGCTCATCTAATAAAACTTGATCTTCATCATGACCATGACTCACCCTTTCTTTCAAACGCTCTACCTCTCTGTGGATAACGATTCGTTGTCGTGGCGTTAAAGATAAATCTTTACTGGGGCAAATCCTTTCACAAAACCCGCATTCCATGCACATGTCCAAATGCTCTTCAATAGGGTAAATGCTCTTTAAATTTTTAGTGTGGATTTCTTTATCGTTTGTGATGATCACATCAGGGTTTAAAAGGCCATTAGGATCAAACAATTCTTTGATTTGTCTGTGGATCTTATAGGCTTTTTCTCCCCACTCCATTTCCACAAAGGGGGCTACCATCCTGCCTGTGCCATGCTCGGCTTTAATAGAGCCAGAGCTTTTGCTCACCATTAAAAACATCTCAGAAACCAAATTTTCAAACGCTTTTCTTTCAGCTTCATTTTCTAAAATCGGCGTAACGACAAAGTGCAAATTCCCGCTTAACGCATGCCCAAAAATAATGCCATTATCCTTAAAGCCATGTTTTTTTAAAAGCCCTTCAATCGCTTTTGCCCCTTCTACAAAATCCTCTTGACTGAAACACACGTCTTCAATGATCACAGAGCTTTGGCTTTTCCTTTTTGACGCTGCGATAGGGAAAATGCCTTTTCTGATCTTCCACCACGATTGATAAACATTAGGATCACTGCTGATTTGAGAATCTAAAACGACCGGTATCGCGTTCAAGGCGTTTAAAATCGTTTGCATGTTGTTTTCTAAAATTAAAGGGTCATCGCTTTCGCTTTGAATGAGTAAGCATGCGTTAGGCTCTTTGATTTCTAAAATCACGCTAGGCATGCCCTCTAAATTTTTCACGCTCTTTAAGGACGCATAATCCATAAGCTCTGCTGAAGAAATCATTTCAGGTTGTTTGGCTTTTAAAGCGGCTAAGATTTGAGCGGCTTTGGCGCATTGCTCTAAATTTTCATAAAACAATAACGCGCAAGTTTTGTAAGCGTAGTCTTTCACGCATTCTAATCCCACGCTTGAAATAAAGCCTAAAGTCCCCTCAGAGCCTATGAATAAATGGCTAATGATTTCAATAGGATCTTCAAAATCAATGAGAGCGTTTAAGCTATAGCCGGTGGTGTTTTTGATCTCGTATTTTTTCTTAATTAAAGCGTGCAATTCTTCATCTTTTAAAATCTCTTTTCTTAAATTCAAAACCCCTTCAATCAAATCTTTGTGTGCGTTTTTGAAATTCTCAATACTCTTTTGATTGGCCGTGTCTAAAAGCGTGCCATCAGCTAAAATGACTCTTAAGGATTTTAGGGTTTTATAGCTGTTTTGCTCCACCCCGCAACACATCCCGCTAGCGTTATTAGCGACAATCCCCCCTATCATAGCGGTGTTTATCGTAGCGGGATCCGGGCCTATTTTTTTATGGTAAGGTTTTAATAAAGCGTTCGCATGGCTTCCTATGACTCCGCATGAAAGCTGAATGCTTTGAGCGTTGTCTAAAATGTGAGCGTCTTTGAAAAAATGCGCCACCACCACTAGCACCCCATCACAGCTCGCCTGCCCTGATAAGGAACTCCCAGCCGCTCTAAAAGTCAATGTAACGCCATGCTTTTTAGCTAAAACACAAAGCTTTTGAATTTCTTCTTCATTTTTCACCCAAGCGACTATTTTAGGGATATAACGATAACATGACGCGTCAGTGCCATAAGCCAAACGGCGTAAATAATCCTTAAAGATCCGTTCGTTTAAAAACCCGCTCGCTTCGGTAAAAAAAGCATGATAATTTTCTTCCATGTGCACTCCTTAAACATGCCTATTTATCAAATCATTGTAACATAACCTTACTTTAAAAATTAAGGATAAACATGCTTGAAGATTATGCGATCAGTTTAGAAGAAGTCAATTTCAATGATTTTATCGTCGTAGATGTGCGCGAGTTGGACGAATATGAAAAATTGCATTTGCCTAACGCTACGCTCATTAGCGTCAATGACCAAGAAAAGCTCGCTGATTTTTTATCTCAGCACAAAGATAAAAAAGTGTTGCTCCACTGCAGGGCTGGTCGCAGGGCTTTAGATGCGGCTAAAAGCATGCATGAATTAGGCTATACGCCCTATTATTTGGAGGGCAATGTCTATGATTTTGAAAAATATGGCTTTAGAATGGTCTATGATGATACCTCTTTGAGCGGCAAAAAAAACTAGGCATGAGGGAGATTGTATGGGTGCATTCTCAAAGAATCGCCCCTTATAAGACTCTCATTTTAAACGAATTGCGCTACTATCCCTTAGAATTGGATTTAACCCCTTTTAACGCCCTGATTTTCACTTCTAAAAATGCGGTGTTTTCCTTGCTAGAAACCCTAAAAAACAGCCCCAAACTCAAAACGTTACAAAACATTCCTGCTTACGCTTTGAGCGAACCCACCGCCAAAACTCTACAAGATCACCATTTTAAAGTCGCCTTTATAGGGGAAAAAGCCCATGGCAAGGAGTTCGCCAAAGAAATCCTTCCTTTATTGGAAAAAAAAAGCGTTTTGTATCTCAGGGCAAAAGAAATTGCCTCTTCTTTAGACACCATTCTTTTAAAGCATGGCATCAATTTCCAACAAGCCGTTGTTTATGAAAACAAGCTCAAACATTTGACCTTAAGCGAACAAAACGCCCTAAAGCCCAAAGAAAAGAGCGTTCTCATTTTCACCGCTATAAGCCACGCAAAAGCCTTTTTGCACTATTTTGAATTTTTAGAAAATTACACCGCTATCAGCATTGGCAACACGACCGCTTCTTACCTACAAGAGCGAGGCATTCCAAGCTATATTGCTAAAAAGCCTTCCTTAGAAGCGTGTTTAGAACTGGCTTTAAATTTGAGGGTTAAGGAATATTAAAAATATCTTATTATAATGCTCTCCATTGATTTTTAAAGGATGATACATGAATCTTGTCTTTTTATGGGCCGCTTTAGGGGGGGCTATAGGGAGTTCGTTGAGGTATTTTGTGGGCAAAATAATGCCCAGTAAATTTTTAATGTTTGAAAGTTTCCCTTTAGGGACTTTTAGCGTGAATCTCATAGGGTGTTTTGTCATCGGCTTTATGGGGCATTTGGCCGCCAAAAAAGTTTTTGGTGATGATTTTGGGATTTTCTTTGTAACCGGGGTTTTAGGGGGTTTTACAACCTTTTCTTCTTATGGATTAGACACTTTAAAACTCTTGCAAAAATCCCAATACCTTGAAGCCATTTCTTATGTCTTAGGCACTAACCTTTTAGGGCTTATTGGGGTGGCTATCGGTTGGTTTTTGGCTAAAAATTTTGTAGGCATTCATTAAAAAACGCTTTCTAGCGTTTTATTAACGCTTGATTAAAGCAGAGCCTACAATCACAACAGCCACAAAGCTATTTCATCGGCCATGAAAAAATCGCTCGCTATCAATCGGTTATCTTTAATGAAAGCCTTATTTTCTTCAATCAAAAACTTTACTTTATTTCCATCTAACAAACTAAGCTCAACCCCCAATTCACACCTTAAGCCTAAAAACAGCTTTTCTAAGCACTTGTCTTGTTTATTAAGCGTCTCAACTTGGCGTTTTAAGGGGTCTTTGATGTAGTTTTCTATGAGTTTTTTTGCAAAAAAACGCTCATTCGCCACGCAGCCTACAGCCCCAGCCCCACACCCTAAATAATCTTTAGCCCCCCAGTAAGCTAAGTTGTGCTTGACTTGATAATTTCTAGCGTAATTAGACACTTCGTATTGCTTGAAAGAAAAGCCCTCTAAAATCTCTCTCACCACATTGTCAAAATTCACGCATGAGGGTTTTTTGGCGTTTTTTTCTAAATTCGTGTTTTTTTCAATACTCAAAGCGTAAGCGCTCAAGTGGTTGATAGGGAGTTCTTTAGCGAGCTTTAATTCTTCTTTTAAGGAGTTTTCATTGTCTAATGGGGTGTTATAAATCAAATCAATGCTGATATTTTCAATCCCGCTTTTTAAAATAGTTTCTATCACGGGGGCGATATTTTTGGAATGTTGGCGCTCTAAAAACAACAATTTATCTTCCCTAAAACTTTGCACCCCTAAACTCAAACGGTTGATCCCTAAATCTTTTAAGCCTTGACACCAAGCTTTAGAAATCAATTCAGGGTTAGCTTCAGTGGTGATCTCACAATCCAAGCTCAAGCGCGCATTGCGATAAATGCTTTCAAAAATCCTTTCAAAAGCCTTCACGCTTAAAGTGTTAGGCGTACCGCCGCCAATAAAAATACTTTCAATTGGTTCGTCAGTTTGGCTTAAGGCATGCTTTAAATCCAGGCATAACGCTTGCGTGTATTCTTCTTTTAACCCATGCTTGTTTTCATAGGAATTGAAAGCGCAATAACCGCATTTATTTTCACAAAAGGGGATATGAATGTATAAAATCATATTTATTTCTCCCATTTTCATTTTATTTTTTAAGCAAAACTTAAACTTGTAATTGTATCATTTTAAGATCATTTTGATAAGTAGAGGAGACAAACGATGAAAAAGGTTATTATGGCTTTAGGCGTTTTAGCGTTCGCAAACAACTTAATGGCAACCGATGTTAAAGCTCTTGTAAAAGGTTGTGCCGCTTGCCATGGGGTTAAATTTGAAAAGAAAGCTTTAGGTAAAAGCAAAATCGTCAACATGATGACTGAAGCAGAAATTGAAAAAGATCTTATGGATTTCAAAAGCGGTGCTAATAAGAATCCTGTCATGACCGCGCAAGCTAAAAAATTAAGCGATGAAGACATCAAAGCTTTAGCCAAATACATCCCCACTCTCAAATAAACCCTCTTAATTTTAATAGCGTTATTTGGGCGCTATTAAAATGGGTTTCAAGCCCTTTTTTCTTAATTTTTGATTTTAATGGCATTCTTAACCCTACTTAAAGCCAGCATACACTATAATACCATCTTAATCAAACAAGAAAGAGCTAAAATAAAGACCTATGCTACATAAAAAATATCGTCCTAACGTTGCGGCCATTATCATGTCGCCAGACTACCCTAATACATGCGAAGTTTTTATCGCTGAGCGCATAGATATTGAAGGGGCGTGGCAGTTCCCCCAAGGGGGCATTGATGAGGGAGAAACCCCTTTAGAAGCGCTTTATAGAGAATTACTAGAAGAAATTGGCACGAATGAAATAGAGATTTTGGCGCAATACCCTAGATGGATCGCCTATGATTTCCCAAGCAATATGGAGCATAAATTCTATTCGTTTGATGGGCAAAAGCAACGCTATTTTTTAGTGCGCCTAAAGCATGCGAACAACATTGATTTGAACAAACACACGCCAGAATTTAGGGCTTATCGATTCATCCATCTTAAGGATTTGCTTAAAAAAATCGTTCCTTTCAAACGCCAAGTGTACCGCCAAGTCATTGCTTATTTCAAAAGAGAGGGGTATTTATAGGGTGTTAATCGTTCAAAAATACGGCGGCACGAGCATGGGCAGCATAGAAAGGATCCACAATGTCGCTCAAAGGGTTTTAGAAAGCGTTAAATTAGGGCATCAGGTGGTGGTGGTGGTTTCAGCGATGAGCGGCGAAACCGATAGGCTTTTAGAATTTGGCAAGAATTTTAGCCATAACCCTAATAAGCGGGAAATGGATAGGATTGTGAGTGCTGGGGAATGGATTTCAAGCGCGGCTTTGAGCATGGCGTTAGAGAGGTATGGGCATAGAGCTATTTCCTTGAGCGGGAAAGAAGCGGGCATTTTAACCAGCTCGCATTTTCAAAACGCTGTGATCCAATCCATTGACACCCAACGCATCACAGGGCTTTTAGAGAAAAACTACATTGTGGTGATCGCTGGGTTTCAAGGCGCTGATATTCAAGGTGAAACAACGACTTTAGGGCGTGGGGGGAGCGATTTGAGCGCGGTCGCTTTGGCCGGGGCTTTAAAAGCGGATCTGTGCGAAATCTATACGGATGTGGATGGCGTTTATACCACCGATCCGCGCATTGAAGAAAAGGCTCAAAAAATCGCGCAAATCAGCTATGATGAAATGCTTGAACTGGCTTCTATGGGGGCTAAAGTTTTATTAAACCGCTCGGTGGAATTAGCCAAAAAACTCAGCGTGAAGTTAGTGACTCGCAATTCGTTTAACCATAGCGAAGGCACGCTCATTGTCGCTGAAAAAGACTTTAAAGGAGAACGCATGGAAACCCCTATAGTGAGTGGGATCGCATTGGATAAGAATCAGGCTCGTGTGAGCATGGAGGGCGTGGAAGATCGGCCTGGCATTGCCGCTGAAATCTTTGGCGCTTTAGCGGAGTATCGCATTAACGTGGATATGATAGTCCAAACGATCGGCAGAGACGGCAAAACCGATTTGGATTTTACGATCGTTAAAACCCAAATAGAAGAAACCAAGCAAGCCTTAAAGCCTTTTTTAGTGCAAATGGATTCCATTGATTATGATGAAAATATCGCTAAAGTTTCCATAGTGGGCGTGGGCATGAAGTCGCATTCTGGGGTAGCGAGTATCGCTTTTAAAGCCCTAGCCAAAGACAATATCAATATCATGATGATTTCTACAAGCGAGATTAAAATTTCGGTTTTGATTGACATTAAATACGCTGAATTAGCCGTTAGAACTTTGCATGCGGTGTATCAATTAGATCAATGAAAAATTTCTACGACTGGATCAAGGAATTTGTGCGTGATCAGGGGGAATTTATCGCCCAGCAAAGCGGGTGGTTGGAATTAGAACGATCAAGTTATGCCAAACTCATCGCGCAAACCATCTCGCATGTGCTTAATGGCGGATCGCTGTTAGTGAGCGCGGATTCTTCTAGACACTGGTTTTTAAATTACATTCTTTCTAACTTAAACCCTAAAGATTTAAAAGAGCGCCCCTTATTGTCCGTCATTGATTTTAACGCTTCTTCTTTCTACCCCAAAAACGATGCGAATCTCTCTCTAGCCACCATAGAGATGACTTATCAAAACCCCATGTTTTGGCATGTTGGGAAAATTGAAAATGAAGGCTTGAAAACCTTACTATTGAGTAAAATCCCTAGTTTTTTATGGCTTTTTGAAGAGCTTAAAGAAGATTGCTTGCTTTTAAAAGAGCATGATAGTTTGTTAGATTATAAATTATTGCAACTCTTCAAACTCTTTGAAAACGCTCTTTTTAGCGTGCTATACAATAAGGTTACTTTGTGAAAAACCTCAACCGCCTTATTTATACAGACAATCTTGAAGAGAGCCTAGAAGAGACCGCAAGCCTTTTTGAACACCACATTAAATTCTACACGGAGATTATTGAAAAAGACAAAAAAGTGATCAAAACTTTTAATAAGGATTTTAAAATTGAGCATGCTAAAGAAGTCCTATCCAAAGCCCATCTCAAACACAGCGAACTGAACGCCTTTTTAATCGCCGCTCCCAGTTATGGTATAGAAGCCCAAAACGCGCTCTTAAAAATCTTAGAAGAACCCCCGAATAACGTTTGTTTTATCATGTTTGCTAAAAGCCCAAACCATGTTTTAGCCACCATTAAATCCCGCCTGATCAAAGAAGACAAGCGCCAGAAAATCCCCCTAAAACCTTTAGATTTGGATTTATCAAGGCTGGATTTGAAAGATATTTATGCGTTTTTAAAAAATTTAGACAAAGAAAATTTTGATTCCAGAGAAAATCAGAGGGAAAAAATTGAAAGCCTGTTAGAGAGCGTTAACAGACATAAGATCCCCTTAAACGAGCAAGAATTGCAAGCCTTTGATTTAGCGATCAAGTCTAACAGCTCTTATTACAAACTCAGCTACAATCTTTTACCCCTACTTTTAAGCCTTTTATCCAAAAAGAAAACGCCATGATTGTAAAACGCCTTAACCCTGATGCGCTCAAAAACGCTCTGCAAAAAATAGGCCCAGAAAAGATCGCACAAAACCATATGCACCAAAAAGGCGTTAGCTTTGTTTTTGAAATCCAACACCTGCCCTTAAGCGCTGCGCTCATTTTAAAGCAAGAGGCCATAAGCGTTGGGGGCGATTTTGCCACGCCAAGAGATTGTATTTTAGCTAAAGAGCCTTTTTATGATGGGGTGCTGATTGTGAGCGCTAAGCAATTAGAACGCCTTATTGTTAAGTGCCATTCCCAACCCTTTGGGCTTAAACATTTAGCGCAAGAATTAAAAAGCCACCTCAAAGCTAAAAAGCCTAACGCCCCACAGATCATGGCAATCTTGAATCTCACGCCGGATAGCTTCTATGAAAAGAGCCAGTTTGATAGTAAAAAAGCGCTTGAAGAAATCTACCAATTGCTAGAAAAGGGTATCACGCTCATTGATATAGGCGCGGCCAGTTCAAGACCGCAGAGTGAAATCATTGATCCAAAAATAGAGCAAGATCGCTTAAAAGAAATTTTATTAGAAATCAAATCCCAAAAACTCTACCAATGCGCTCAATTCAGCATAGACACCTACCATGCCACAACCGCCCAAATGGCTTTAGAGCATTATTTTTCTATCCTTAATGATGTGAGCGGTTTTAATAGCATTGAAATGCTAGAAGTCGCAAAAGATTACAAGCCTACTTGCATTTTAATGCACGCTCAAAAAACCCCCAAAGACATGCAAGAAAATGTTTTTTACCACAATTTATTTGATGAAATGGATCGCTTCTTTAAGGAAAAATTAGAGGTTTTAGAAAAATACGCATTACAAGATATTATTTTAGATATTGGGTTTGGATTCGCTAAATTAAAAGAGCATAATTTAGCCTTAATCAAGCATTTAAGCCACTTCCTCAAATTCAAAAAACCCTTATTGGTGGGAGCGAGTCGTAAAAACACGATCGGGCTTATCACCGGGCGTGAAGTTCAAAACCGGCTCGCTGGCACTTTGAGTTTGCATTTAATGGCGTTGCAAAATGGGGCGAGTATTTTAAGAGTGCATGATATTGATGAGCATATAGATTTAATCAAGGTGTTTAAGAGTTTGGAAGAAGCGGATTGAACCCAATTTTTGGTTTTGATCCTGCTGAGTGTTGGTGATAAAAAACGCTCAAAAGCGTTTTTGATGATTAATGCCCCATTTAGCCCTAGCATTCAAAGAACCACATCCATAGACGAAGGGTTGTTGTAAGCGTTTTGGTAGCGTTGCAAAAAAGCGTTATGGTTGGTGGCGTTAAAGGTTTGAAAGGCTTTTTTGTGCAAGCCATTCACCGGTTGCTTGGGGGCGCTTTCCACTTCTTTAGAGAATTTCCCGTTATAAAAATCCGTCAAGCTATAAAGCGACTGGGCGGCAAGGCGTTTTTGGCTCTCATCCATTCCGGCCGTAGCCCTTAAAAAAGCCTCATACTCTCTATCGCTCATCAATTCTAACACCAAAAAGCCGTAAGTCTCTCGCTTGTCAGGGTTAAAGGGGAGGTTTTCTGTTGGAGCGTCCTTTTTTTCTCGCTCTATTTTTTCTGCGCCTTCAATAGGAGCTAGGTCTTCTTTAGGAGCGCTTTTAGCGTTTAAAAGCCCATAGAGGTTAGAATCAAACTGATTGATAGAAGAAACAGCCATGTGAATTTCCTAAAATTGGATTTTACGCTAATGTTAAGCAAAATCCATTCCCTAATGAGACTCATAAAATTTAAAAAGCTTAAAAGAGTTTTCTAATGGTGGCATTCAAACCCTTTAAAAAGGGTCTAGGAGTTTATTTTCAAAAAGGATTCGTGTTTTTTGTGTTTTCATATTTCTATAAGGAGCTTAAATGGATAAACAAAAGGTAAAACTCCTAGAGCATTGTTATACCATGATTTTATCAATCAATGCAACTTTTATGCTTTTAGGGCTTAAAAACTTTAATCCTTAATTAGAGATTTTAGGTTAAACTACCCTAAAAATCTTTATTGATGGGTAAAAAGCATGCGCAATACCATTTTATTTGGCGTTTCAATGATACTCTTGGCGAATTTATGCTTTGGGATCATGAGCGCGTTTGTTAAAATCACAGCGGATTATTTTTCCCCTATGGAAAATGTGTTTTACCGCTCCATTACCATGACGCTTTTGCTCTTGCTTATTTATCCTTTCAAACCCTACCGCTTGAAGAGTTACAAACAAGGCGGTTTTAAAAAACTCGCCTTTAGGGTCGTTGTGGGGGGCTTAGCCATGCTAGCGTTTTTTTATAATATTGAAAAAATTTCGCTCGCCACAGCGACGGCTTTCTCGCAATGCGCGCCCATTTATACGGTACTCCTTTCCCCTTTGCTTTTGAAAGAAAAGCTCAAAAGAAGCGCGTTAATTTCTGCATGCATTGGGCTAGTGGGGGTGGTGTTGATCTCCGATCCTAGCGTGGAAAATGTAGGACTAGTTGAAATTATTATGGGAATATTGAGCGGGATCTTTGTGTCTTTAGCGTATATCACTTTAAGGGATTTGAGGGAATATTACGACAAGCAGGCCGTGATTTTAGCGTTCGCCTTTGGCATGAGCCTTCTTGGGTTAGCGGGCATGTTTGTTGATATTCCTTTTTTATCCACAGGCATTCATATCCCTAGAAAAGAGGATATTTTATGGATTTCTTTAATAGGGATTAGCGGGACTTTAGGGCAGTATTTCTTAACTTATGCTTACATGAACGCGCCCGCTGGGATCATCGCCCCCATTGAATACACCCGCATTGTTTGGGGGCTATTGTTCGGGCTGTATTTAGGCGATACATTTTTGGATCTTAAAAGCTCTTTGGGGGTGGCTTTGATCTTGTGTTCAGGCTTACTCATTGCTTTGCCCGCTCTTTTAAAAGAATTAAAAAAAATTTAAGTCATGCAACTAAGCCCCCTACAAAGCGCTCTGTTATATTTCCGCTATTTTATTTATCCGGAAAAAAAAACAAGGAGCTTTGATTTAAGCGATTTAATTTTTATTGTCATGGCTTTTTTAGTCCTAGCTTTGGGGCTGTTGATGAGCGAAGAAATTTCTATCAGTTACAATGAAGCGAAAGACTTTTTTTATAGCAACGCATGGTTTGTTCAAATCGCTCAAAAAAGCACCGCCATTTTAGGCCAAAACGATTTGGCTTTGAGATTGCCTTTTTTGATCGCTCACGTCATCAACATGTTTTTATTCTACATCATAGGGCGAAAGATTTTAAAAAAGCCTAAAGACGCTCTTTATGTGGTATTGACTTACGCTTTATTGCCTGGGGTGAATCTCTTTGCGATTTTACTAGCTAAAAGCGTGCTGGTGTTAAGCCTTGGGCTTTTGATTAGCTATTTGTATATCAAAACCCAAAAAATCCCTTATTTGATCCTTATCGCTTGCGCGTTTTTAGACGGTGCGTTCATCCCGCTTTTACTAGGGGTTTTTGCCTACGCTTTAAGAAAACGCTATTTTAAGAGCGCGATCTTTGCTTTGGTGGGTTTAGGCGTGAATATCGCTCTTTTTAGTGGGGATTTTAATAAGGGCTTGCCTAGCGGGTATTTTATAGACACATGCTTAGAACTCATGCTTTTGTATTCGCCCTTATTGTTCCTCTACTACCCTTATACGCTCTATAAAGCCCTTTTGGATAAAAAGCCATCGTTACTAGCCTTTATGAGCGCGAGCGGCTGGCTTTTCCCTTTGCTTTTGAGCATGCGCCAAGAGATAGATTTAAGAACTTTCGCCCCCTTAGCGTTAATCGGCTTACCCTTGTTCATTAAAAGCGTTTTGAATAGCCTTAGGGTGCGTTTAAAGGAATTTAGGGGGCAGTATTATTTGCGCGTTTTCAGTCTGTATCTTTTAATGCTCACTGAAACGCTTTTTTTATGGGGGAGTAAGATTTCTGGAGCTAATGAAAAATTATTAAACCGGCATTTCTTAGCCAAAGAAGTCGCTACAGCCTTGCAATTAAGGGGCATCCATCAAATCCGCACTAACGATAAACAACTCGCTTTAAGACTCCAATTCTATGGCATTAAAGAAGGGGGGAGGTTAAGACTGATTAACACTAAAATTTCTAAAAAACGCCCTGATATTACAATCATCTACGCTGATAAAATTCTACAATCCTATAGTTTGGTGCGTCATTAAATTAATTCTTTAAAAAGCGTTTTATCTAAAAAACGATAAAATACACTCTAAAAATAAATAAAATATGCGAGAAAAATCATGAGACTCAAACTAACCCATATAAACCATATAAGCCATAAGATTGCTAACGACTTTATCCATTCAAAACTATTAGAATTAAAAGCCCCTAGAGAATTATTGTGCGAATTGATAGAAGGGATTTTGGAAAAAAGCGTTAAAAAAGAAAACGCCATAGATGAGCAAGCCAGAGAGCTTTTAGAAGAAAACACCGATGAGATAGAATTCATGCGGATGGATGAAAGGCAGCTTTTTTGGATGATTAAAAGACAGATCGCTCAAAAAGAGGGCTTCCATTTGTTTTGGGAGGAAAGGTGTAACGATTTATCGCACCAGATTTTGAATAAAATCTTAGATGAAGATTTGATCATGTTTAGCGTGTCAGAGAATTTGATAAGAAACTTGATTTACAAATCCATTGACACCTATTCTAAAGCGTATGAAAGCATTGAAAATGAAGTGCATGAAAAAATCAAGCATTACAAACGCAAACTCCCCGTAGGGAGCGATGAATACGAGTTGGTGTTTGAAAGGCTCTATGAAGAAGAATTAAGGCGCAAAGGCTTTTTATAATGGTCTCTCTCTATTTAGAAAACGGGCTTTTTTTGCAAGCGCAAAGTTTTGGGGCTAGCGGCACGCAAGTGGGCGAGCTTGTTTTTAACACTTCTATGAGCGGCTATCAAGAAGTCATTAGCGACCCTAGCTATAAGGGGCAATTCGTGGTTTTTAGCATGCCTGAAATTGGGGTTGTGGGCGCTAATTCTAAAGATGATGAATCCTTTTTTTCATGCGCAGGGGTTTTAGCGCGCCATTACAACGAATTTTTTTCTAACTCAAGGGCGGATTTTAGCTTGAGCCTTTATTTGAAAGAGCGTGGCGTTTTAGGGATTTGTGGCGTTGATACTAGGAGTTTGATTAAAACCTTACGCCATTATGGGTGCTTGATGATGGTCGCTTCCACAATAGAGCATGACAGAAACAAGCTTGAAGAAATTTTAAAAAACGCCCCTAGAATCTCTCATTCCCCCCTAGTGTCTAGCGTTTCTACGCCAAAAATCATCACGCACCAGCACGCTACTTTTGATTTCAAAACCCTAGATTACAAGCCTTTTGATGAAAAAACCTCTCATAAAATTATCGCTGTGTTAGATTTTGGGGCTAAGGGCAACATTTTAAACGAGCTTCAAAATGTGGGGTTAAAAGCCCTTATTTACCCGCACCACACTAAGGCTAGCGATCTGATTAAAGCCTATGAAAAAAAAGAAATTAGCGGTATTTTTCTTTCTAATGGGCCAGGCGATCCTTTGAGCTTGCGGCAAGAAATTGGAGAAATCAAGCGACTCATTAACGCTAAAATCCCCATGTTTGGCATTTGCTTAGGGCATCAATTGCTCTCTATCGCGCAAGGCTACCCTACTTACAAGCTCAAATTTGGCCATCATGGGAGCAACCACCCCGTTAAAAACCTAAAAACAAACGCCGTTGAAATCACCGCACAAAACCACAACTATTGCGTCCCTGAAGAAATTGAAGAAATCGCTATCATCACGCACCGCAATCTTTTTGACAACACCATTGAGGGCGTGCGCTATAAAAACGCTCCCATTATTTCTGTCCAACACCACCCAGAAAGCAGCCCAGGTCCCAAAGAGAGCCATTATATTTTTAAAGAATTTGTGGAATTGTTAAAGGATTTTTAGGGGTTTTTAAAACAGCGCTTATAGAGGCTGAAAAGTGCTTTAAAAATAGATTTAAATCTTTTTATCAAAAAATCTCACATTTACTCTAAATTAGTTCTCTTGCAATAGCATTCTCTCGCAATAATTATTATTGTTATTGCGACAAAACTTTTAGAAGGAGTTATTATGGGAAGTATCGGTAGTATGGGCAAACCTATTGAAGGGTTTTTAGTGGCAGCCATTCAGTTTCCTGTGCCAATTGTCAATAGCCGTAAGGATATTGATCACAATATTGAAAGCATTATCAGAACCTTGCATGCGACTAAAGCGGGGTATCCGGGAGTGGAACTTATCATTTTCCCTGAGTATAGCACGCAAGGTTTGAATACCGCTAAGTGGCTTAGCGAAGAGTTTTTATTAGATGTCCCGGGTAAAGAGACAGAGTTATACGCTCAAGCGTGTAAAGAGGCGAAAGTTTATGGTGTTTTTTCAATCATGGAACGCAATCCTGATTCTAACAAAAACCCCTACAACACCGCCATTATCATCAATCCGCAAGGTGAAATCATTTTAAAATACCGCAAACTATTCCCATGGAATCCCATTGAACCATGGTATCCTGGGGATTTAGGAATGCCTGTGTGCGAGGGTCCGGGCGGATCAAAATTAGCCGTGTGCATTTGCCATGACGGCATGATTCCAGAGCTCGCTAGAGAAGCAGCCTATAAAGGGTGCAATGTGTATATCCGCATTTCAGGCTATAGCACTCAAGTCAATGATCAGTGGATTTTGACCAACCGCTCCAACGCGTGGCACAATTTGATGTATACCGTGAGCGTGAATTTAGCCGGCTATGACAATGTCTTTTACTACTTTGGTGAGGGGCAAATCTGTAACTTTGATGGCACGACTCTCGTTCAAGGGCATCGCAACCCTTGGGAAATTGTAACCGGGGAAATCTATCCTAAAATGGCAGATAACGCCCGCTTAAGCTGGGGCTTAGAAAACAACATTTACAACCTAGGCCATAGAGGGTATGTGGCTAAGCCGGGCGGAGAACATGACGCAGGCTTAACCTATATCAAAGACTTAGCCGCTGGCAAATACAAATTGCCTTGGGAAGATCACATGAAAATCAAAGATGGCTCTATTTATGGCTACCCTACCACCGGTGGGCGTTTTGGGAAATAATCCCTAACCTTGTATTTTTGCTAGAACCTGTTTTTAAAGGTTCTGGTTTTTCCCCTATTTTAATTTTTTCAATCAATTTTTACGAATAGTCTTCTATTGTAGAGCATGTAAGACAACCCATAATAAGCACAAGCGACCAAAAAAGCGCATAGCCTATGCAAAAACCATGTTATTTTTGATAAAGACCACCACCACATTGCGGCTGATAGAGCGTTAAAATCTGTAATAATGCCATAGCCACAATAGATCATTCCCGCTAAACATGCCAATTTATGAGCATGGCAGTAAGCGCTAATCCCAAAACCACCACCAAGATTGATAAAAGAATACGAGACCAAGACCCCATGACAACTCCTTAAACATCAAATGTTGTATTATATCGTTTTTTTTTTTTTGTTTGTCAAGGGGGTTTATCAGTCAGTGGATAGTGTTTTAATATTTATAAAACAATAGCGTTTATAACGATGCAATTTTAGCCCCTAATTTTAGCGCCCCTAACAAGCCTTCCACATTCAGCCCCAACCCCACGCTTAAATTCTTGCTTGAGCTTTTAATATAGAGCCTATGAAAGTCTTCTAACCGCACACAGCCTGCACTTTCTCGCCACAAACCGCTCTCTAAATATTTTTCTATTTCATTCCAATCAAACGCCTTTAAACGCGCTCTAAAAACCGATAGATCCAGCCATTCTAGTTCGGGAGAAATCAATGCAGAGCAGGTTAAAACCTCTATTTCATTGCCATTTTGGAGTTTTAAAAATTCAAGGGCTTCTTGTCTGTTTTTAGCTTTTCGTTGCATGCGATTACCCACGCTCACCACGCTATCAGCCACCACGATAGCGCGGTTGTTTGCGAGCAATTCTTTAGCTTTTTCTAATTTCCCCTTGCACGCTAAATAGACAAACTCCCTAGGGTCTGTGGTTTTTAGGCTTTCTTCATCAAAATAGAGCGCTTTTTGTTCAAACCTAATCCCATGCTCTTTTAAAAGATTCGCCCTAGCGCCAGATTGAGAGCCTAAAATAAGCTCCATGCTATCCCTCTAAAGCTTTAAGAGCGGTATTTTTCGCCAAACTGAGCGCGGCTTGCAAATTTTCAATATCCTTGCCTCCAGCGCTCGCAAAATCGCCTCTTCCGCCCCCTTTGCCCCCTAAAATTTGCGCCACTTCATTAGCCCACACATTCGCTTTTATGGGCGCGTTTTTCACCCCGCATGCGAGAGTTATTCGCTCATTTTCTTTTTTAAACACCATAGCGAGCAATCTTTCATGCTTACTTTTCAATCGATCAATCATTTCTTTAATGTCGCCTTGTTCCACTACGCCTACCACTAAATTCACGCCATGGATTTTTTCAACCGGTAAATCCATAGAAACGGGGGCTTTTTGGCTGTTTTTCACGCTCTCTTTAAGCTTGTTAATGCCGGCTATCACATCGTTATTTTTCAATAAAGTCTTAGCGTTTTTAAGCTCTTTATTCTCTTCTTTAGCCAGTTGGTAAAAGGCTTTCCCACACACCGCTTCAATGCGTCTGACCCCACTACTCACCCCGCTCTCTTTTACAATCCTAAACCCCCCAATCAGCCCGGTATTTTCCACATGAATGCCCCCACACAATTCAATGGACGCTTCTTTAAAGCTCACCACCCGCACATTTTCAGCGTATTTTTCACTAAATAACGCTAACGCTCCCTTATCTTTGGCCTGATTTAAGGGCATATGCTCCACCTGGCTAGTTAGGTGCTTGAAAATTTGAGCATTGATTAAATCTTCTACTTTTTCTAACTCTTCATCATTGAGCGCTTTAGCATGCGAAAAGTCAAAGCGCAATCGTTTGGATTCCACTAAACTCCCTGCTTGACTCACATGCGAGCCTAAAACTTCTCTTAAAGCGCTCTGCAATAAATGCGTCGCGCTGTGGTGTTTGGCGATTTCAAAGCGTTCATCGCTCACTTGCGCGATCACTTGATCGCCTTTTTTTAGCGCTTTTTTGATTTCAAGAAGCGAAAAATTAAGCCCAAAAAAGTTTTTTGTATCTAGCACCAAAGCCGCTTCTTCATTGTCTTTTAAAAGCGTGCCCCTATCGCCTATAGCCCCCCCACCTTCTGCATAAAAAGGGGTTTTTTCTAGCAACACCCAGACTTCTTGGTTAGGGTTTGCTTCTGTTATTTCTTTAAAATCGCTATCAAAAAACCCTAAAACTTTAGCAGAACATTCCGTCGTTTCATACCCCACAAAAACATTAGGCGCATAAGCGTTTAAAATAGCGCTAAAATCAGCGTTGTTTTGTTTGCCTTTCCATGAAGCTTTAGAGCGTTTCACTTGCTCTTGCATGCAATTTTCAAAGCCTTGCATATCCACGCACGCCCCATGACTTCTTAACATGTCGTTTGTCAAGTCTAAAGGGAAACCAAAAGTGTCATAAAGCTTGAAAGCGATCTTGCCATCAAAGATTTTATTTTCATTCAAATGCGTTAAAGACAAGTTAAACAATTCCATGCCCGATTCCAAAGTCTCTAAAAAGCGCTCTTCTTCTTCACAGCATTCTTTCATTACCATTTCTTTAGATTCTTTCAAATACGCATGCGTGTTAGAAAATTGCTCGCACACCACGCCCACGACTTTGTATAAAAACGCTTCTTTCAAGCCCATTAAATACCCATGCCTTAAGGCTCGCCTTAAAATGCGCCTTAAAACATAACCACGGCCTTCCTTATTGAAATGCACCCCTTGAGCGAGCAAAAACGCTACCGCCCTTGCGTGATCGGCCACCACCCTAAAACTTGGTTGGAAATCGCTCGCATAATCCAGGCTTGTAAGCTCACTGATTTCTTCCATTAAGGGTGCAAATAATGAAGAATCAAAATTATTGAGCTTGTGTTCTAATAATGCTTGCACCCTTTCTAATCCCATGCCTGTATCAATGCTAGGCTTTGGCAAGGGGGACAAAACGCCATCATTAGAGCGTTCGTATTGCATGAACACCAAATTCCAAATTTCTAAAAACCTATCGCCCTCGCCCCCAAAATAATCCTCGCTCCCCTTAAAGTGTTTTTCGCCCTGATCAATGTAGATTTCACTGCAAGGCCCGCAAGGCCCGCTATCGCCCATTTGCCAGAAATTATCTTTATCGCCCATTTTTTTAATCCTATCAAAAGGCACAAACTTTTCCCATAGCTTGACGGCTTCATCGTCTTTTTCATGCACGCTGATATATAAATCTTTAGGCTTAAACCCTAAATTTTTGGTTACAAATTCCCACGCAAACAAAATCGCTTCTTCTTTGAAATAATCCCCAAAAGAGAAATTCCCTAGCATTTCAAAAAGCGTGTGGTGTCTTGCGGTATAACCGACATTTTCCAAATCGTTATGCTTGCCACCCGCTCGCATGCACAATTGCGAACTTGCCGCTCTAGGAATGCTAGGGCGTGGCACAATCCCGGTAAAAATATCTTTAAATTGCACCATACCGGCATTAGTGAAAAGCAAGGTAGCGTCATTAGGCACTAAAGGCATGCTAGGATAAACGGCATGCCCCTTATTGTGGAAAAATTGTAAAAATTCGTTGCGAATATCCATGGGTATTCCTTTTTGTTGTTTTATCGCGCATTTTAAGGCTATTTTATAGCTCTTTTAAGTTGTTTTTTTAAAAAGATAGTTTATTATACTTTAAACATCCAAACTTAAAGGAGAAAACCATGTTCCATGAATTTAGAGATGAAATCAGCGTGTTAAAAGCGAATAATCCGCATTTTGATAAGATTTTTGAAAAACACAACCAGCTTGATGATGACATCAAAACCGCTGAACAACAAAACGCTAGCGATGCTGAAGTCAGCCACATGAAAAAACAAAAATTAAAATTAAAAGATGAAATCCACAGCATGATCATAGAGTATAGAGAAAAACAAAAATCTGAGCGTGCTTAAGGTTTAGTCATCTTTGTGAAAACACGCTAAAACGCTTTTTGAGGGGCGTTTTCGCTTTACCGCTTAGTTAGACTTATTAGTTAAACTTAACGCTTTGATTTTGATTAAAGCATTAGGTTGCTTTCAGCTTTATTCCCACCATAAGCTTTATTAATTTTTAATGTTCTTTACATTTTTGAAAAATGGGTTTTTAAAACTTTAGTTTTATCGTTTTGGCTCTCATTTTATAATAAAACTCATTTTATTGAGTTTTATTTTATTCTCTTAAAAAGATAGGAAGTATTTGAAACCATTCTCCCCCTTTTAATCTCCAACTTAAACCCCCTATATAAAGAAGCGCTTTTTAA
>NZ_JAALNT010000011.1:0-50859 GCF_017594925.1 Helicobacter pylori
AAACAGCTTTGAAAATTTCAACAAAGACGATTACATCAATCCCAGGGATTTTCAAGACTATCAAAGCAAATACCTTGATTTTTACGATGAAATGAGATCAGAAAAAGGGAGGGATAAAGAAGAGATTAACGACGATTTGATTTTTGAAGTTGAACTCATTAAGCAAGTGGAAGTCAATATTGACTATATTTTGAATTTGATTGAAAAATTCGCTAAAGAGCATGGGGTGGAAATTCAAGGCGTTAAAACCCAAATAGAGCCGATCCTTAACTCCAGCATAGAATTAAGGAATAAAAGAGATTTGATCATGGGTTTCATTGACAAATACAACAAAGACCAAGAAGTCCATGCACATTTTCAAGATTATATCCACCAAAAAAGAGAAGAGGAATTCCAAAATATCATAGAAGAAAACCGCTTGAATGAAGAAAAAGCCTATTCGTTCATGCAGCATGCCTTTAAGGGGGGTGAAATCAATTTCAGCGGGACAAAATTCCCTGAAATCATTGAAGAAAAACCCTCCAGATTTGACAAAAATTCGCGCTATCAAGAGGTGAAAGAAAAAGTCGCTGCAAGCCTTTCTCGCTTTTTCCACCGCTTTTGTGATCTCACTAGCGCTGTATTTAAGAAAAATGGGGTTAAAAAAGATGAGGTTAATGAAAAATAGTTCATTGTTGAACGCTTTTGCATTAAATTTCAAAAAAAGCGCCGTTTAATGGATTTTTTGTAAAATAAAAGAAAGTTTAAGGAGGCTTGTGATGTTAAAAGAATTACGCCAAAAACGCCCTTTAGTGCATAATATCACCAATTATGTGGTGGCGCAATTTGTGGCTAATGGTTTATTAGCCTTAGGGGCATCGCCTTTAATGAGCGATGCCATTGCTGAAATGTCCGATTTAGCGAAAATTTCTGACGCGCTCGCTATCAATATTGGCACCCTTAATGATCGCACCATTTTATGCGCTAAAGAGGCGATCAAACATTACAAGGCTTTGGATAAACCCATCGTGTTAGATCCTGTGGGGTGTTCAGCGAGCGCTTTGCGCCATGACACGAGTTTAGAGCTTTTGAAAAGTGGTGGGATTAGCGCGCTTAGGGGCAATGCTGCAGAATTAGGCTCTTTAGTGGGTATTTCTTGCGAAAGTAAGGGGCTAGACTCTCATGATGCCAACACTCCTGTAGAAATAATCAAACGAGCGGCTCAAAAATATTCCGTGATAGCGGTAATGACGGGTAAAATAGATTACGTGAGCGATGGGAAAAAAGTTTTTAGTATTACTGGGGGGAGCGAGTATTTAGCGGTGATTACTGGGGCTGGGTGTTTGCATACCGCAGCGTGCGCGAGCTTTTTAGGTTTGAAAAAAGACCCCCTAGATTCTATGGTGCAACTTTGCGCTTTCTATAAACAAGCCGCTTTTAATGTGCAAAAAAAAGTGTTAGAAAATAACGGCTCTAATGGTTCGTTCTTGTTTTATTTTTTAGACGCTCTAAGCTTGCCCATAAAGTTAGAAAATAGCCTTATTAAGGAAGAGTTGTGAAAATTTATCCGCAAGTTTTAAGCATTGCTGGTAGCGATAGCGGTGGGGGCGCTGGGATACAGGCCGATTTGAAAGCGTTCCAAACTTTGGGCGTGTTTGGGACAAGCGTGATCACTTGCATCACCGCGCAAAACACACAGGGCGTGCATGGGGTTTATCCATTGAGCGTTGAGAGCGTAAAAGCGCAAATCTTAGCCATTAGAGATGATTTTTCTATCAAAGCGTTCAAAATGGGGGCGTTATGCAATAATCAAATCATTGAATGCGTGGCGGACACTTTAGAAACTTGCGATTTTGGGTTGTGCGTTTTAGATCCAGTCATGGTGGCAAAAAATGGGGCTTTGCTTTTAGAAGAAGAGGCGATTTTAAGCTTAAAAAAACGCCTTTTACCTAAAACCAATTTACTAACCCCTAACCTCCCTGAAGTTTATGCGCTCACAGGCGTTCAAGTGCGAGACGATAAAAGCGCTTCAAAAGCGATGGGCGTTTTAAGGGATTTAGGCGTTAAAAACGCTGTGATTAAAGGGGGTCATACAGAGCGTTTTCAAGGGGAATTTAGCAACGATTGGGTGTTTTTAGAAGATATTGAATTTATCCTAAACGCCAAGCGCTTTAACACCAAAAACACGCATGGCACGGGTTGCACTCTATCTAGCTTGATTGTGGGCTTACTCGCTCAAGGGCTGGATTTAAAAAACGCTATCACAAAGGCTAAAGAGCTTTTAACTATTATCATTCAAAACCCCTTAAACATTGGGCATGGGCATGGGCCTTTGAATTTATGGAGTATCAAAAAGCTTGTTTGATGCGAATTGTTTGAAACTCATGTTTGTGGCTGGTTCGCAAGACTTCTACCATATAAAAGGCGATAGGATAAACGCGCTTTTAGAGACTTTAGAATTAGCTTTACAATCTCAAATCACAGCGTTTCAATTCCGCCAAAAAGGCGATTTAGCCTTACAAGATCCTACTCAAATCAAACAATTAGCCCTAGAGTGTCAAAAATTATGCCAAAAATACGGCGCGCCTTTTATTATTAATGATGAGGTGCGACTCGCGCTAGAATTAAAGGCTGATGGCGTGCATGTGGGGCAAGAAGACATGGCCATAGAAGAGGTAATAACTTTATGCCAAAAGCGCCTTTTTATCGGTTTGAGCGTTAACACTTTAGAGCAAGCCCTAAAAGCGCACCATTTAGATGGCGTAGCCTATTTAGGGGTAGGCCCTATTTTCCCCACACCATCTAAAAAAGACAAACAAGTTGTAGGCGTAGAGCTTTTGAAAAAAATACGAGATAGTGGGGTAAAAAAACCCCTTGTAGCGATTGGGGGCATCACGATGCATAACGCTTCAAAATTGCGCGAATATGGGGGTATCGCCGTCATTAGCGCGATCACGCAAGCCAAAGATAAAGCCTTAGCGGTTGGAAAACTTTTAAACAATGCGTGAGGGATTCTAAAATTCCACAAAAAGCGTTTTTTAAAAAATCAAGTTTTAGTTTTCTACCCTATCGTGTCCAATAAGCGCTCTTCAAAGGCAAAAAGCATGGGGGTTTTTTCGCACACAATCTCCACAAAAGAAAAGCCTAAAAGGGTGTTTTGAGCCTCTTTTAAAATCTCTTTGGTCCTTTGGAGGGTGGTTTTTAAAAAAAGCTGTTTCTCTTTTTCTTTCAAGTAAATAACGCCGCCAATTTCGCCCAAGTTAGGATACAGAGCGTAAAAATCAACGCTTTGTTTTTTGGCTTTCATCTGCAAAAAAGCTTTTTTGCGTTCGTTTTCAACCACAAAGCTTAAAACCTGCGATTGCAAGCTTAAAAGCATGTTGGCCGTATTCAAAAACTCTTGCGAATTTTTAGCATGGACTAATTTTTCGCTCAAAAACTCTTTGTATTCTTTTAAGGGGGTGTTGTCTTTGGCGCTCAATATTTCTTTGATTTGTTTCATTTCAATAGCGGGCAAATCGTTTAATGCGTCTAAGATTTTTGGGGCAGGCACTAAATTTTTAAGCACAATATCGCCCAGCTGATTTCTTTGCATAGTCGCAAAATAAGGCTGATTGATTTTCAATTCCTGTTCGCTTTTGGTGGGGATAATTTTATTACCCACTTGCAAAAGAAAAAGATCTTTATCTTGTTTTTCTAAAACCTTTAAAAGAATGGGTAAAGTGGCGTTAAAATGGTGTGCGGCGTTTTTGGAATGAAGGGCGTTAAGCTGGTTTAGGGCGTTTAGGGCTTCTAGCATTAAAGGGCGTTGTCTTTGATAAAATCAAGGATTTTAAAGCTCGCTTCTAATTTGTTCATAGAAGGGATTTTTTGGGTTTTTTTATGGCTAAAAAGCCACAATTCATTTTCTAATGAACCAAAAGGGCGTGAATCTTTAATGAGATTCAAAGCAACCATGGAGCAATCCTTGCCGTTATCTTGAAAAGGTTTTAAAAGATTTTGAGCGTTTTTCATAGCGTTTTGTTGATCGTCTTCAGCTTTAAAACCGATTTTAACGAATTGATTAGGATTGATAGAAGCCAGTAAATCCTTATTTTGAACGCATTCAACGTTTAGGGTTTCGCCCAATTCGCTTTTTTTAAGCTTATGGTTAAAAGAAATTTTAGGCAAATAATCGCTAATGGCGGCTAAATTGAAGAGTAGGGGTTTTAAGGCATGCTTTTGCAGGTTTTTAGCGGCGTTATTTAAGGCGTTTTCATAAGAAGCGGTGTCGCTAACGGAAACGTTTGCGATTCCTTTAGGCAAAGGAGTGGGGAAGCTTGATGCAATCAAAGTTACTTTGGCTCCCTTAAAATATAACGCTAGAGCCAACGCGCTCGCTTGAATCCCGCTAGAAAGATTGCTGATGACTCTAACGCTGTCAATCTTTTCCACGCTCGCACCGCCCATGACTATGACTTCTCTGTTTTCAAAATAAGCGTCTTTTAAGAGCGTTTGAGCGGCTTTAAAAAGGATTTCTAAAGGCTCAGCCATCGCCCCATTACCTCTAGTATCGCATGCTAAAAGGCCGTTTTTAGTGTCTAAAATAATGTGGTTGGTATCTTTCAAGCGTTTTAAATGGCTTTGAACGATAGGGGAATTAAGCATGTTAGTGTTCATGCTGGGGGCTAGTATTTTAGGGGAAGCGCAAGCTAAAAAAGTCGCGCTGATGGTATTATCCGCTAAAGCGTGAGCGATTTTAGACAAGCTGTTAGCGCTTAAAGGGGCAAAGATGAGTAAATCAGCATTAGCAGCGCATGCGATGTGGTTGTGGTGTAATTTGTTTTGGTGGTTGTAATACCATTTTTCATTATAATCATGCAGGACTTTATGATGGCTCAAAGCTTCAAAGCTTAAGGGCGTAACAAATTTTTTCGCACCCTTACTCATCACCACTTGGATACTAGCCCCGCTTTTAAACAACAAGCGCGTTAATTCTAGGGATTTATACGCCGCAATAGAGCCACTCACGAGCAATAAAACACGCTTGTTTTCTAATAACCTTAAGGGGTAAAATAAATCTTCCAAAAAATTCATAATAATTTTAACAAATCATCAGGCTCTAGCCATTGGTTATTATTATGGCTGCTGTATTCAAAATCGGGGGCGACTTTTTGGCCTTTTTCGTGGAGTCTGGTGAGCGTGTAATCTTTAGGCGTTTGGAAGCTTATGGTGGGCTGAATAATAAAAAAGTCTTCAAATTCTAGGGCCAAATGGCTTTCATCTTTAGGGATCATCACTTCATGGAGTTTTTCGCCCGGGCGAATCCCTATGATTTTAGTAGGGGTATTGGGGGCTAGGGCTTTAGCGAGATCGGTCATTTTCATGCTAGGGATTTTAGGCACAAAAATTTCCCCCCCATGCATTCTTTTCAAGCTTTTAAGCACAAAAGAAACCCCCTCATCTAAGGTGATCCAAAATCGTGTCATGCGGATATCGGTAATGGGGATTTCACTCGCTTTGTTTTGGACTAATTTTTTAAAAAACGGCACCACGCTCCCACGACTCCCCACCACATTACCATAACGCACCACGCTAAATTGCGTTTGAGAAGAGCCTTTAAAGTTATTCGCACTCACAAAGAGCTTGTCGCTGCACAATTTCGTCGCGCCGTAGAGGTTAATGGGGTTAGCGGCTTTATCGGTGCTTAAAGCGATGACCTGGCTCACTTCATTTTTTAGGCATGCGTTAATCACATTGCTCGCTCCCATGATATTGGTTTTAATGCATTCTAGGGGGTTGTATTCAGCGATAGGGACATGCTTGAGCGCGGCTGCATGGATACAAATATCCACGCCCTCTAAAGCGTAATTCAAGCGTTCTAAATCCCTGACATCGCCGATAAAAAAACGCATCCTAGGATCGTTAAATTCCATGGCCATTTCGCTTTGTTTTAATTCGTCTCGGCTATAAACGATGATTTTTTTAGCGTTGGTGGTGTCTAAGACCTTACGAACAAAGCGTTTGCCAAAACTCCCAGTGCCTCCGGTGATTAAAATCGTTTGGTTATCTAGCATGTTTTGATGATTTGGCATGTTTTACCAGCGATAGCCCAAAGAGGCGCTAAAGATTCTCAATTGCCCAATACTTGGGGATTGATACAAACTGGAGCGGTTGCTCTTAAAAGTGAAACTTCCCGCTACGCCCAAATCAAAGCCCCTAAAATTGTATTTAGTCCCAAAAGCCACGGTATAGCCATTAGAGTCCGGGATACCTATCGCGTCTTGGGGGCTTGGGGCTTGGTCATAATCAATAGCACCCATTAAACGCAAGCTTTTGCCCATGTAAGTTACCCCTAATCTAAAGGTGTTGGTGTCCCTCCAGCCAGCCCCCATGTTCATCACGCTTTTAAAATTCGCTAGGCCTACCATTTTTTTAAGTGTCTCAGAGTCTAGTGAAGCCACCGTCCCGCTTAAGCCCTTGTAAGTGGCGTTCGCAAAATCAGGGGTGACTAAAAATTTATTCCCTTGACTCCAAAAGGTGCGCTCAAACACCCCTTCAACCCTTAGGCGATCTTTAAAAAATTGGTGGGCGTAGGCTAAGCTTAAAGTTTGGGGGAGTGAAACATTGATATTCAAGCTGCCTTTAGTCAAAACGCTCCCTAAAGAAGGGCCAAGCTCTGTGATAGCTACCAAACCGCCCTTCATGTTAAAGGTAACTGAAGAATTATACACCACAGAAAACATGCCATGATCAAACACACGCAAGCTCGAACCCACTCTATACCCCCCTGATACGCCTTGCCCGTTAGATTTTTGCACGACTTGAGTCGTGCCATAAAGATTAGCGCTCGCTTTGATTAAACCGCTATAACCCATGATTTTTTTCAAGCCGTTGTAAAACTCTTGACAGCTTTGATCGCTCATATCCCCACCGGCTTTTTGGCAATTAAGCGCTGGTTGGTAGCCAATATTGCCTAATAAAGTCATCATATTACTTGGCACTTGATCGGCAAAAACATTGTTGGGTAAGTTTAAAATTTGCTCCGCGCTCAAAACCGAAGCGCCCTCTAAAGGCACATAAACGGTGTTATTAAAGCTCCCGGTCGCATAAAGCCCCCTTAAGCCTACACCCACTGAAAAGCGCTTATTAATAGTATAACTCATGCTAGGGGCAAGCTCTACCATCATGATAAACACATCATGCAAAAATTCCCCCCCCTTACCATTCCATTTCATGCCTAACCCGCTAGGAGCGGTAAAACTCCCCCCAAAAGTGAAGCCGTTATGCGTGCGCGTTTTATAAAAGAATTTGGGTAAAACAAAATTAGTCGTGCCCGTCCAGCCATTCACGATTTGAGAATCAGGATTTGAAGCGAGGGTTACGACTTTTTGATTGGTTAGATTCATTAGCCCTTGAACACGACTGATTGCTTGTGATAAACCATTGGTAGCAGCCGTATTGCCAAGCACTTTAAGGATATTGCCAAGCCCTATAGTGTTGATGATGCCTAAAATATTTTGTTGGTTTTTATCAATTTCTAAACTCGTAACCGAATACAAGCCTTGATTAGTCGTAGGGACTTTAAAGCTAAAGGCTGGGATATTGATCACGGTGGTGGTCATTTCAAATTCGCTTCTGTTTTCACCCCAATCGTTAGTAAAGCCCATATTCGCCGGGTTATAAAAGGAAGCATCAGCCCCCCTAGCCCCAGCGACATACGCCGAGCCTAAAGCCGTGCCATTCAGGCTTTGCTCTTGGATTTTAAAGCCATTGGCATAAGAAAGCAAAGGCAAGCTCAAAGCGATTAAATGGCGTTTTTTGAGCTTTTTAAAACAACAAAGTGGGGAAAAGTTTTTCATTGAAGCTCGCTATCAGCGTTTTCATTATCTTCTAAATCTTGCAAAGAAGGCTCATAGGGTTCAATCCTAATAGCAATTTTTTGAGTCAAATTCTGGAAAGAAATCAGGCCATTTTTTCTTTCATAAAGGATAATTTCCCCGCTTTTTTGAAACCTTTGGATCACGTATTCAGGGGTTAGGTGGCGTTTCCCTAAGCCTTTAAAAATATCCCTCCCTAAAACAATGTCATCAAACAAATCCCCATAGCTCACCTTACCAAACAAATCCCTTGCAGCAATCCATTTAGCCGAACATTTTTGGCTAAAACAAATGTTTCGTTTAGTCATATAAATATCGCCCACTCTTTGGCTGAGCTTGTAAAGGGTTACTTCAATATTATGGTCTTTATCGGTTTTAATCGTGCCGTAATCATAAAAGCGAAAAACCGGTGTGTTAATATAAATAAGCCTGAATTGGCGCAAGGCATTCAAAGTCTCTTCTCTTTTTTTATTGGCTTCTTCTTGTCTGATCTGCTCCCTAGTTTTGGGGGTTTGCTTAGAAAAAGGGTGCTTAGAGCAAGAGACAAAAAAAAGCGTCATGAAAAATAATAAAAAAGCGTTTTTAAAATACCGCATGATTATAGAGTAAGAGGGTTTATCCTCTCGCTCCGCTCAAAATACGATACCAAATCCTGCCGTCTAATTTAAGCTCCATGCTCACTTGACACAAGCCGTCTTTATAGATGGTCTCAGTGATTTCAGCGTTACGAATGAGGGCATTGACTCTCGTTTTAATCACGGAATTTTGTAAAACCATGTCTTTGACGGTGTCTTGAGCGTTCACCCTAATACCATACATTTTTTCACCCAATTGGCGGTAGCCATCAACGATAGCCGCCCGCTTGGCCAAAGCTAGGGCTTGAGAGGGCGAAATGGTGGATTCTGGAGCCACGCCCATGCCCACTGCGTTCAATTCAATGACATTATTAGGCGTGAGAATGGGGGTGTTAGGGATAGCGTTAGTGGGATTAGAGCTAATAATGGGCTGATTGTTATTCTCAAAGCGTGGGCTTGGAAGAGGCTGAACGCTCTTTCTAGGGGTGAAATTGGTTGGGGGATAAATGGGGGCTTGCAAGCCGTTAGCTGAAGGGGGGATTAACTGAGCGTTAGTGTTACGCTTTTTAAAAAGACTGCAACCGCTTATCAAAAGAGTGGCGACAAGTAACGAATTAATACCAAAAAAGGCAGTGTGCAAACGCATGGGCATTTTCCTTAAAATGAGTTCATCAAGTCTATTATATCATTTTTGAAGGGATTTGTCATGCGGATATTCTCACTAATCTTATAAGGCTAGTGGGTTTTAATTTAAGATCTAGGGGGTTATGATCTGTTTTTGGCTTTCTTAAATTTTTAATAGGGATCACTCAATTTTTTAAAAAAGGGGGATTTTAATGGCTTGATTGTATTGTTTTAAGGTTTTATTTGATGATAAAACCCATTTTTTAAGTTTGATTTTTAAACCCATTTCTTAATTAGGATAGGGGGCATTTTGAAAATTCTCCCCCTACAACCCACAACTAAAAACCTCCAAAGAGTGCTTTTTTAAGAGGTTATGGCTTGTTTTTTGAAAGATCTTTTTAATTATAAAAAATGCTTTGAATATTTTTTAAATAAGATTGGAAATAAAATAAAATTTTTTTAAATTCCTATGATAGTAAAAATAGTGCGAATGGTGTCCTTGGCGGGATTCGAACCCACGACCTTACGATTAGGAATCATACGCTCTATCCAGCTGAGCTACAAGGACATAAGAAAGCAAGAAACTTTATTGATAAGCCCCTTGCTGAGTGGATCAGATTTATTTGCCTTCTTCAACTTTTTGTTTAAGGATTTTGCCGGGTTTGAATTTAGGAACTCGTTTGTCTTCAGTTTTATAAGTTTTATCGCTTCCTGGCACTTTACCTTCTTTGCCTTTTTGCTCTGCGGTCTCAAATTTGCCAAAACCAATCAATTCCACGCTTTCACCCTTGCTTAAAGCCGTTTCTACCGCTAGAGTAAAGGCACTGATCGCTTCTTCGGCTTCTCTTTTGCTGTTGTATTTGCCCGCTTCTTTAACCAAATCAATAAATTCCGCTTTGTTCATGTGGATAACCCCTTTTCTTAGATGCTAAAACCAAGCGATCTAAACGCTTAGCCTAGCTGATTGAGCGGTAATTATAATCAAATCCTAAAGATAAATCAAGCAAAAACGCTTTTTTAAGGGGGTTTCATGCATAAAAAACTTAATTCTGTTGAGCACTCTTTTTATCTTTAGCGTTAAGGATTAAAGGCGTGCCTAAAAAATTAAATTCTTTCCTTAAGGTGTTAATCAAATAGCGTTTGTAACTGAAATGCAAGGCTTTAGGGCGATTCATGACAAGAGAGATTTGAGGGGGTTTGGTGGCAAATTGCGTGGCGTAATACACTTTCACTAATTTCCCGCCATCGCTTGGCAAGGGGTGTTTTTGGGTGGCTTGATTGATCACGCTATTGAGCAAGCTCGTGGGAATGCGTTTGGAAAAACACTCATAGACTTCTATGATTTTATGCTTGATTTCATCTATATGGCGCGCTTTTAAGCAGCTGGTTGTGATAACGGGGGCGTATTCTAAAAAACGGAATTTCCTTTTTAAAGTCGCCATGATCTCTTCATAAGGGGCGTAGCGGATGTCCCATTTGTTTAAAATGAGAATGATGCCTAAAGAGTGTTTATCCGCTAAAGAGCTGATCTTTTCGTCCAATTCCACAAAAGGAGCGCTCACGTCTAAAACTAAAAGCGCGATGTGGGATTTTTCTAAGGCTTTTTGCGTGCGTTCTAGGGCGTATTTTTCAATGCCTAAGATTTTACCCCTATGCCTGATGCCAGCGGTATCCACGAAGCAGATTTTTTGATCGCCTATGAGAATAGTTTCATCTATGGGGTCAATGGTCGTGCCAGCCACGCTAGAGACAAGACTCCTTTCTTTTTTTGTGAGCGCGTTTAAGAGCGAGCTTTTGCCCACATTCACCCTCCCAATGATGCCTACTTGAATGATTTCTTCTTCTTTATTTTCTTCTAAAGCGTTATTAGGGGTTTCTAGGCTTTCTAAAATATCCGCATCCAAATCTTGCTCTATGATTTGGTTTAAATTCAGCGCGTTCAATACCGCATCAATTAACGCGCTAATGCCCCTATTGTGCGAAACGGAGATATTAAAACTCTTGGGAATGCCAAAAGAAGAAAACGCATAAGCTCGCTCTTTTTCTTTGTCGTTATCAATCTTATTGATCACTAAAAAGCAGTTAGGGTTGGTTTTAAAAACCTCTCTAAAAAGCTTGATGTCTTCATCGCTAGGGATAGACTTGCCATCCACAACATATAAAATCAAATCGCTCATTTGAGCGGCTTTTAAATTAAGGGCTTTGATTTCTTTAGACAAAAGAGCGTCTTTAGCCATGCCCCCTGTATCTAGCAATTCCACTTCATGGCCATTCAATGCGATTTTTCGTTTGTTAATGTCTCGTGTAGTGCCTGCAAAATCTGAAGTGATAGCGATCCTTTCTCTAGCTAGGCGGTTAAATAACGAGCTTTTCCCCACATTAGGCTGGCCTAAAATCGCAATGGTTTTTAAAGTTTTATGGCTTGTGTTCATCTTTTTTATCGCTTCAATTTAATCAAAATTAGATTACAATATTATAGTTATTTAAAGCTTAAATAAGGGTCTGGCATTGTTTTTAGTCAAAAAAATAAGCGTGGTAATAATGATTTTAATATGCTTTTTAGCTTGCTCGCAAGAGAGGTTTATTAAGTTGCAAAAAAAAGCCCAAGAGCAAGAAAATGACGGCTCTAAACGCCCTAGCTATGTGGATTCGGATTATGAAGTCTTTAGCGAAACGATTTTTTTACAAAACATGGTGTATCAGCCTATAGAGGAAAGAAATGCTTTTTTCCAACTAACTAAAGATGAAAACGATTCTTTTAACCCTGAAACTTCTGTGATTTTGTTGAATGAGCCAAGCGATAACGATGCAAAAAACCCGCCCTTAAACCAAAATGAGTCTAACAACAACGCTGCCAATAACGATGCAAAAAACCCGTTCCTTTACAAACCAAAAAGAAAAACAAAAGATCCAAAACTCATTGAATATTCCCAACAAAATTTCTACCCCCTAAAGGACGGGGATATTGTTATGAGTAAAAAAGGGGATCAATGGCTGATAGAAATCAAATCCAAAGCCTTGAAGCGTTTTTTAAAAGATCAAAACGACAAAGATCGCCAGATCCAAACTTTCACTTTTAATGACACTAAAACGCAAATCGCGCAATTTAAGGGCAAAATTTCTTCGTATGTTTATACCACCAATAACAGCGATTTGAGTTTAAGGCCTTTTTATGAATCCTTTCTCTTAGAAAAAAAGAGCGATGATTTTTATACGATAGGGGCGATAGGGGATAAGGCTTTAGATGCCATTGAAATTCAAAAGTGTCAAATGGTGTTAAAAAAGCATTCAACCGATAAATTAGACAGCCAGCATAAAGCCATCAGTATTGATTTGGATTTTAAAAAAGAACGCTTTAAGAGCGATACGGAACTTTTTTTAGAATGCCAAAGCTAGGCTTACAATATTTTAGATTTTTTGGGTAGCATGTTAGCTTTTCAAAGGCATGGATATTGTTAAAAAATAAGCTAAGGAGTGTTGATGTGGATCACCCAAGAAATCACGCCGTATTTGCGTAAAGAATACACCATAGAAGCGAAATTATTAGATGTTAGAAGCGAGCATAATATCTTAGAGATTTTTAAATCTAAGGATTTTGGTGAAATTGCGATGCTCAATTGCCAATTATTGTTCAAGAATTTTTTGCACATTGAAAGCGAGTTGCTCGCTCATATGGGGGGTTGCACCAAGAAAGAGCTTAAAGAAGTTTTGATTGTGGATGGGTTTGATTTGGAATTAGCCCACCAGCTTTTTAAATACGACACGCGTATAGATTTTGTGCAAGCGGATGAAAAGATTTTAGACAGCTTCATTAGTTTTTTCCCCCATTTCCATGAAGTGAAAAACAATAAGAATTTCACGCACGCTAAACAACTTTTAGATTTAGACATTAAAAAATACGATTTGATCCTTTGCTTGCAAGAGCCGGACATTCATAAAATGGATGGCTTAAAAAGAATGCTTAAAGAAGATGGGGTGTTTATTTCGGTAGCTAAACACCCGCTATTAGAGCATGTGAGCATGCAAAACGCCCTTAAAAACTTGGGCGACTTTTTTCCTATCACTATCCCTTTTGTAGCGCCTTTAAGGATTTTGAGCAATAAGGGTTATATTTACGCTTCTTTTAAAACCCACCCCTTAAAAGATCTAATGACGCCAAAAATAGAAGCGCTAAAAAGCGTGAGATACTATAACGAAGACATTCATAAGGCCGCATTCGCTTTGCCTAAAAATTTACAAGAAGTCTTTAAAGACAATATCAAATCTTAAAATGATCTTAAAAAACGCTATCGCTCTAACAGGGGGGATAGGCACCGGTAAAAGCACCACCCTTAAAATATTGGAATCGCAAGGCTATAAAATTTTAGATGCGGATAAGATCGCCCACCAATTATTGCAAGAGCATCGGCTAGAAATCGCCCAATATTTTGGATCAGATATTTTAGAAAAAGATATTTTAAACAGAAAAAAACTTGGCGCGATCGTGTTTCAAAATGCTAATAAATTAAAGTGGCTAGAGGATTTTTTACACCCCTTAATTCGTGAACGCATGCTTAAAAAAGCCTGTGAATTAGAAAAGGATCATCAAGCGTATTTTTTAGACATCCCTTTGTTTTTTGAAGTAGGGGGTAAAAAACGCTATCCTGTAAGTAAGGTAGTTTTAATCTATGCGCCTAGGGCTTTACAAATTGAGCGCCTTTTAGAGCGAGACAAACTCAAAGAAACTGAAATTTTGCAGCGCTTAGCTTGTCAAATGGATATAGAGCAAAAACGCGCCATGAGCGATTACATTATAGACAACAGCTCCAGTTTGAAAGATTTAAATAAGCAGGTTGAACGCTTTTTAAAAACGCTCTTATAAGCTCGTTTTATACCTAAGCATGTTAAACTACCATTAAATTTTTTGTAAGGCTAAAAACATGATCACTTTAAAACAAGCCCTTTCTTTATCCCAAGATGAATTAGAAACCCTTAAAAACGAAATTGACGCTAAGGTTAGAGCTTCGGATTTGAACGCTTATATTAAAGCCCCTAGCCTTAATGGCGCTAGCGCTAAGGGGGTGCCAATCCTTATTAAAGACAATATTAGCGTTAAGGGGTGGGAAATCACTTGTTCCAGTAAGATTTTAGAAGGCTATGTCGCTCCTTATCATGCGAGCGTGATGGAAAACTTACACCAAAACAGCATGGCAGGGTTTGGGCTTTCTAACATGGACGAGTTTGCGATGGGAAGCACCACGGAGTCTAGTTGTTATGGGATCACTAAAAACCCACGAGACAAAAACAGAGTGCCTGGAGGGAGCAGTGGGGGGAGCGCAGCAGCGGTAGCGGGTGGATTAGCGGTAGCGGCTTTAGGGAGCGATACGGGCGGGTCTATCAGGCAGCCAGCGAGTTATTGTGGGTGCGTGGGGTTAAAGCCCACTTATGGGAGGGTGAGCCGTTATGGCTTGATCGCTTATTGTTCTAGTTTTGATCAAATCGGGCCTATCACGCAAAATGTAGAGGATGCTTCTATTTTATTTGATGCAATTAGTGGGTATGATAGCAAGGACTCCACGAGTGCGAATCTCAAACCCACGCAAACCTTTAAAAACCTTAACAGAGACAAACGCTTTAAAATCGCTATCTTAAGGGATCACATTAAAGACGCGAGCAATGAAGTGCAACTCGCTTATGAAAACACCCTTAAAGCCTTGAAAGAAATGGGGCATGAGATTGTGGAAAAAAAGATGTTGGATTCGCATTATCAAATCTCTATTTATTATATTATCAGCATGGCTGAAGCGAGTTCGAATCTGGCCAGATTTGATGGGGTGCGTTATGGGAGGAGGGCTGAAAACGTTAAAGATTTGAAAGAATTGTATCTCAAAAGCCGCAGTGAAGGTTTTGGCGATGAGGTGAAACGGCGCATCATGTTAGGGAATTTTGTCTTAAGCAGTGGGTATTATGACGCTTATTATTTGAAAGCCCAGCAAATGCGTTTGATGATCAAAGAGCAATACAATAAGATTTTTGAAGAAGTGGATTTGATTTTCACCCCTGTTGCTCCTACGAGTGCTCATTTATTCAACTACCATGCAAGCCCTTTAGAAATGTATTTGAGCGATATTTACACGATTGGGGCGAATTTGAGCGGTTTGCCGGCCCTTTCCTTGCCGGTCGCTAAAGATCCTTTAGGCTTGCCCATAGGGATGCAATTCATTGCTAAGGCTTTTGATGAGCAAAGCCTTTTAGATGTTTCTTACGCTTTAGAGCAAGAATTAGATTTAAAATTAGATTAAGGATAGAAAATGAGAATTTTACAAAGGGCTTTGACTTTTGAAGACGTGTTGATGGTGCCTAGAAAGTCTAGCGTTTTACCTAAAGATGTGAGCTTAAAGTCTCGCTTAACTAAAAACATTCGTTTGAATATCCCCTTTATTAGCGCGGCTATGGATACGGTTACAGAGCATAAAACCGCTATCGCTATGGCGCGCCTTGGGGGTATTGGCATCGTGCATAAAAACATGGATATTCAAACGCAACTCAAAGAAATCACTAAAGTTAAAAAAAGCGAGAGCGGGGTGATTAATGATCCTATTTTTATCCATGCGCACAGGACGCTAGCGGACGCTAAAGTCATAACGGATAATTACAAGATTTCAGGCGTGCCTGTGGTAGATGATAAGGGGTTGTTGATTGGGATTTTAACCAACAGAGATGTGCGCTTTGAAACGGATTTGAGTAAAAAAGTGGGCGATGTGATGACTAAAATGCCTTTAGTTACCGCTCATGTGGGCATTAGTTTGGAAGAGGCTAGGGATTTGATGCACAAGCATAAGATTGAAAAATTGCCCATTGTGGATAAAGATAATGTTTTAAAAGGCTTGATCACGATTAAAGACATTCAAAAACGCATTGAATACCCTGAGGCCAATAAAGATGATTTTGGGAGGTTGAGAGTGGGGGCGGCTATTGGAGTGGGGCAGTTGGATAGGGCTGAAATGTTAGTTAAAGCGGGGGTGGATGCGTTGGTGTTAGACAGCGCGCATGGGCATTCAGCCAATATCTTACACACTTTAGAAGAGATTAAAAAAAGCTTGGTAGTGGATGTGATTGTGGGGAATGTGGTTACTAAAGAGGCCACAAGCGATTTGATTAGCGCGGGAGCGGACGCTGTTAAAGTGGGTATTGGGCCAGGAAGCATTTGCACCACTAGGATTGTGGCTGGAGTGGGAATGCCCCAAGTGAGCGCGATTGATAATTGCGTAGAAGTAGCATCTAAATTTGATATTCCTGTGATTGCAGATGGAGGGATCCGCTATTCAGGCGATGTGGCTAAGGCTCTGGCTTTAGGAGCATCAAGCGTGATGATAGGCTCTTTACTCGCTGGCACAGAAGAATCTCCTGGGGATTTTATGATTTACCAAGGGAGGCAATATAAAAGCTATAGGGGCATGGGTAGCATTGGGGCTATGACTAAAGGGAGCTCTGATAGGTATTTTCAAGAGGGCGTGGCGAGTGAAAAGTTAGTCCCAGAAGGCATTGAGGGGCGTGTGCCTTATCGTGGTAAGGTTTCGGATATGATTTTCCAATTAGTAGGGGGCGTACGCTCTTCTATGGGGTATCAGGGGGCGAAGAATATTTTGGAATTGTATCAAAACGCTGAATTTGTAGAAATCACTAGCGCGGGGTTAAAAGAAAGCCATGTGCATGGCGTGGATATTACCAAAGAAGCCCCTAATTATTATGGGTGAATTTTAAAAGAAAACAAGACAAATCGTTAGAAAACTCGTTAAAAAGCTTGATTTAATGAGTTTTTAAAACTTAATTGCTACAATTAAGGAAATTTTCAATAAGGCTTAGAGAAACTTTTTCATGGAACACAGAGTATTTACTATTGCTAATTTTTTTAGCTCCAATCATGATTTTATCACCGGGTTTTTTGTCGTTTTGACAGCGGTTTTGATGTTTTTCATTTCGCTTGGCGCGTCGCGCAAAATGCAGATGGTGCCTATGGGTTTGCAGAATGTGTATGAGAGCATCATTAGCGCGATTTTGAGCGTGGCTAAGGATATTATAGGCGAAGAATTAGCCCGCAAATACTTCCCACTAGCAGGTACGATCGCTTTGTATGTCTTTTTTTCTAACATGATAGGCATCATTCCTGGTTTTGAATCCCCTACAGCTAGCTGGAGTTTTACGCTGGTTTTAGCGCTGATTGTGTTTTTTTATTACCATTTTGAAGGCATTAGAGTGCAGGGCTTTTTTAAGTATTTCGCTCATTTTGCAGGCCCTGTGAAATGGCTCGCCCCTTTCATGTTCCCTATTGAGATCATCTCGCATTTTTCTAGGATCGTGTCTTTATCGTTTCGTTTGTTTGGGAATATCAAGGGCGATGACATGTTCTTGCTCATCATGCTCTTGTTAGTGCCTTGGGCTGTTCCTGTAGCGCCCTTTATGGTCTTGTTTTTTATGGGGATTTTACAAGCTTTTGTTTTTATGATTCTCACTTATGTGTATTTGGCAGGGGCTGTTTTAACCGATGAAGGGCATTAAGCAAAACATTCTTGTTCGGATTTAATATTGTTTTTTAAAACTTTGTTTTATGATAAAGCTTAAAAGGATAGGGGGGTGGTTTTGAAACCATGTTCCCCCTTATCCTTTGATAACGCTTTTTAAAATTACCGCTTGTGTGTAAGTTCTATTTTATTATCAATACCCAATTTTAATAGCTTTTATAATTTTTTAAGCAATTATTAGATAAAATCCACCATACTTCTGCTTTGGATGTGTTTGGGTTTTAGAAGTGTTACTTTTTTATAACTTTTTCATATTCTTATGGGTATGTTGTCATTTTTTTACCGGAGAATTTTATCTTGAAAAACATTTATGTAGGGAATTTGGTTTATAGTGCTACTAGTGAGCAAGTCAAGGAGCTTTTCAGTCAATTTGGCAAAGTGTTTAATGTCAAGCTGATCTATGACAGAGAAACAAAGAAACCTAAAGGTTTTGGCTTTGTAGAAATGCAAGAAGAGGGCGTTAGCGAAGCGATTGCTAAATTGGATAATACGGATTTTATGGGCAGAACGATTAGGGTAACCGAAGCCAATCCTAAAAAGTCTTAATCTTAAAGCATTAGAAAATTAGAAAATAATTTTCTGATGCACTTCATTTTCTTAATGCGTCTTATTTAGATTGTGCATAGAAGCTAAAAGGGGTTAAAAACCCTTTTAAAATCCATTTAAAGATTGTAATCCATTCTTAAAAGCGATTAAAAACTGGTTTTGTTCTAATCAAACAAGGACAACTAAAATTTTAAAACGCTCTTTAGTATTTTTATTATTGACTATACAAACTGCCAATATTTCAAATATTTAAAATGGAGTTCTCTCATTAAGGCGATTTTAGGGCTATAAGGTTCTTCTTTTCGCACTATCGTAGAGATCTGCTCATCATCAGCGATCACAAAAGGTTGTAACACCAGATTTTTCACGCCATGGATAAAAGTAGCGTCCATTATCGTATCCACAGGAACAACCCATTTTCGGCTGTGTTTCAAAAAAACTTTGGCAATCTTGGGCGTGATCACATAGCCTTGAGTCCCCACCCCATGACTATAAGCTTTAATGATCCCCACACGCTCTTGTATCTCGTGGTTTTTATGGCTCAATGGCTCACTTTTCGCACTGGCATCATACAATAAATGCATCAAGCGGATATAGCCTAACTCTTGGATGTGTTTTTCTAAAAAATCCAAGCCCTCTTTAAAATCCTCTTTCAAGGTTATATCGTCTTCTAAAATACAGATCGCTTCATTGAGCTCTATGCATTTTTGCCACAAGGAATAATGACTCGCATAGCACCCAAGCTCCCCCAAGCTCATAAACTTCGCATGGTATTTTAAAGCGTAATAAAACTTAGAAACCTCACTGATGAGATTGGTTGTAATCCCCATGTCTTTGATGTTTTGCGTGATGAAATAAGGGTGTAAATGCTTTTTCACTAAGGGGTGCAACCCGCCTTCAAAAGTTTTAGAATAAATCGCATCAAAAATTTGTGCTTGGTGGTGGGTGGCATTGATGCTATTGAGTAAAGTCGTGGTGTCTCTAAAAACCAAACCAAATTTATCGCACACTTTTTGATTTAAAGAAATGATAAAAACACGCAAAGCTTAGACTCCCATAATTTTTAATAGAGTATATCGTTTTTAGGCTCTGTTTTACAATAAAACTCTTAAGAGAATAGGGGGTATTAAAATAGTTCTCCCCCCTACAACCCCCAACTAAATCCCCACAACCCCCTAAGGAGCGCTTTTTTGATTAAACAAGTTCTTTTATTATATTGATTGTAAAAAATGTTTTGAGCGTTTTTAAATTTTGTGATCAATATTTAATTAAAACAAAGCAAGAGAACGAAATGACATTGTGGCTAAAATAAGATTAAAATAACAAAACCTAAAATACCTTACAAGTTTTGAAAATCCAATGAATATTGAAGCGAGAACTCATAACCCTAAAATCTAGGGCTATGAGCTTGATTTAATGGTGTTCTAAATAAGAAATCACGCTTAAAGCCGCCGTAGCGCCATCGCTTGCAGCACAAACCACTTGCTTAGGGGCAAAAATGCGAATATCTCCTGCCGCAAACAAGCCTTGAACATCCGTCTTCATGGAAAAATCCACGACTATAGAGCCGTATTCATCGCATTTGCATAGCATGGAGTTATCTTCTTGTTTCAACACGGCGTTATTCACATCATAACCCACAAAAATAAAAAACCCCGGCACAACTAATTCTCTTTTTTCGTTAGTGGCTGTGTTTTTAATGCTTAAAGAAGACACGCCAGAAGCATCGCCCTTGATTTCTTCCACCACATAAGGGGTTAAAAACTCAATCTTATCATTGTTTTTGGCATGTTCTAAAGTGATAGGCGCACACCTAAAACCATCTCTTCTGTGGATGAGATAGACTTTTTTGCAGATGTTGGCCAGATAAATCGCCTCTTCTACGGCGGTATCGCCCCCACCAAGCACCGCTACTTCTTTATTTTTGTAAAAGAAGCCATCGCATGTCGCACAAGTGCTAACGCCTTTACCCCAATATTCTGACTCGCCCTTGATTCCTGTGCGTTTAGGGCTACCACCGGTAGCGATAATCACGCTCTTAGCTTCAAAAGTCTTGCCATCTTCTGCCAAAATAACAAAATGAGAGCCTTTTTTAGAAACCCTTTGAATGGCGGTCATCTCATGCTTCAAACCAAAGCGAAAGCATTGCTCCTGCCATGGTTGCATGAAATCCAACCCACTCACCACTTCCTTAACGCCCGGATAGTTTTCAATCTCACTACTGCCAGTGATTTGCCCCCCAGGCACTCCTTTTTCAAATAAAACGGCGTTTTTAACACCGCCTCTAGTGGCATAAAGCCCCGCACTCAAACCCGCAGGACCACCTCCAATAATCGCACAATCTATCATGGCTACTAGCCTAAAAGTTTGTTCAACTGCTCTTTTAAAGCAACTTTAGTTTGCACACCCACCAACTGATGGACAACTTCGCCATCTTTTGTGAATAAAAGCGTAGGAATGCTTCTAATCCCAAATTTCGCGCTCAACTCTTCTTGCTCATCGGTATTGACTTTACAAATCTTAGCCTTACCTTCATATTCGCTAGCTAATTCATCAATCACAGGGGATAGCATCTTACAAGGACCACACCATGGCGCCCAAAAATCCACTAACGCAACCCCTTTTTTAATGGTGCTTTCAAAATTTTCTTCAGTTAATTCAATATAGTGACTCATTGGTTACTCCTAATTATTCTATGATTTTGATTAACGAGAACTATCTTATCCTAAGAATGTTAATGAAATCGCATGGGTTTTGGATAAAAATCTAAAAAGTGATATTTTCTAAAAGCTCAAATTTACCATTTTTCACAATAAGAGCGTCAATGCAAAAATCGCTATTGGGATCTTTTTGAGACAAATAACAGCGGATCGTTTTAATGATCTTTTTTAATTTACTCGGCGTGATCGCATAAATGGGATCAAAATTTTCCCCGCTTTTGACTTCAATGAAATGCAAAACCCCTTTTTTCAAAGCGATAATATCAATTTCGCCAAATTGTGAAAAAAAGTTCATCTCCACCATTTCAAAACCTAACGATTTTAAAAATCCGCAAGCTTCTTCTTCAGCCTTTAAGCCCTTTTCTCTATGTTTGTTATTCAAAAAGCGCATCAATTTTCCAAACGGATCATCTTAGGGGTATCCAACACGCTTTGTAGATTTTCAAGCTCTTTAAGGGCGTTCAGCATAGATTTTTCGTTGGTGGTGTGCGTGGAAAATAAGATTTTAGCCTTGTTGGAATGCGGGATTTCTTTTTGCAAGACATTGTTGAGCGAAATATCATTTTGAGCTAAAATCGCGCTGATTTGAGAAAAAACCCCTTTTTCATCGCTCACTAACAAACGCGCATAATAAGCGCATTGGATTTCTTCTTTGGGTTTTAGGGGGAGTTTTTGAGGGGTTTCAAAGCCTAGCATTAGAGAGCTTTTTTTCCTTGCGATTTCTATAATATCGCTAATGACCGCGCTTGCGGTAGGCTCTCCCCCAGCCCCAGCCCCATAATACAAAGTCTCGCCCACCTTATCCCCTATAACGCTGATAGCGTTCATTACTCCATCCACTTTAGAGAGCATGCATTCATTTTTAATCATGCTTGGATGCACCCTTAATTCAATGCAATCTGGGTGTTTTTTAGCGATGCCTAAAAGTTTGATGCTATAACCAAATTCTTTAGCAAACTCCATGTCGTCTGGCTCTATTTTTTCAATGCCTTCAATCAAGATTTCTTCTAATTTCGCATCAATACCATACGCTAAAGACGCTAAAATCAATAATTTGTGCGCCGCATCAATGCCCTTAATGTCAAATTCAGGGTTCAATTCCGCATAGCCTAAATGCTGCGCGTCTTTCAAAGCGTCCTTAAAGCTCGCTTGATTTTTAAACATCTGGCTTAAAATGTAATTGCTCGTGCCGTTTAAAATCCCTTTAAAAGAAAGGATATGATTAGCGCTCAAGCCGTCTTTTAAAGCCTTGATAATAGGGATACCCCCACACACGCTCGCTTCAAAGCCTATGGGGGTGTTTTTAGCGGTTTGTTCTAATTCATAGCGGTGGTACGCTAACATGGCTTTATTGGCTGTAACGAAGGCTTTTTGCTTGGCTAAAGTTTTTTTAGCTAAAAGATAAGGCGCTTCAACCCCACCCATAAGCTCCACGACAATATCAATTTCTTCATCTTCTATCAGGCTTTCTAAATCATTACTGATTTCAAAAGCATAGCCTTTGTGCTTTTTCATATCTCGCACCACCGCTTTTTTAATTTTAATTTCCACGCCGGCTCTGTCTTTAATGATTTCTTGATTTTCTTGTAAGATTTTAGCGACCGCGCTCCCCACGCACCCTAAACCCACAAGCCCTATATTTAATCTTTTTTTCATGTTTTTCCTTTAATTTCGTTTTCTTAACACGGTGTTTTTTTCCTGCTCGCTCGCTTTTTCTATCGCTTCAAAACTCCCAAAATAATCCAATAATTTTTTCACGCTGGCTTCTCCTATACCCTTTTCTTTTAAAAGAGCGATTTGTTTCATGTTTTTAAGTTTAGTGGATCTGTGGAAGTTTATCGCATACCGGTGGCTTTCATCGCGCAATTTTTGCACCCATTGCAAGCGTTTGTCGCTAGGGAGCAATTTAAAAGTATTGCTAGGCGTATGGATAATGTCTTTAGCGCCCCCTTTAGAGCGATAAGTTTTAGAATCCCTTTTTTCTTTAGAAATAGCGATCACTTCTACAAAACTCCCGCTGCTTTTTAAAATTTCTAAAGCGATGTTTAATTGCACCCTCCCTCCATCTATTACCCACAAATTGGGCGGTGGCTCTTTGGCAAAGTCTAAAGCCCTTCTGGTGAGCAACTCGCTCATTTGAGCGTATTCATTAGAGCCTTTTAGATGGTAGCGCCGGTAAGAGTTTTTTTGGAAGGCGTTGTTTTCATACACGACCATTCCCCCCACGCATTGGCTGTTTGAATGGTGGCTTGTGTCAAAGATCTCCACCCTATAAGGCACGCACTCTAACTTGAATAGCGATCGCGCTTCTTCTAAAATCAGATCTTCATTAGAGGTTTTTTCTTGGCTAAAAATCTCTTGAGCGTTTTTCATAGCGATTTCTATTAAAGCGAGCTTGTCGCCTTTTTTAGGAATGCTAAGAGCGATTTTTTTAGAGTGTTTATGACTGATAAATTCTTGCAGTTCTTTAAGCGTTTCATTAGAGCAAGCGTTTAATAGAATTTGTTCAGGCATCAAAGGCAAATGCGATTGGTAATGGTTGATAATGGCTTGTTTCATTGCCTCATCAGTGTCAAACCCATTAAGGGAGTGGATTTTTTCAAACGCTGAAGAAATGATTTTACCCCCACGCATGAACATTTTCACTAACACCGCCTTATTGTTCCCACTATAAAAAGCAAAAATATCCAAATCGTAGAGTTTGGCCAAATCCATGCAAGTGAAAGGGGCGATTTTTTGGATTTTTGCAATCCTATCCCTATAAATTAGGGCTTCTTCAAAACGCAAGTTATTAGAAAGGCGCTCCATTTTCAATTCAAGCTCTTTGATGAGCCTGTCTTTATTTTCAATCATTTCTAAACATTTTTTAGCGATTTTTAAATACTCTTCTTTGGTGATTTTATTCTCGCATGGGGCTTTACAACGCTCTATTTGATAAAACATGCATGCCTTTTTATCCTTGATGCAATTTTTCTTTTGAACTAAAGGGAGCAATTCATACAAGCTGTCTAAAATATCCTTAGCCCCGCTCGTAAAAGGGCCAAAATATTTAACGCCAGGCTGTTTTAAGATTTTTCGTGTGATTAAAGGGATAGGGAAATCAGTGGAAAAATCCATATAAATATAAGGGTAAGTTTTATCGTCTCTTAAAAGAATGTTGTATTTAGGCTTGAGCTGCTTGATTAAAGAATTTTCTAAAATCAAAGCGTCTTGCTCGTTTTCCACTAAAATGGTTTCTAAAAAAGCGATTTGTTTGACCATCATTTGGATGCGTAAGCTTGCACGAGGATTGGGCGTGATTTCATTATTGCGGATGGAAAAATAGCTTTTGATGCGCTTTTTTAAATTTTTCGCCTTACCGATATAGAGCAATTGGCGGTTTTTATCAAAATATTGATACACGCCACTGCTATTAGAAAGGTTTTTCAAACTGGACAATAAATCAGCCATTCATTCCTCAAAAAAACTTCGTTGGTAGTGGATCAAAGCGCGCGCTTTTTCAAAACATTCATGCAAACGAGCGTCTTTAATGGGGTTATGGAACAACCCTAAAGCACTAGGGCGAAAAAAACGGGCTTGTTTTTTAATGGGGGCATAAAAATTGGCTTTTTTTAGCGCGTCTTTAGGCACATAACCTAAAATTTCTAACCCATTCAACCCGTCAAACCCATAAGCATGCCCTTGCGTGTTCAAAAAATGGCTGATTTCTTTAGCGAATCGCTGGTTAAATTCTTTAGAAGCCCAAAGATCTTTAAACGCAAAAAGCAATTTAGAGTCTTTTATAAAGATAAAAAGCAAATTTTCTTGTAAACTTAAAGGCATAAAAACCTTAAGCTTTTTGAGTTTCAAAAGAGTTTCAAGCTTTTTATAAGACTTTTTTTGAATGAGTAAGGAGAAAATATTTTGTTCCATAAACTGATCTTAACATGCTTTTTAACGCTTGTGGCAATAACGATTCAAGCTTGCGGCTATAAAGCCCCCCCATTCAACGAAAAACCCGCTAAAAAAACTTTAAACAGCTCTAATTCTTCTATGCAAACGCCCACCAACAACACCACGCCAGAATTTTTAAACGAGCCTTAAAATCATTGCTCTTGTTTAAGGGCTTTGATTTCTAGGGTTTTTGTGGCTAACTTTTGCGCCTCTTCCTCATCATGCGTTACCATAATGAAAGTAGCGCAAGAATTTTGGTGTATCTCTTTGATGAGATCCTGCAAATTCTTACGATTAAAACTATCTAAAGCGCTAAAAGGCTCGTCTAATAAAATGAGTTCTGGCTTGTGGATAATCCCCCTAATAATGCCCACTCTTTGGGCTTGCCCTCCGCTCAATTCGTTAGGGAATTTATCCATAAGGCTCTCATCTAACCCCATTTTTAACGCTAAGGCTTTGGCTTCTTTTTGAGCGGCTTGTTTGTTTATGCCTTGTAAATTAAGGCAAAAGGTCATGTTTTGCATGGCGTTTAAATGAGAAAATAAGGAATTGCCTTGAGCGATATAGCCTATTTTTTGGCGTAAAAAAGCGTTGTTTGAAAGGGTCTCATTAAAGATTTTAACGCTCCCAAAACTGGGTTTTAAAAGCCCTAAAATCAAGCCTAAAAGCGTGCTTTTACCGCTCCCGCTCTCCCCTAAAACGCATAAAAAATCCCCTTCTTGAATGCTTAAATTAAAATCCTTAAAAACAGCGCGATTGTGGTAGTTAAAAGACACATTCTCTATTTTGACAATTTCTTTCATGCTATAACCCCAAGCTTTCTAAAAAATCTTTAGCGACTATTTGGGGGCTTTTTTTCAACGCTTCCACCTGATAGTTTAAATCCTGCATTTTCTCATCGTTAATTTTTGAATCCAATTTTTCTAAGATTTCTAGTGCTTCAGGATACTTTTTGATAATTTCTTTTCTCATAACAATACCGGCTTGATAATTAGGAAAAAACCCTTTATCGTCCTTAAGCACCTTTAAATCCAGCTCTTTGATTTGAGCGTCTGTGGTGAAGACATCTAAAGCGTTGATCTTATGGGATTCAAAACTTTTATAACGCAAATTAATATCCATTTCATGCAAACTTCTAAAATGAAAGCGGTAAGCTTTCACTAAGCCCTTAAAAGCGTCCTCTCTTTCAAAAAAGTCAAACTCCGCACCAAAATCAAAATTTGGGCTATGAAGGGCTAAATCGCTGAAAGTTTCAATCGCGTATTTTTGAGCGTCTTCTTTAGAAATCTCTAAAGAATAGGTGTTATTAAAGCCCAAAAGCCCCACCCACAAAAGATTAAATTCCTTCTCATAACGCTTTTTAATCGTTTTAAAATCCACTTTTTGTGTCAAAGGGTTTTTGAGCGTGTTCACCCAAGCGGTGCCGGTATATTCCACATACAAATCAAAATCGCCCCTAAGTAATGCCGGATGGATATTCATCGTCCCCCCACCAATGCCAAACGCCCGCTTGATAGGGATATGGTGTTTTTCTAACAAAAGGCTTAAAATCTCGCCCAAAATATACTGCTCACTGCTAGGTTTTGTCGCTACGACTAAGGGTTTTTCTTCTGTGGCGTTTCTAGGAATGAGCCATAAAGCGCTCGCTAGCAATAAAAAAAGAAACACCGCTAAATTAAGATAAACTCTTCTTTTTTGTTTTTGGGTGGCGTTTTGAGAAAATAGGCGTTGCAAAGCGTTTTCATGCTGAAAGACGCTCACAAATTGATCCGCTAAAACACTAAAAAGAGCTATGATCAAACTGCCCGCCACTAAAAGCGTGGTGTTTTGCGTGTTTAGCCCTCTAAAAATCGCCTGCCCTAAGCCTCCAGCCCCAATGAGCGCCCCAATCCCAGCCATCGCCACTAACATCACCACCGCAATCCTTAAGCCCGCTAAAATTTGGGGGATAGCGAGCAAGAAGTGCACCCTAAAAAACAACTCTTTGGGGTTACACCCCAGCCCAATAGCGGCCTTAATCACCTCTTCTCTCACCTCTTTTAAAGCGTTATAAGTGCTATGGACAATGGGTAATAAGCCGTATAAGACCAACACTAAAAGCGCGTTTTTTAACCCCACCCCAATCACAGGAATGAATAACGCGAATAACGCTAGCGATGGGATGGTGTAGAGGAAATTCACCACAGGGAGCAAGAACGCTCTAGCCTTTGAGTTATAAAACACAAAAACCCCAATCAAAACCCCAAACACCAACACGAGAAGACTAGAAAGCGCAACGATGATAAAATGCTGCACGAGCAAGTCTATAAAGTAAATGAAGCGATCATGAAATTCTTTTATCAAATATTTTACCACGCTTATTTTTAATACTATGGCAACTAAATGCTGCGTAGCCACATCTATAGAATGGAGCAACCATTCATACAATTCTTTGATCAATTGTTTAAAAACGCCCATGCTTGGCATTATAACCAAACTTATTTGAATAAAGGGGTTTTAAAATGCTAAAGGCATTCTTTAATGTTGGTTGTAGGTTAAAACTGAAAGGTGCGTTTGCCTAAATTCGTGCTCACTTCTATCCATAGCGGCTGGTTTTCGCATAAAATTTCATAGGCTACGCTTTGATTCCTCACTAAAGAAACACTTTTAGGCGTGGGATAGAGCGAGCAAGAACGCCCTTGATTGATGTCAATCTTTAAAATAACCACGCTCTCCACCACAGCACTCACCTTTAAATAATACGACTCCCTAGCCCCTTGCCATTCTAAATAGGGCGTTTCTTGGGGGACAATTTCTAACGCCACCAAAGGGCTTTGAGCCAGTTTCAAGCGCGTTTTTTGCTCCTGCTCTTTTAATTCTTGTTCTCTGTTGATCCCTTTATCAATCAAATCAAAAAGGTTTGAAGAAGCGTCCTTCTCTCTAGCAACAAGACTCGCTAACAACAAAAAGATTAAAAGATAATTTTTATTCATGCGATTCATTCTTGCTGTTTGTGGGGATTGAATTCTTCATCTAAAATAGAATGGATCTTACTCAAATCGTTCGCATCGGTTGAAAAAAAGATTTCCACACGATTGTTTTTCATTCTGTTTTCTAAGGAATCGTTAGGCGCGATAGGGTTGGTAGAGCCGTAAGAAGAAAAAGACAATTGGTTAGGATTTACGCCGTATTGTATAAGGACTTTCATCACCCTATAAGCACGATTAGCGGCTAATTCATAGTGGCTTTTAAAACGGGTTTTATTTAAAGGCGTATTATCCGTAAAACCCCTTACATTGATATGCACCCTTTTAGGGAGTTTTTGAATGATTTTAGCGATCCGCTCAATATAAAGCATCATGTCTTGATTGATAGCATCTGATGTGGCGTTTTCAAACAGCAAACTAGAGGGGAGCTTTAAAACAGAGCCTTGATCAATTTGCTCTAAAACACTGCCTTCGCCTTTGCGAGCGATAGTGGCTTTTGTTTCGGTATTTTGCGAAGCCGGCTTGGAGCTTTCGCTCGCCATTTGCTCTTCTTCTTTCCCTGAATCAGGGGGGATCACTACAACCGGTTGCATCGCCTCTGGCTTAGGAGCGTAATTAAAAATCTTAATAAATTCGGTTTTTAAGGCTTCCACTTTGGATTTATTGACCGCTGAAATGGCATAAAGAGCGATAAAAAGCGCGAGCAACAACGACAAAAAGTCCGCATAAGGAACCGCCCATTTTTCGCCGGCAGGGCATTCGGTGGGTTTGTTTTTCTTAGCCATGTTTAGCCCTCAAATTGAGATTTTTTAGGCTCACCGGGAGCGATGTAGTTTAAGAGTTTGTTTTCTAAATCCCTTGGATTTTCCCCATTAGCGATGCCTAAAATCCCCTCTAAAAGAACGGTTTTTTCTTTGATAATGTCTTTAGACTTAGCCTTGAGCTTATGCCCAAAAGGGCCAAAAATCGCATAAGAACACATAATCCCTGTAACAGTAGCCGTAAAAGCCCCAGCGATCCCTGCTGCCATTTCAGCCGGATTGTCTAGTTTTTGCAAGGCCAACATAAGCCCCATAACCGCCCCCACTAACCCCATAGTAGGAGCGGTCTCACCGGCCGTCTCCCAATAATGAGCGGCGCCGTGGTAATACTCTTCCATTTCTTCAATGCTGATTTCTAAACTTTCCTTAACGGATTTTAAATCCTTGCCATCTATGATCATAGACAAGCCGTTACGGGTGAAATCGTCTTCAATTTGTGCCACTCGCCCCTCTAAACTCAACACCCCATCTTTTCTGGCTAAAGTGGCTAATTCCACTAAATTTTTAATGGTTTCGTTTAAATTGATTTTAGGGTTTAAAAAAACAATTTTTATTTCTTTGTAAGCGGCTTTCACGTAACGAGCATGCGTGCCTGTCATGGCGGCAAAAAGCGAAGTAGGCACGATGATAATGACTGAACTCAAATGGATAATGTGCAACGGGTTGCCATCTTCTAAAATATCGCCTAGCGAAATAGAAGCGACCGCCAATACCAAGCCTAGTATGGTTGATAAATCCAAAACTTACCCCTTAATCTAAATTTCATAATCCTGTAAATGCGTGATTTTATGCGTGCCACAAACCCTACATTCAGGGTTTTTGGGTGCTTGAATTTTTTTAAAATCCATCGTTTTAATATCGGCTATAAGTAAAGTATTTATAAGTAAAGTTTCAAACCCTAAAAAATATTTAAGGCATTCGCTCGCTTGGATACACCCTAAAACTCCGGGTAAGACCCCAAAAAGCCCTGAAAGTGGATTTAATCCCTTTTTAGGAGGCTTATCAAAAACACACGCTAAGCATGCGCTATGGGGTAAAACGCTCATGCTTTGCCCTCTGTATTTTAAAACCCCGGCATGCGAATAGGGTTTTTGGGCTAACACGCAAGCGTCATTGATCAAAAATTTAGCGTTGAAATTGTCTGTAGCGTCTATGATAAAATCGTAAGGCTCTATGAGAGAAAGAGCGTTATGGGCCTTAAAGCGTTCTTCAAAAGCCTCTATTTCAATACCGGCATTGAGTTGTTTTAAGCGCGCTTTCGCGCTAGAGGTTTTGGGTTGGTTTAAAAAATCCTGTGAATGGATGATTTGGCGTTGCAAATTACTAATATCTAGCACATCAAAATCCACAATGCCTATTTTTCCTACCCCAGCGGCACACAAATACATCAAAACCGCTGATCCAAGCCCACCGGCTCCAATGACTAAAACGCTGGATTTTAAAAGCTTCAATTGGCCTTCTTCGCCCACATCTTCTAGCATGATATGGCGCAAATAACGCTCTTTTTCTAGCCGGCTTAACAATTAAGCCATCCTTGAAACCCAAATTTTAGAATGCTCTCTTTCGGCAAAAAAACTTGTCTTATCCCCATGCCCTGGATAAATCTCTATGTCTTTAGAAAAATCTAAATTTTGAAACCTTATCAAGGACTCTTTCATGTCTTTTTCATTAGAATAAGGGAAATCATAACGGCCAATGCTGCGATAAAAAATAAAATCCCCGCTAAAAATCACCCCTTCAATTTCTATGATAGAACAACCGGGCGTGTGTCCGGGAAAATGCCAGTATTTAATGGTAGTGTTTGCTATCTCTAAAGTGGTGCAACCCTTATTGCAAGGCACGCTAAAATTGGGGCTAAAAACCGGCATGCCCAAATGGAAAATATCATTTTCTAGCATGAACACATCGTCTTTGGGAGCGTAAATGGGGGTGTCTTTAAGGATCTTTGACAATTGAGCACTATCCCACACATGATCATAATGCCCATGCGTGATTAAAATCGCCTTAGGGTTCTTGGCGTTTTCTAACACCCATTCGCTACTAGAAAATCCGGGATCAATAATAAAATCCACCCCACCAGAAAGCTTCACAATATAAGCGTTTTCTTCCACCGCCCCGCACTCTCGCCTTAAAATTTCCAAACTCCAAACTCCCTTCAAACTAGCCTAAAAGTCATTATAATTATAATATCATAGCGCAAAAATAAGGCGATTTTGACTAAAATAGCGCTTCTATTATTGTTGGTTGAGATGAGTTTAATGAAAGGAAAATCGTGCGATCGTTTGGGAATTACATGCAAGAGTGGCTTTATGGAGAAAAGGGGTATTACCGAAAGGCACTAATCGGTCAAAAAGGGGATTTTTACACTTCGGTGTCTTTGAGTAAGTTTTTTGGGGGCGCTATGGCGTTTTATATCATTAGGCTTTTAGAAGAAGAAAAATTATTTTTGCCTTTAAAAATTGTAGAAATTGGCTCTCATCATGGGCATTTTTTGAGCGATATAGCCAGTTTTTTAAACGCTTTGAGCGTGGGCGTAATGGAAAAATGCGAATTTGTCAGCTGTGAGCCTTTAAAGGAATTGCAAAATATCCAACGAACTATTTTCAAACAAGCCACGCAATTGAATCTAATCAGTTGCGCTCTAGAAGAGCTTGATTTTAAAGAAAAAAAAAGCGCGTTCGTTGTCTCTAATGAATTGTTTGACGCGTTCGCTTGCGAGATTGTTAAAGACAATCAAATGCTTTTTATCACCCATGATCATCAGGGCGTTTGGGGCAATATTGATGAACCCACTAAAGAACTTCTTAAAAATTTGAATTTAAAAGAAGGGTGTGCGCCGTTATTTTTGAACGCTTTCATTAAGGATTTGTTAGAAAAATTGAACGAGGCTTCTTCTTGGGTGTTTTTGAGCTTTGATTATGGCGATGAAACAGAGCGAAAAGACATGCATTTAAGGGCTTTTAAAAACCACCAAGCACTGGATTTTAAGGATATTTTAAATAATTTAGCTTCTTTGTATCAGCAAAGCGATTTGACTTATGATGTCAATTTTTCTTTGGTGCGCTTTTTGTTTGAAAAACACCATGCACAATTTTCATTTTTTAAAACGCAGGCTAACGCTTTGATTGATATGGGGCTTATGGGATTGTTGGAGGTATTTTCAAAGAGCGTGGGTTATGAAAGGTATTTAAAAGAAGCGGCTAAAATCAAGCCCCTAATTAGCCCTGGGGGCTTGGGGGAGCGTTTCAAAGCGTTAGAGTTTGTGAAAAAAAATAAAATGTAAATTAAAAGCATTTTGACAATCTAATAATAATTAATAATAATAACAAAGAGCTTGCGTTTTTTAAGGAGGAAAGGTAAGAGCGTCAGGACATTTTAATGAAAAAGTTGATTAAAATGCTAAGTTATAGTAAAGAAGGAAGGAATATAATACGCCCTTCGCTCTTACCTTAAGCGGCATTATACCAAAAAAAAAAAAAAGATGTTACTTGAGCTTTATTTTTAACATTCTGTTTTTCTTTTTTACAAAATGAAACACTTTTTAAGTTTATTTATTTAATATTGGTGTTTAAAAGAAAGAATCGCTATAATTTGAAACCATTTAAGTCTATTTGGGATAAAGGGGGTTTTTTGAAAATTTTTCTTTCTTGCAAGTCTTTGTTGATTCAAAGGAGTTTGGAATTTTATTTGAGCGATTGCCTTTCTTCTGTGGAAGTTTGCGATTTTGTTTTAAGCGATGATGAAACGCTAGAGATTAATAAGCCCCTATGCTTTATAGAAGAGCATTTAAGAAAGCCTTTCACTAAACAGAGCGTGAAAGAAGATGTAAAAAATTTTTATCGCGCTTTAAAGACGAGCGAAAAACCTTGCGAAGAAATCCAACTTTCTAAAGAGCAAAAGATTCAGCAATTACTAGAAGAATACACCCAAAAATTATGCCAAATCATCAGCCAGTAAAAAAATTTAAGATTATTGGGGGGGCTTGTAAGGGATTGGGCTTGAATTTGCCTAACGTTTCTAGCACGCGCCCCACCAAAGCGATCGTAAGAGAGTCGTTTTTTAACACCTTGCAAGCAGAAATTAATGGAGCGCACTTTATAGAAGTGTTTTCAGGCAGTGCTTCTATGGGTTTAGAGGCTTTGAGTAGGGGGGCTAAAAGCGCGGTGTTTTTTGAGCAAAATAAAAGCGCTTATAAGACGCTTTTAGAAAATATTTCCCTTTTTAAAAACCGCTTGAAAAAGGAAATGGAAATTCAAACCTTTTTAGATGACGCTTTCAAGCTTTTGCCGGCGCTGTGTTTAAAAAATGGCGTTTTGAATATCCTTTATTTGGATCCTCCTTTTGAAACGAGCGGGTTTTTAGGGATTTATGAAAAGTGTTTTCACGCTTTAGAAAGGTTATTAAACCGCTCTCATTCAAAAAATCTTTTAGTGGTTTTTGAGCATGAAAGCCTGCATGAGATGCCTAAAAGTCTTGTAACTTTAGCTATAATCAAACAGAAAAAATTCGGGAAAACCACTTTAACTTATTTTCAATAGGAATAGACATGGCAGAAGAACAAGAAAATACCGCGCAACAACCCCCAAAAAAAAGCAAAGCCCTTTTATTTGTCATCATTGGAAGCGTGTTAGTGATGCTTTTATTGGTGGGGGTGATTATCATGCTGCTTATGGGGAATAAGGAAGAATCTAAAGAAAACGCTTCTAAAAACACTCAAGAAGTTCAAGCTAATCCTATGGCGAACAAAAATCAAGAAGCTAAAGAAGGCTCTAATATCCAGCAATATTTGGTGCTTGGGCCTTTGTATGCGATTGATGCGCCTTTTGCGGTGAATTTGGTCTCTCAAAATGGCAGACGCTACCTTAAGGCTTCTATTTCGTTAGAATTGAGCAATGAAAAGCTTTTGAATGAAGTCAAGGTTAAGGACACAGCGATTAAAGACACGATTATAGAAATTCTATCGTCTAAAAGCGTGGAAGAAGTGGTTACTAATAAAGGCAAAAACAAGCTTAAAGATGAAATTAAGAGCCATTTGAATTCGTTTTTGATTGATGGCTTTATTAAAAATGTCTTTTTCACTGATTTTATCATCCAATAGTTTTAAATGATTGGCGTAGATATTGTCTCTATTGCTAGGGTAGAAAAGTGCGTGAAACGCTTTGAAATGAGGTTTTTAGAGCGTTTTTTATCGCCAAGTGAGATTGTTTTATGCAAGGATAAATCTAGCAGTATCGCCGGGTTTTTTGCACTTAAAGAGGCTTGCTCTAAAGCCCTTCAAGTGGGTATTGGTAAGGAATTGAGCTTTTTGGATATACGCATTTCTAAAAGCCCTAAAAACGCCCCCTTAATCACCCTTTCTAAAGAAAAAATGGACTATTTTAATATCCAAAGCTTGAGCGCGAGCATCAGCCATGACGCTGGTTTTGCGATAGCGGTTGTAATGGTTTCTCCGTCAAATTGATAAATAACGCATTCTAAAACCCCCTAACATTCTGTTTTAAAAAAAAACGCTTAGTAGCTTGTTTAAAAAACACAAAAAACCTTTTTCAAATCATTTTGATAACGAATTGTAAATCAATAGAATCAAACTTCAAAATTTAAGTTAATTATAATAATTATTTGTATAATATGCATCGGTTTGAATTAAATAAGAAAGGTTATCATAATGAAAGGTTATTTGAGGGTAAAAACCCCGTATTTTTTAGCGTTGGTCGTTTTGACTTTTTTATCTTTTAATTCTTTTGTAGGCGCGAAAGATAAGCACCATTTTTTAAAAAAAGTTACAACCACCGAGCAAAAATTCAATCCCAGCGCCCCAATTTCATGGCAAAGCGAAGAGGTGCGCAATTCCACAAGCTCTCGCACGGTGATTTCCAACAAAGAACTCAAAAAAACGGGGAATTTGAATATTGAAAACGCCTTGCAAAATGTGCCAGGGATTCAAATCAGAGACGCTACAGGCACGGGCGTGCTACCTAAAATTTCGGTGCGCGGTTTTGGTGGGGGCGGTAATGGGCATAGCAACACCAACATGATTTTAGTCAATGGTATCCCCATTTATGGCGCGCCGTATTCCAATATTGAATTGGCGATTTTCCCTGTAACTTTCCAGTCAGTGGATAGGATTGATGTGATTAAGGGGGGAACGAGCGTCCAATACGGGCCTAACACTTTTGGAGGCGTGGTGAATGTCATCACTAAAGAAATCCCTAAAGAGTGGGAAAATCAAGCGGCTGAAAGGATCACTTTTTGGGGGCGCTCCTCTAATGGGAATTTTGTAGATCCCAAGGAAAAAGGCAAGCCCTTAGCCCAAACTTTAGGAAACCAAATGCTGTTTAACACTTATGGGCGAACGGCCGGGATGTTGGGTAAATATATAGGCATTAGCGCTCAAGGCAATTGGATTAATGGGCAAGGTTTTAGGCAAAATAGCCCTACAAAGGTGCAAAACTACTTGTTGGATGCGATTTATAAGATTAATGCGACCAATACTTTTAAAGCTTATTACCAGTATTATCAATACAACTCTTATCATCCAGGCACTTTGAGCGCGCAAGATTACGCCTATAACCGCTTCATCAACGAGCGCCCTGACAATCAAGATGGAGGGCGAGCCAAGCGCTTTGGGATCGTGTATCAAAACTACTTTGGCGATCCGGATAGGAAAGTGGGGGGCGATTTTAAATTCACTTATTTCACGCATGACATGAGTAGGGATTTTGGCTTTTCCAATCAATACCAAAGCGTGTATATGAGCAGTCAAAATAAGATTTTACCCTTTAAAGGCAAAGGAGAAATCAGCGCGACTAACCCCAATTGCGGTTTGTATTCTTATAGCGATACGAATAGCCCTTGTTGGCAATTTTTTGATCAGCTCCGCCGCTTCGTGGTGAATGCTTTTGAACCAAAACTCAATCTCGCAGTCAATACCGGTAAAGTCAAGCAAACTTTTAACATGGGAATGCGGTTTTTAACCGAAGATTTATACCGCCGATCCACCACCAGGAAAAACCCTAGCATGCCTAATAATGGCAGTGGGTTTGATGCAGGAACTTCACTCAATAATTTCAACAATTATACCGCCGTGTATGCCAGCGATGAAATCAATTTCAATAACGGCATGCTAACGATCACGCCGGGATTGAGATACACTTTTTTAAATTACGAAAAAAAAGACGCTCCCCCTTTTAAAGAAGGTCAAACAGGAAAAACCATTAAAGATCGTTATAACCAATGGAATCCGGCGCTGAATGTCGGCTATAAACCCATTAAGGATTGGTTGTTTTATTTCAATTATCAAAGAAGCTACATTCCGCCACAGTTCAGCAATATCGGTAATTTTGTAGGCACAAGCACGGATTATTTTCAAATCTTTAATGTCATGGAAAGCGGCTCAAGATATTATTTTAACAATCAAGTGAGTTTTAACGCGAATTATTTTGTGATTTTTGCGAATAATTATTTTACCGGGCGCTATGGGGATAATAGAGAGCCGGTCAATGCGAGATCGCAAGGCGTGGAGCTAGAGTTGTATTACACGCCAATTAGAGGGCTTAATTTCCATGCGGCTTACACTTTTATAGACGCTAATATCACAAGCCACACAATGATCACTAACCCTGCTAATCCTAAAGGGCCTAAAAAAGATATTTTTGGCAAAAAACTCCCTTTTGTCAGCCCGCACCAGTTTATTTTAGACGCGAGCTACACTTACGCTAAAACCACGATCGGGTTAAGCTCTTTCTTTTATAGCCGCGCTTATACAGATGTGTTAAACACCGTGCCTTTTACAGAATACGCGCCCACGATTAAAAACGGGGCTATCACTACAAGAACAGCGGGCATGACGCCGTGGTATTGGGTGTGGAATTTGCAAATTTCTAGCACTTTGTGGGAACGCAAAAAGCAAAGCGTTAATGCGAGCTTGCAAATCAATAACATTTTTAACATGAAATATTGGTTTAGCGGGATAGGCACTAGCCCTAACGGGAAAGAAGCCGCGCCTCCTAGAAGCATCACAGCGTATGTGAGTTATCATTTTTAAGGTTTAATCTTTAGGGCTGTAGTTGCTTGAGAAGTTGGGTGTAAAAAACAACCCTTTGTTTTAAACGCTCTCTTAGAGCGCGGTAATTAGGGCAAAAGATTTGAACGCAACGCCAGAAATTTTTGGAATGGTTTTTGTGGATCGTGTGGGCGAGCTCATGGATAATGACATAATCAATCGCTTCTTTTTGGGCGCAAACCAATAAAAGAGCGAAACTCAAGCGGTTATGATAAGAGCAGCTCCCTAAAACTTTGGCGTTGTTCCTAATACTAAAATGGGTATAGGAAGTTTGCATTTTTTGAGCGATCAAAGGGAGTTTTCGCTCCAAATAAGTTTTTAAGATTTTTTTAAGATCTGTTAGGGTGTAATCGTTGGCGTTTTTTACCTCATCAAACACAAGGATTTTGTTTTGATAGGTTTCTAGGCGCGAGCATAAGAGCGAGTGTTTTTCTTGCATGGCTGAAAGGGTTTTTTTTAGCCAAGCTTCTTGCTCTTTTAAAAAAGCGCTCGCTCTAGCTTGAGGGCAAGAATTGGGCATTTTTAGAATCACTTCTAAAGAGGGCGTGATATTCAAGCTCAGGGTTTTGATTTTTTCACTTTTTTGAATGGTAATAGGAATATCATCTAACATAATGCGTATTTTACTAAAATTTGCGCTAGAATGTAAGTCTGTTTATATTGATTTTATTTGTATTAAGAATTAAGGCTAACATGCGTGTTTTTATTATTCATTTAAGCCCCAAAACCTGTCAAAATTTTTCTTTAAAAGAAACTCATATAACCCCCCTTTTAGAGAGCCTTAAACTTCAAGGGGTCTCTTATGAAATTTTTGATGCGATCTATTCTAAAAGCTCTCCCACTCAATTACACCCCTTGATTTTAGAGCATTTGCACCCTTCTTTTGTGATTGAATATTTATTGGCTTTTTGTGAAAATAAAAAACACCCCCCTTGCGCGTTAAAAAATTTCTTTCATGCGATCAAGCATTGCGGGAAGAGGATGGGGTTTGGGGAGCTTGGGTGCTATGCGAGCCATTATTCCTTGTGGCAAAAATGCATAGAGCTCAATGAAGCGATCTGTATTTTAGAAGACGATATTGTTTTAAAAGAGTGTTTTAAAGAAAGCCTGGAGTTTTGTGATAAACACATCAACGAGTTAGGCTATATCCGCTTGATGCATTTAGAAGAAAATGTGGCTAAACAAAAAACTTCCGTTAAAGGGGTTTCTCAAATCTTAAATTTTAAAGATGGCATTGGCACTCAAGGGTATGTTTTAGCCCCCAAAGCCGCACAAAAATTATTGAAATACAGCGCGAAAGAATGGGTGATGCCCATAGATTGCGTGATGGATAGGCATTATTGGCATGGGGTCAAAAACTATGTGTTAGAAGAATTTGCGATCACTTGCGATGGAATGAATTCCCAAAACTCCAACACAGAAAAACAAAGGCCTAAAAAATTACCTTTAAGCATCAGGATTGGCCGTTTTTTGCACAAAAGCGCGGTTAAAATCTTGGATAAAGTTTTTAGGTATAGCCCAAAATTAATCAGAATTGGCAAACATTAGAATAAGTCTTTGAGTATTTCTTGCATGATAGGGGAAGTTTTATTCAATTGATTTAAAGGCTTAGCGGTTTGCTAAATGCGGTTTGCTAAATAAAGCAATAAAGTAATAATCGTTATTAAACATGCTATATTTCTTTTTTCTATAAAACTAAATATTATTGAATAAAACTAGGGAGTTAGAATGATCTTAAGAAGAGTTACTGAAGCTTTAGAAGCGTATAAAAATGGCGAAATGCTTATTGTTATGGACGATGAAGACAGAGAAAATGAGGGGGATTTGGTTTTAGCTGGGATTTTTTCTACCCCTGAGAAAATCAATTTCATGGCCACGCATGCTAGGGGGTTGATTTGCGTGTCTTTGACTAAAGATTTAGCGAAAAAATTTGAATTACCCCCTATGGTTAGCGTGAATGATTCTAACCATGAGACCGCTTTCACGGTTTCCATTGACGCTAAAGAAGCCAAAACCGGGATTTCTGCTTTTGAAAGGCATTTAACGATTGAATTATTGTGTAAGGACACCACCAAACCGAGCGATTTTGTGCGCCCGGGGCATATTTTCCCTTTAATCGCAAAAGATGGAGGCGTGTTAGCGCGCACGGGCCATACGGAAGCGAGCGTGGATTTGTGTAAATTAGCTGGATTAAAGCCGGTGAGCGTGATTTGTGAAATCATGAAAGAAGACGGCTCTATGGCGAGAAGGGGGGATAAATTTTTGAGCGACTTTGCCCTTAAACACAACCTTAAAACCCTCTATGTCTCTGATTTGATTAGCTATCGTTTGGAAAATGAAAGTTTGCTGAAAATGTTTTGCCAAGAAGAAAGGGAATTTTTAAAACACCAAACGCAATGCTACACTTTTTTAGATCACCAGCAAAAAAACCATTACGCTTTTAAATTTAAAGGCGCAAAAACCCATGATTTAGCCCCTTTAGTGCGTTTCCACCCTATCAAAGAGGATTTTGATTTTTTGACGACTGATGCGTTTGAAGTGTTTTTTAAAGCGTTAGAATATTTGAAGCGCGAAGGGGGTTATTTGATCTTTATGAACACGCATTCTAAAGAAAACAATATCGTTAAAGATTTTGGGATCGGGGCGTTGGTGTTAAAAAATTTAGGGATAAAGGATTTTAGGCTTTTAAGCTCTTCTGAAGACAGGCAGTATAAGGCTTTGAGCGGGTTTGGGCTTAAGCTTGTAGAAACGATTAGCCTTTGAGGTCTGTTAAGCTTCATTGAATGCGTTGTAATGTTTTTAAGGTATAATAAGCTCTTTTTAAGTCAAGCAATAAAGTTTGCAACCTGATGAAAGTAATAATAGAGTTTATGCTGATTTCATTAAAAACATTCCTAAAAATATTGTTGAAAATATTCCTAAAAACCTTTCAAAAGATTTGGGTAGTTTGCGTTATTATTTGGGGGTTAGGCTGTAGTTTTTTAAACGCTAATAGCGTTCAATTAGAAGAAACGCTGAGACGCCCTTCTAAAAATCTCTCATGGCATTATTTTAAAAAGAAGTTTAAAAAGAGCAACACGATCCCTTATGCCCCAAATAGCCGTTGGAAATATTTAGGCACGAGTGTTGGGATTTTGGGCGTGTCGTTGGTGATAGGGATTGTGGGGTTGTATCTCATGCCAGAGAGCGTAACGAATTGGGATAAAGAAAAGTTTGGGATCAAAAGTTGGTTTGAAAATGTCCGCATGGGGCCAAAACTAGACAATGATAGTTTTATTTTCAATGAAATTTTGCACCCTTATTTTGGGGCTATGTATTATATGCAACCGCGCATGGCTGGGTTTAGTTGGATGGCCTCAGCGTTTTTTTCTTTTATCACTTCCACGCTTTTTTGGGAATATGGCTTGGAAGCGTTTGTGGAAGTGCCTAGCTGGCAGGATTTAGTGATCACGCCTTTATTGGGTTCGATATTGGGGGAAGGGTTTTACCAGCTCACGCGCTATATCCAACGCAACCAAGGCAAGCTTTTTGGCTCTTTATTTTTAGGGCGTTTGGTTATCGCTCTTATGGATCCTATCGGTTTTATCATTAGGGATTTAGGGCTTGGGGAAGCTTTAGGGATTTATAATAAACATGAAATCCGTTCTAGCTTAAGCCCCAATGGTTTGAATTTAACCTACAAATTTTAAGAATTTAAAATTTAAGAAAATTATAAAGAGTTTTGATAGAATACCTTTTTTTAAAAGATGCGTTTTAAAACTAATTTTAGGAGTATCCTTGAAACGATTAGAAGTCTCTAACCAAGCCAAATTACCCACTCAATTTGGGGAGTTTTATATCCAGTGTTTTAGAGAAAAGGGTTCTAATGGCTCTAAAGATCATTTAGTCATTTTCACCCCTAATTTTTCTCAAAACCCCTTAGTGCGTTTGCATTCAGAATGCTTAACGGGTGATGCTCTAGGCTCTCAAAAATGCGATTGCGGGGGGGCGTTGCAAATGGCGTTAGAAAGGATTTCTAAAGAAGGGGGGCTTGTGATTTATTTGCGCCAAGAAGGGCGTGGGATAGGGCTATTTAACAAAGTCAATGCCTACGCTTTACAGGATAAAGGCTATGATACCATTCAAGCCAATGAAATGATAGGGTTTAAAGACGATGAAAGGGATTATAGTGTTGCGGGTGAGATTTTGGAATATTACCGCATTAAAAAAATGCGCTTGCTCACGAATAACCCTAAAAAAATCGCCGCTTTAGAAAAATACGCTGAGGTAACAAGAGAGAGCTTGATCGTGTGCGCTAACGAACACAATCAAGGGTATTTGGAAGTCAAAAAGCTCAAAATGGGACATTTATTGTGAAAACTAAAAGCGCTTTTCAAAGAGGTTTTAAAAATATTAAAATCATGCTTTTAAAAGATTTAATATAAGGGTAAAGGGTAAATGATGGTAGAAGTACGATTTTTTGGACCCATAAAAGAAGAAAATTTTTTCATCAAAGCGAATGATTTGAAAGAATTAAGGGCGATTTTACAAGAAAAAGAGGGCTTAAAAGAGTGGTTGGGCGTTTGCGCGATAGCCCTTAATGATCACTTAATAGACAATTTAAGCACGCCTTTAAAAGATGGCGATGTGGTAAGTTTATTGCCACCGGTTTGTGGGGGCTAGATGTTAAAAATCGTTCAAGGGGCATTAGATACTGACAAGCTTTTGAAAGCCTACCAAGAGGAAGCTTGCATTAAAAACTTTGGAGCGTTTTGTGTGTTTGTGGGGATTGTGAGGGAAGAGGGTAACATTCAAGGCTTGAGTTTTGATATTCATGAAGCGCTATTAAAGACTTGGTTTGAAAAATGGCACCATAAAGCTAAAAATTTGGGCGTGGTGTTAAAAATGGTGCACAGCCTGGGCGATGTTTTGATAGGACAAAGCTCATTTTTATGCGTTTTAATGGGAAAGAATAGAAAAAATGCCTTAGAACTATACCAAGATTTTATTGAAGATTTTAAGCGTAACGCCCCTATTTGGAAATACGATTTGATTGATAATAAACGCATTTACGCTAAAGAAAGAAGCCACCCTTTAAAAGGGAGTGGGCTTTTAGCTTAAAAAGGAGTTCAAATGCAAACGATTCATATAGGCGTTTTGAGCGCGAGCGATAGAGCGTCAAAAGGGATTTATGAAGATTTAAGCGGCAAGGCGATACAAGAAGTGTTGAGCGAATACCTACTCAATCCTTTAGAATTTCATTATGAAATTGTCGCTGATGAAAGGGACTTGATTGAAAAATCGCTCATTAAAATGTGCGATGAATACCAATGCGATCTAGTCGTTACTACAGGAGGCACAGGCCCTGCTTTAAGAGACATAACCCCAGAAGCCACAGAAAAAGTGTGCCAAAAAATGCTTCCTGGGTTTGGAGAGCTTATGCGAATGACTAGCTTAAAATACGTGCCTACAGCGATTCTATCGCGCCAGAGTGCTGGCATTAGGAATAAGAGTTTGATCATCAATCTTCCTGGTAAGCCAAAAAGCATTAGAGAATGTTTAGAGGCGGTTTTTCCAGCGGTTCCTTATTGCGTGGATTTGATTTTAGGGAATTACATGCAAGTGAATGAAAAAAACATTCAAGCGTTTCGCCCCAAACAATAGGATAAAAAAATGCCGCTCACTCATTTGAATGGAGAAAATCAGCCTAAAATGGTGGATATAGGGGATAAAGAAACCACTGAAAGAATCGCTCTAGCAAGCGGTCGTATTAGCATGAATAAAGAGGCTTATGACGCTATTATCAATCATTGCGTCAAAAAGGGTCCGGTGTTGCAGACCGCTATTATTGCTGGGATCATGGGGGCTAAAAAGACAAGCGAGCTCATTCCCATGTGCCATTCAATCATGCTCAATGGGGTGGATATTGACATTTTAGAAGAAAAAGAGACTTGCAGTTTTAAACTCTATGCCAGAGTCAAAACTCAAGCTAAAACGGGCGTAGAAATGGAAGCACTAATGAGTGTGAGCATAGGGCTTTTAACCATTTATGACATGGTGAAAGCCATTGACAAGAGCATGACAATTAGCGGTGTGATGTTGGAGCATAAAAGTGGAGGTAAAAGCGGGGATTATAACGCTAAAAAATAGAAAAAGACTGATAATCTAAAGATGTTAGGCTAAAATAACATTTTGACAACAAAAGCGTGTTGGTTGCTTCGGGTTTGTTGTTATAGAAGTCTAAAATATTACAATCAAGGATAGAACGATGAAAGCAAATAATCATTTTAAAGATTTTGCATGGAAAAAATGCCTTTTAGGCGCGAGCGTGGCGGCTTTATTAGTGGGATGCAGCCCGCATATTATTGAAACCAATGAAGTCGCTTTGAAATTGAATTACCATCCAGCTAGCGAGAAAGTTCAAGCGTTAGATGAAAAGATTCTACTTTTAAAGCCAGCTTTCCAATACAGCGATAATATTGCTAAAGAGTATGAAAATAAATTCAAGAATCAAACCGTGCTCAAGGTTGAAGAGATCTTGCAAAATCAGGGCTACAAGGTTATCAATGTGGATAGTAGCGATAAAGACGATTTTTCTTTTGCGCAAAAAAAAGAAGGGTATTTGGCTGTCGCTATGAATGGCGAAATTGTTTTACGCCCCGATCCTAAAAGAACCATACAGAAAAAATCAGAACCCGGGTTATTATTCTCCACTGGTTTGGATAAAATGGAAGGGGTTTTAATCCCGGCCGGTTTTGTCAAGGTTACCATACTAGAGCCTATGAGTGGGGAATCTTTGGATTCTTTTACGATGGATTTGAGCGAGTTGGACATCCAAGAAAAATTCTTAAAAACCACCCATTCAAGCCATAGTGGGGGGTTAGTTAGCACTATGGTTAAGGGAACGGATAATTCTAATGACGCGATCAAGAGCGCTTTGAACAAGATTTTTGCAAATATCATGCAAGAAATAGACAAAAAGCTCACTCAAAAGAATTTAGAATCTTATCAAAAAGACGCCAAGGAATTAAAAGGCAAAAGAAACCGATAAAAACAAATACGCATAAGATAAAGAACGCTTGAACAAACTGCTTAAAAAGGGGTTTTTAGCGTTCTTTTTGAGCGTGTATTTAAGGACTGATGATCTGGTTACTTACACCATCATCAAAAAAGAAGATCTAGGGTACCAGCGGTTTTTAGCCAAGAAGTGTTTAAGGGGCAAGGCCCACCCTCCATGTTTTGCTGAGCCTAAAAAGCCCAAGAGAAAACCTTTTAACACAGACAAAAGCTCCCATTATTATGGCACAAGCGTGGTGCAAATGTCATGGCTGCAGAGCAGGGAAAAATTTGAAAACCATTCAAAATACCGAGACATTCCTTTTGCTGAAGTCAGTTTGATTTATGGCTATAAACAATTTTTTCCTAAAAAAGAGCGCTACGGCTTCCGTTTTTATGTCTCTTTGGATTATGCTTATGGGTTTTTTCTTAAAAATAAAGGCGTTTTAGGCGATAGTTTGAGAGAGAGTTCGCAGATCCCTAAAAGCTATAGAGAAAAATTGCAAAGAAAAGAGACTTTTATTAACGCTATTTTTTATGGCGCGGGAGCTGACTTTTTATACAAACGCGCTTTTGGGACGCTGATTTTAGGGATGAATTTCGTGGGAGAAACCTGGTTTTATGAAACAAAGATTTTTAAAAAGTGGGCTAAAGATCCTTTGAGTGTTTATCACCCTTACATGTTTCAAGTGATGCTGAATGTGGGGTATCGTTACCGCTTTTCAAGGTATAAGAATTGGGCGATAGAATTTGGCGCGCGCATCCCTTTTTTAACCAATGATTATTTTAAAACCCCTTTATACACCCTTCATTTCAAGCGCAATATTTCTGTCTATCTCACTTCAACTTATGATTTTTAGTTTTTTAAATTTTTGAAAACCAGAATTAAAACCGCTTTTTATCAACCGGAATTAAAACAAATTAAGCTATAATGATACAAAACTTTAATTTTTTAACCATTAAGGAAAAAAATGAATCTTGAAGTGAAAAAGATTGACACCGCTAACGCCCGTTTGAGCGCTAAACCTTCCATTGAGAATTTAGAAAAGCGTTATGATAAAATCGCTCAAAAAATCGCCCAAAAAGTTAAAATTGATGGCTTTAGAAGAGGTAAAGTCCCCCTTAGTTTAGTGAAAACCCGTTATCAAGCCCAAATTGAACAAGACGCTCAAGAAGAAATGATTCAAGAGGTTTTAAAAAACGCTCTTAAGGAATTAGGGATTGAAAATAAGGATCTCATCGGCAGCCCCAATCTCACTAAATTTGAAAAAAAAGACACGCATTTTGAAATAGAAGCGGATATTGGCTTAAAACCCACGATTGTTTTAGACAAGATCAAAGAGTGTGTGCCTAGCGTGGGAGTGGAAGTTCCAAATGAAGAAAAAATCAATGAGCGTTTGAAACAGCTCGCTAAAGATTACGCGAAATTTGTGGATGCTGACGCTCAAAGAAAAGCCCAAAACGACGATAAATTGACGATTGATTTTGAAGGCTTTATAGATAATGCGCCTTTTGAAGGGGGCAAGGCTGAGAATTTCACTTTGATTTTAGGCAGTAAGCAAATGCTAGAAGATTTTGAAAAGGCTCTTTTAGGCATGCAAGCTAGCGAAGAAAAAGAATTCCCTTTGACTTTCCCTAGCGGATACCACGCAGAGCATTTGGCCGGCAAAGAAGCCCTTTTTAAAGTGAAATTGCACCAGATTCAAGCGCGTGAAGCGTTAGAAATCAATGACGAACTCGCTAAAATCGTGCTAGCCAATGAAGAGAATGCGACTTTAAAGCTTTTAAAAGAAAGGGTTGAGGGGCAGTTATTTTTAGAAAATAAAGCTAGGCTCTATAACGAAGAGCTGAAAGAAAAATTGATTGAAAATTTAGACGAAAAGATCGTTTTTGATTTGCCTAAAACGATCATAGAGCAAGAAATGGATTTGTTGTTCAGGAACGCTCTTTATTCCATGCAAGCTGAAGAAGTCAAATCCTTACAAGAAAGTCAAGAAAAAGCCAAAGAAAAGCGTGAGAGCTTTAGGAACGATGCGACAAAAAGCGTGAAAATCACTTTTATCATTGACGCTTTAGCGAAGGAAGAAAAAATTGGCGTGCATGACAATGAAGTCTTTCAAACCTTGTATTATGAAGCGATGATGACAGGGCAAAACCCAGAAAATCTCATTGAACAATACCGCAAAAATAACATGTTAGCGGCGGTGAAAATGGCGATGATTGAAGATCGGGTGTTAGCTTATTTGTTAGATAAAAACCTGCCTAAAGAGCAACAAGAAATTTTGGAAAAAATGAGGCCTAACGCTCAAAAAACTCAAGTGGGTTAAACGATTAAAAGGGAAAAATGATGGGATACATTCCTTATGTAATAGAAAATACAGAGCGTGGCGAACGCAGTTATGATATTTACTCGCGCCTTTTAAAGGATCGCATTGTTTTATTGAGCGGTGAGATTAATGACAGCGTGGCGTCTTCTATCGTGGCCCAACTCTTGTTTTTGGAAGCCGAAGACCCTGAAAAAGACATTGGCTTGTATATCAATTCTCCCGGTGGGGTGATAACAAGCGGTCTTAGCATTTATGACACCATGAATTTTATCCGCCCTGATGTTTCCACGATTTGCATCGGTCAAGCGGCTTCTATGGGGGCGTTTTTACTGAGCTGTGGGGCTAAGGGCAAGCGCTTTTCACTGCCCCATTCAAGGATTATGATCCACCAGCCTTTAGGGGGGGCTCAAGGGCAAGCGAGCGATATTGAAATCATTTCTAATGAGATTCTCAGGCTTAAGGGTTTGATGAATTCTATTTTGGCTCAAAACTCAGGGCAGAGTTTGGAACAAATCGCTAAAGACACGGACAGGGATTTTTATATGAGCGCTAAAGAAGCTAAAGAGTATGGCTTGATTGATAAAGTGTTACAGAAAAATGTAAAGTGATTGCATGGCGTTATTAGAGATTATCCATTACCCTTCTAAAATCTTAAGAACGCTTTCTAAAGAGGTCGTTTCTTTTGATTCAAAACTCCACCAACAACTAGATGACATGCATGAAACCATGATTGCTAGTGAGGGGATAGGCTTAGCCGCAATTCAAGTGGGCTTACCCTTAAGAATGCTCATTATCAATCTCCCGCAAGAAGACGGCGTGCAACACAAGGAAGACTGCTTGGAAATCATTAACCCTAAATGGATAGAAACTAAGGGGTCAATGATATATAGAGAAGGGTGCTTGTCTGTGCCGGGGTTTTATGAAGAGGTGGAGCGTTTTGAAAAGGTTAAAATAGAGTATCAAAACCGCTTCGCTGAAGTGAAAGTTTTAGAAGCGAGCGAGCTTTTAGCCGTAGCCATTCAGCATGAGATCGATCACCTCAATGGCGTGTTATTCGTGGATAAATTATCCATTTTGAAGCGTAAGAAATTTGAAAAAGAACTCAAAGAGCTGCAAAAACAACAAAAACACAAGTAACCACCATGATTAACACGATATTTTGCGCAACCATGCAAAGGGGGGTGGCAGAAATCGTGGCTGTGGAAGCGACTTTCACAAGGGCTTTGCCGGCGTTTGTGATTTCGGGCCTGGCTAATAACTCTATCCAAGAAGCCAAGCAGAGGGTCCAATCGGCTTTACAAAATAACGATTTCACTTTCCCGCCTTTAAAAATCACCATCAACCTTTCCCCTTCAGATTTGCCTAAATCCGGGAGCCATTTTGATTTGCCTATCGCTCTTTTAATCGCTTTGCAAAAACAAGAGTTGGCTTTTAAAGAGTGGTTTGCTTTTGGGGAGTTAGGGCTTGATGGCAAGATCAAACCCAATCCTAACATTTTCCCCATGCTTTTAGACATTGCTATTAAGCGCCCCCATGCCAAAATCATTGCGCCTAAGGCTAATGAAGAGCTTTTTTCGCTCATCCCTAATTTGCAATGCTTTTTTGTGGAGCATTTTAAAGAAGCGTTAGAAATTTTGCAAAACCCTGAAACCAAAGCAGACACTCACACGAAAAAACTACCCTTTAAAACGATAGAATTGAACGATAAAGAGTATTATTTTTCAGACGCCTATGCCTTAGATTTTAAAGAAGTCAAGGGGCAAGCTGTCGCTAAAGAAGCCGCTTTGATCGCTAGCGCTGGGTTTCATAACTTGATTTTAGAAGGAAGTCCAGGGTGCGGGAAAAGCATGATTATTAATCGCATGCGTTATATCTTGCCTCCATTGAGCCTGAATGAAATCTTAGAAGCGACAAAATTACGCATTTTAAGCGAGCAAGACAGCGCCTATTACCCTTTAAGAAGCTTTAGAAACCCTCACCAGAGCGCTTCAAAATCCAGCATTTTAGGCTCAAGCTCTTTAAGAGAGCCAAAACCTGGCGAAATCGCGCTAGCACATAACGGCATGCTTTTTTTTGATGAATTGCCTCATTTTAAAAAGGATATTTTGGAAGCTTTAAGAGAGCCTTTAGAAAACAATAAATTAGTGATCTCACGAGTGCATAGCAAGATTGAATACGAAACCTCTTTTTTATTTGTAGGGGCTCAAAACCCTTGTTTGTGCGGGAATTTACTCAGCGCGACCAAAGCATGCCGTTGCCAAGACAGAGAAATCACGCAGTATAAAAACCGCTTGAGCGAGCCTTTTTTGGACAGGATTGATTTGTTCGTGCAAATGGAAGAGGGGAATTATAAAGACACGCCGTCGCATTCTTGGACTTCAAAAGAGATGCATGAATTAGTATTATTAGCTTTCAAACAGCAAAAGTTAAGGAAACAGAGCGCTTTTAATGGTAAGCTTAATGAAGAGCAGATAGAACGATTTTGCCCTTTAAACGCTGAAGCAAAAAAGTTGTTAGAGCAGGCGGTTGAAAGGTTTAATCTGTCCATGCGCTCTGTGAATAAGGTCAAAAAAGTCGCTAGGACGATTGCGGATTTAAACGCTTGCGAGAATATAGAAAAATCTCACATGCTTAAAGCGCTGAGTTTTAGAAAGATTTCTTAAAAGGATTTTTATAAGGGAGAGAAAATGCAAGAATACCACATTCACAATTTGGATTGCCCTGATTGCGCGTCTAAATTAGAAAGGGATTTAAACAAACTAGACTATGTGAAAAAAGCTCAAATCAATTTCAGCACCAGTAAGTTGTTTTTGGATACGAGCGATTTTGAAAAAGTTAAGGATTTCATCAAGCAGAATGAACCGCATTTGAGCCTATCTTTTAAAGAAGCCGCAGAAAAGCCCTTGAGTTTTACCCCACTCATTGTTACGATCGCTGTCTTTTTGGGCGCGATTTTAATCTTGCACCTAGATCCTAGCCCTTTGATTGAAAAAGCGGTGTTCGTGGTGCTTGCTTTAGTGTATCTCATAAGCGGTAAAGATGTGATTTTAGGGGCGTTTCGTGGGCTTAGAAAAGGGCAATTTTTTGATGAAAACGCTTTGATGCTCATTGCGACTATTGCGGCTTTTTGCGTGGGGGCTTATGAAGAGAGCGTCTCTATCATGGTGTTTTATTCAGCGGGCGAATTTTTGCAAAAACTCGCTATCGCTCGCTCTAAAAAATCCCTTAAGGCTTTAGTGGATGTCGCTCCTAATTTAGCCTACTTGAAGAAGGGCGATACATTAGTGAGCGTTGCGCCTGAAGATTTAAGAATTAATGACATTGTGGTGGTGAAAGTCGGCGAAAAAGTGCCTGTGGATGGCGTGGTAGTTAAGGGCGAAAGCTTGCTAGATGAAAGGGCGTTGAGTGGGGAGTCCATGCCTGTTAATGTCAGCGAACGCTCTAAAGTTTTAGGGGGGAGCTTGAATTTAAAAGCGGTCCTTGAAATCCAAGTAGAGAAACTTTATAAAGATTCTTCTATCGCTAAAGTGGTGGATTTAGTCCAACAAGCCACGAATGAAAAGAGCGAAACAGAGAAATTTATCACTAAATTTTCACGCTACTACACCCCAAGCGTTTTATTCATCGCCTTAATGATCGCCATATTACCGCCCTTATTTTCTATGGGGAGCTTTGATGAGTGGATTTATAGGGGGCTTGTGGCTTTAATGGTGAGCTGCCCTTGCGCGTTAGTGATTTCTGTGCCTTTAGGGTATTTTGGAGGCGTGGGAGCGGCGAGCCGAAAGGGCATTTTAATGAAAGGCGTGCATGTTTTAGAGGTGCTTACCCAAGCTAAAAGCATCGCTTTTGATAAAACCGGCACTTTGACTAAAGGCGTTTTTAAAGTAACAGATATTGTGCCGCAAAACGGGCATTCTAAAGAAGAAGTTTTGCATTACGCTTCTTGTTCGCAACTCCTATCCACGCACCCTATCGCTTTATCCATTCAAAAAGCATGCGAAGAAATGTTAAAGGACGATAAGCACCAGCATGACATTAAAAATTACGAAGAATTGAGCGGGATGGGGGTTAAAGCGCAATGCCATACGGATTTGATTATCGCAGGGAATGAAAAAATGCTCGATCAATTCCATATCGCGCACAGCCCTTCCAAAGAAAACGGCACGATCGTGCATGTGGCTTTTAACCAAACTTATGTGGGCTATATCGTCATTAGCGATGAGATTAAAGATGACGCCATAGAGTGCTTAAGGGATTTAAAAGCGCAAGGGATAGAAAATTTTTGCATTTTGAGCGGGGACAGAAAAAGTGCGACTGAGAGCATCGCTCAAACTCTAGGCTGTGAATATCATGCGAGCTTGTTGCCTGAAGAAAAAACGAGCGTGTTTAAAACTTTCAAAGAACGCTATAAAGCCCCGGCGATTTTTGTAGGCGATGGCATCAATGACGCTCCGACTTTAGCGAGCGCTGATGTGGGGATTGGCATGGGGAAAGGCTCAGAATTGAGCAAGCAAAGCGCGGACATTGTGATCACTAATGACTCCTTAAATTCTTTAGTGAAAGTTTTAGCGATCGCTAAAAAAACTAAAAGCATTATTTGGCAAAATATCTTGTTCGCTTTGGGGATTAAGGCGGTTTTTATCGTGCTAGGGCTTATGGGGGTAGCGAGCTTGTGGGAAGCGGTCTTTGGCGATGTGGGGGTTACGCTTTTAGCTTTAGCCAATTCCATGCGCGCGATGAGGGCTTAAAAAAGAGCCTTTTTATCGCTAGCGTTTTAGAAATTTAAAGGGGGCCAAATGCATAAAATAGAGCGCTTACTCCAAACTTTAGCACCTAAGGGGGTGGAGTTTA
>NZ_JAALNT010000012.1:0-49074 GCF_017594925.1 Helicobacter pylori
TTAGCGGCTTTTTAAAAAGCCCTTGCTGAAACAAGGAAATGAAAGTATAGTCATAGAAAGCTTAAGGTTTGCTTAAAATATAAAAATTTTTGACAGAGTAAGTTAAAATTTTAAAACGATTGGGTTTTGAGAAATCTAAATACCGCCAAAAACACGCACACATTCCCCATAAAACCACTATTATAAGCGCTAATTTATCTCTGTTCTCAAAAATCACTCCATAATAGAGAGCAAAAAATGAAATCATGGATTAGAAAAATCCGCTTAAGCTAACCCTTTTAAATTGGGTGCTTTTTTGTCCCCTTGGTGGGGGGATCGTGTTAGTTCTTCTTAAAGAGTTGGTCTTTAAATGGGTTGTTAAAAGGCTCGTTGGGGGAAAAGTTCTTTTTCTTGGAGGTGTACTGATTTTTTGGCAAGTTATCTACAATGTCAGCGACACTGCGTTCTCTCACATTGCAAGACTTCTTCAAGTCTGAAGGGACAGAATTGGGGCTTTCTTGAATGTTGGCGATGAAGACTTCAAAGCCTTTCTCCCAAGCGGCTTCTAACACAGGCACAAAATCGGTATCCCTGCTGAACAGCAAAATACACCCTCCTTGTTTGGTGCAATACAGCTTGGTAATATCGTGCACCAACAGCGCATCAACTTGTTTTTGACGCAACTTTAAGTAAGGTATGAAAATCTTGGCTTCTAGACCATTATAGACTTCTTTGTCTTCGAACTTATATACGAATTTGAACTTTATCCGCCCGACTCGTAATTTCACTTGATTTTGTTGGGCGATCGCATGGTTGAAAAATTGGATAATCCCTGATTTATTCACTCTTTCCTCATAATCTTTAGGATTCTTCTCTTTATACTCCTCAAGTTCTTCGTTTTTATTGCCCTTGATTCTAGGTTCAACTTCTGTGAAAGGCTCAGATACATAAAAATAGATCCGCTTCAATTCCTCTTCAGGCTCCAAAAACGAACGGATTAGTGCTAAGAGTTGATCGGGATTGTTGAAATTAAAATTAGGCTCTTTTAAACGCTCATCCGTTTCTTGGATTGCTTTCAAATCAGCGAGAAGATTTTCCCAATCCACAAAAATCGTGGTTTCAGTTTTTTCCATGCTTTCTCCCAAAATATGAATTTTGCCATAAGGGTTGAGTATAGCATGGGGATTTAAACATGCCTTGTTTCTTAAAAAAATAAAAGTTCTGTTAAGGTTCTGTTCTCATCAAACAGACACTCAAAGCCTTTTTTTAAATTTGACAACCAACGCTCCATTAAAGCCAAAAATTCAGTTTAACAGATAGCAGGTAGAGAAAAAAGTTATTGAAATTTTGCCTTGAAAAAAAACGAACGCTAACGCTAAAAAAAGTTTTAAAAAGTTGGTAATAAAAGCTAAAAGAAAAACTATTCTTAAAAGAAAGGGTTAAGAACTCATTCTAACCCTTAAAAACCAGAAACGTCTTCCTAATCAGTCTTTTTAAAAAAGAATCTTAACAGAAATTAATGGCGGACCTCTTTAATCCTTGCTGCCTTACCTCTCCTATCGCGCAAGTAGTAGAGCTTCGCACGGCGCACCCTACCCACACGCAACACCTCAACGCTCGCCAAACTTTCGCTATAAAAAGGGAAAATTTTCTCCACGCCGATATTGTTAGCCCCTATTTTACGCACGCAAAAAGTCTTATCCACGCCATTGCCTCTAATCGCAATGCACACGCCTTCAAAATACTGAGTTCGTGTTTTTTCGCCTTCTTTAATGGTAATACCCAATCTCAAAGTATCGCCGGCTTTAAATGTTGGCATGCTCTTGTCTTTTAATTGAGCGTCTTCAAACTGCTGAACGTAGCGGTTTTTCATGTGTTTTCCTTAATGTCAATTTCATGATTTGTGCTGTTTGAATAAATCAAGGCGGTAAAATTTTGTCCTTAATTTTGACAAATCAAGTTTTAGTTGCTTGATTCTAGCATGATTTCCTTTAGAATATTCTAAAGGAGCAGGGATTTTATTGATTTCTTTGGATTTAAAAACAGCGTTAGCGAAATTAGGGGCTTCCAAATAATGGTTTTCAAAGCTCTCATTTTCTAAAGATTGGGCGTTACCCAAAACCCCTTGAATGTGGCGAGCGATACTATCTATCAAGCACAACGCCCCAAGCTCGCCCCCTGTTAAAATAAAATCGCCTATACAAAAAACCTCATCAGCGCTCAATTCAATAGAGCGTTCATCAAAGCCCTCATAACGCCCGCACACCAAAACGACATGCTTTTTTTGAGCCAAACGCATCGCATCTATTTGCTTGAAAGGCTTGCCCACCGCGCTTAAAAAAATTGTGTGTTTAGGGTTTTTAACAGAATGGAGTGCGTTTTCTATCATCTCAGGGTCTAAAATTTGCCCCGCACCCCCACCAATGAGCATGTGATCCGCTTTTTGATATTTATTAGCGCTAAAATCTCTAAGGTTTAACACTTCCAATTCAAAAAGGTTTTTTTCTAACGCTCTTTTTAAAATAGAATCTTCAAAATAAGGCAAGATGAGTTGCGGGAAAAGGGTTAAAACGCTGAATTTCACTCAACTATTCTCTAAAAGCGTTTTAGCGTTATGGGTGGTTATTTTTTTGTCTTGCAAAAGGATTTCTTGGATATAAAAATCCCTATAAGGGATTAAAAAAATCTTAGCCAAACCTTTTCCAACCAAATTCAGCGTGGTTTCAACCATGAAATAATCTGTTTGAGAAATCCTTTGGATTTCTATGACTTTTCCTAGAATCTCGTTTCCTTCCACCACGCTAAGCCCTATTAAATCGCAATAAAAAAACTCGCCCTCTTTTAAAACGCAGAGCTTCTTGCTCTCTTCTTCGCTCATAAAAAGCCCTAAATTAGTCAGCTCTTTAGCCTTTTCGGGCGTGCGGATAGTTTCTAAAAATAACAGGTTTTTAGCATGCTCATAAGAATGGATCACATAGTCTTTAAAAGAAGAAGCGCAAGAGAAAGCGTTGGTTGGAGCGACGCTCACCTTAACGCCCTTTTTTAAACACTCCGGGAAATCGCTCTCTAAATGAAGCTTTAACCCCCCATTAAGCCCCACGCTTTTACCAATCCTACCCACTAAAAGCATGAAAAAAATTCAAGGCGTTTGATCGCCTAAAACATGGGGGGGATTTTTATCGCCATTTTTATCATTACTCGCAAAAACAACGATTTTATAAGAAAACCCATCTTTGGCTTTCACACCTGAAACGAACGCCTTAATCGCGCTCACCATTTTACCCTCTTTGCCAATCACATGCCCCATGTCTGATGGGTGGGTATAAATAGTGATTTGTTTGACTTTATCTTCTAAAAGCGTGTACTCCACGCTCAAAGCTTGCGGAAAAGAAACAACCTTTTTTAAATATTTTTCTAAAAAAGTTGCCACGCAATACGAATAGTCCTTACATTCAGCTTGAGAAAAAGGCGTGTTTAAAGGATCTAATTCGCGCATTTAGTCTCACAAAACCTTAGGCTTTTTGAGAAAGTTTTTCCACCCTCTCGCTCATTTTAGCCCCCACGCCTTTCCAATAATTCAAGCGCTCCTTATCAATCTTAACATCTTTAGGCTCGCTTAAAGGGTTGTAATACCCAATGGATTCAATCCAGCCTCCATCTCTTCTTTTCCTAGAATCGGTTACCACCACCCTATAAAAAGGCTTTTTCTTTCTCCCGATGCGAGTGAGTCTAATGACTGTCATTACAAAAATCTCCTAAAATATTCGTATTAAATTTGAGATTATACAACAAAAGCGCCTAAAACATGCTTAAAAGTTAGCGCATTTTAGGGGGCGTTTGATTTTTAGCCTGACTCATGAGATTCATCAAATCGCTAATACCCTTTTTATTGGTTAAGCGTTTCGCCATTTTGCTCGCTTGATCAAAGCGTTTGATGATGCGATTGATTTCAGACACTTCTAAGCCGCTCCCTAAAGCGATCCTTTTTCTTCGGCTGCCGTTTAAAATCTCGGGGTTTTCTCGCTCTTTTTTGGTCATGGAATTGACCATGGCCTTGATTTTTTTCACTTCTAAAGAACTTTCTAAATCCGTGTCTTTTAGTGCACTTGCCATATTCCCTAAACCTGGAATCATAGAGATCAGAGAACTCATAGAGCCTAATTTTTTCACCTTTTCAATTTGGTTTAAAAAATCGTTGAAAGTGAATTGCCCTTTTTTGAGCTTTTTGCTTAAATCTTTGGCTTCATTAGGGTTTAAAACGCTGGCGGTTTTTTCAGCGAGCGAGATAATATCTCCAGCCCCCATCAAACGCCCCACAATCCTTTCAGGCACAAACACGTCTAAATCAGGGATTTTTTCCCCGCTCCCAATAAAACGCAAGGGTAAGCCTAATTGGTAAGTGATGCCTAAAGCGATACCCCCTTTAGAATCGCTGTCAAATTTGCTTAACACCACCCCACTCACGCCTATTTCTTCATTAAAGGTGTTCGCGCTTTTGACCCCATCTTGCCCACTCAAGGCGTCTGCAACATACAGCACCTCATGGGGGTTTAAGACTTCTTTGACTTCTTTTAATTCTTGCATAAGCTCTTTATCAATGGCTAAACGCCCCGCGCTATCCACGAGCAAAACATCAAATTGCGCTTCTTTAGCCCTTTTTAAAGCGTTGTTAGCGATTTCTTTCACGCTTTTATTTTCTTCATAAAAAACTTCCACGCCCACCTGTTCGCCCAAAACCTTTAATTGATCCACTGCCGCTAGGCGTTGCAAATCGCATGCACATAAAAGCACTTTTTTATTTTTGGTTTTTAAATAATGAGCGAGTTTAGCGGTGGTGGTTGTCTTACCGCTCCCTTGCAAACCCGCCATTAAAACCACGGTGGGAGGCGTTTGAGCGAAAGTAAAACCACTGCTCCCTTTAGCGCTTAAAATTTCTAACAAACTCTTTTCTAAAGCGTCTAAAAATTGCTGCTTACCGATGCCACTCGCTTTAGTTTGACTTTCCACTTTTTTGAGCAATTCTCTAGCCACTTTATGATGCACATCGTTTTTTAAAAGCGTTTTTTTCAATTCATCTAACGCCCTGTCTAGTGCTTTTTCATCATCTTGAAAGCGGATTTTATTGAGCGCGTTTTTAAACCCATCGCTTAATGCTTGAAACATTTTCTATCCTTTTATTATGGTTGTTCTAACAAATCCAATTCTTGTTTAATTTTACTTTCTTTTTCTAAAAGCGTTTTTAAACCCTCTTTGGCTTTTTCTAGCACGCTTTTAGGTGCGTTTTTGACAAAATTTTCATTGTGCAAATTGAGTTTTAGTTTTTCTTTTTCTAGTTTTTCTAGCTGCTTTTTTAAACGAGCAACAAGCGGGCTTAAATCAAGATTTTCTAAATCCGCATGAGTTTGGCAAAATTCCCCCACATCGCTCACGCTTTTTAAAGGCTTGAGAGTTATCACGCTGACTTTTTCTAATTTCGCTAATTTTTGGGCGTAATTTTGCAAACGCTCTGTGTTTTCTATTTTTTCCCTCAATCCCACGCTCGCTTCTTTTAAAACAATCGGTGGGGTTTCTAGCATGATTTTCAAACGCCTTAAAGACACGATGCAATCTTTGATCACTTCAAATTCATGCTCTAGTTTTTCATCTTGTGCGATTTCTTTAGGGTAAGGCATGACCATAATAGAATGAGCGTTTTCTAGTTGAGTGTTACTGAGCTTGTGGTATAAAAATTCGCTGATAAAGGGCATGAAAGGGTGCAAGAGTTTTAAAGCCTCTTTTAACACGCTCCCTAACTCGTCTATCGCTTCATTTTCCACTTTAGAAAATTCAATAAACCAATCGCAAAATTCCCCCCACAAAAAGCGGTATAACAAAGTCGTGGCGTCATTAAAACGATAATTGTCTAAAGCGTTACGAACCTCTTTAGTAACAAGATTTAAGCGCGATTTCGCATAACGCCCCAAAGCCGTTTGGTATTCATCCAAACGCTCTTTATCTTTGAAAGATTCTTGTTTGAGTTTCAAGTAACTCGCCGCATTGAAAATCTTGTTGGCGAAATTCTTGTTATTTTCTAAATGCGTAGTAGAAAGCTTAATGTCCCTGCCCGTAGCGCACAAATTGGCTAAAGTGAAGCGCAGGCTATCCGCGCCGTATTTTTCTATCATCTCTAAAGGATCTATCACATTACCTTTAGATTTGCTCATTTTTTCGCCCTTTTCATCCCTAACCAAGGCGTGCAAGTAAATGTCTTTAAAGGGCAATTCGCCTAAAAGCGACTCGCTGCAAAAGAGCATCCTAGCCACCCAAAAAAAGAGGATGTCAAACCCGGTAATGAGCGTGGTGTTAGGGTAGAAATCTTTCAAATCGTTTTCATTAAACAAACCGCTTTTTTCTTGCCCCCACCCTAGAGTGGAAAACGCCCATAGCCCTGAACTAAACCATGTGTCTAACACATCTTTATCTTGCTCTAATTTTTCACTCTTGCAAGTAGGGCAATTTAAAGGGGTATCAAGGCTTACGAACTGGTGGTTATTCTCGCAAGTGAATACCGGTATTTGATGCCCCCAAAACAATTGCCTGCTGATACACCAAGGGCGTAATTCCCTCATCCAAGCGTTATAATTATTGATCCAATTAGAAGGGTAGAATCGTGCCAAACCTTGTTGGATTTTTTCAATAGAACTTTGAGCGATTTCAGGCTTGACAAACCATTGCTTAGACACATAAGGCTCTACCACATTATGGCAACGATAGCAATGCCCCACTTGATGCGTGTGTTCTTCTATTTTTTCCAATAAGGCGTTTTCTTTTAATCTTTCTACGACCTTATCTCTGGCTTCTAATCGCTCTAAATTTTCAAACTCCCCACAATGCGCGTTTAAAATCCCTTTTTCATCAAAGATTTTAATCGTTTCTAAATGGTGGCGTTTGCCCACTTCGTAATCGTTAAAATCATGCCCAGGGGTAACTTTCACACACCCTGTGCCAAACTCCATTTCCACATGCGCATCAGCGATAATAGGGATTGTGCGATTGATTAAAGGCAAGATTACTTGTTGCCCCACTAAATGCCTGTACCTCTCATCGTTAGGATTGACCATAAGCGCGCTATCGCCAAACAAAGTTTCAGGGCGCGTGGTAGCCACCACTAAATAATCTTTTTGATTTTCTAAATAATATCTAATATAATACAATGCCCCCTTACGCTCTTCATACTCCACTTCAATATCGCTCAACGCCCCATCTTTAGTGCACCAATTCACCATGTAGTTATCTTGAACGATGAGACCCTGTTCATACCATTTCAAAAACGCTAATTTAACCGCTCTTTGCAAGCCCTTATCCATCGTGAAACGAGTCCTAGAAAAGGCCGCGCTCACGCCTAAATGCTTCATTTGCTCTAAAATCGCTCCCCCGCTCTTTTCTTTCCACTCCCACACTTTTTGAATGAACTCTTCACGCCCTAAATCTTCTTTTTTAATCCCTTGATTTAAAAGCTGCTTTTCTACGACATTTTGCGTCGCAATGCCGGCGTGATCTAGCCCAGGCTGATACAAAGTCTTATACCCGTCCATGCGTTTATAACGCGCTAAAATATCTTGCAAGCTTAAAGTCAAAGCATGCCCTATGTGTAAGATGCCGGTCACATTAGGAGGGGGCATCATCAAGCAAAATCGTTTGTTTTTTTCTTGGATTTTTTCATTGCCATCAATTTCAAAATACCCCCTATGAGAGCAAATTTCATAAATCTTTTTTTCTATCTCTTGGGGTTGGTAGGTGGTGGGTTCTTGTTTCATTGTTATTATTATCCTAAAATAGAGCGTTCTTTCAAAAATGGTTGGTTTTTGGAACGCCTTTTGCTTTTACGCTTTTAATTGTTGCGTATTTTTTTAAAATTATACAACAAAGCATTTAAATTAAAAAGGATAGTCTAGTGAATTACTTTTTAAAAGCCCCTATTTTAGGATTTGAGCATATCAATGAAGTGCGTTTGGAAAAAATTGATTCCTTATTCAGCCGATTGGTTAGTCAAACGAACTCGCCCATGGCGTTGGATATGGTCTTAGTGAATCCTTATTGTTTGAGGGAATACAGCTTTGTGATACCCAAATACATAGAATTACTGCTAGAATTAGATTCTCATTCCAAAGTGGAGGTGTATTGCGTGGTCGTGTTGCAAAAAAATTTAGAAGATTCTATGGTTAATTTCTTAGCCCCTTTAGTGTTTAATTCCAAAAATGGCTTTGGCGCTCAAGTGGCGCTTTCTATGATGGATTACCCGGATTTTGGCTTTAGAGACCCTTTAAAAAGCTTTGTGATTCAAGAAAGAGAACGAGCTTAAAGGTTTTTAGCATGAAATTCGCTCTTACAGGGGGAGGCACAGGGGGGCATCTCTCTATCGCTAAAGCCTTAGCCATAGAATTAGAAAAGCAAGGCATAGAGGCTATTTATTTAGGCTCCACTTATGGGCAAGATAGAGAATGGTTTGAAAACAGCCCCCTGTTTAGCGAACGCTATTTTTTCAACACGCAAGGCGTGGTCAATAAAAGCTTTTTTAAAAAAATAGGCTCTTTATTCTTGCAAGCTAAAGCCGCTTTTAAGGCTAAAGAAATTTTAAAAAAACACCAGATCACGCACACCATTAGCGTGGGAGGGTTTAGCGCAGGGCCGGCGAGTTTTGCAAGCTTGCTCAATCACATACCCCTTTATATCCATGAGCAAAATGCGATCAAAGGCTCTCTTAACCGCTATCTTTCCCCTAAAGCTAAGGCGGTGTTTTCAAGCTATGCGTTTAAAGATAAGGGAAATCATGTTTTAACCTCCTATCCCGTGCAAAATGTTTTTTTTGATTCCGCTAGGACTCGAACTGAAATCAAGCACATTTTATTTTTAGGCGGTTCTCAAGGGGCAAAAGCGATCAATGAGTTTGCGTTATTAAACGCTCCTAAACTCACCAAACAAGGGATTAAAATCACGCATATTTGCGGCTCAGACGCTCATGAAAGAATGCGTTTTTTTTACCAGGAATTAGGGCTGTTGGATAAGGTAGAATTGTTTGCTTTCCACACCAATATTATAGAAGTCATGCGCCAAGCGGATTTGTGCGTGAGCCGAGCGGGTGCTAGCAGCGTGTGGGAATTGTGCGCCAATGGCTTACCCACGATTTTTATCCCCTACCCTTTTGCGAGCAATAACCACCAGTATTACAATGTCTTAGAATTTGAAAAAGAAAACCTGTGCTATGTTGCGCCACAAAATGAATTGTTACCCAAAAAGCTCTTTGAAGTGATTAGAAAGCTCAACCAAAAAGACGATCAAGGCAATAAAAACCTAACCATTATCAGCGCTAAATTGCAGCAAAAAATCGCTAAAGACGGCGCAAAAACCATCATTGAAACGATTTTGAACGCCTAAAATAGCCCATTTTAATCAACAATTAAGCGACTAACCATTAAACTTAAGCGATAAATAAGATAAAATTTAGGATAGCTCAAATCTTTTAAAAAGAAAAGGATAACCCCTTGCAAAACTTTGTTTTTAATAAAAAATGGCTTATCTATTCTAGCCTACTCCCCTTATTTTTTCTCAATCCCTTAGCGGCAGAAGATGATGGGTTTTTTATGGGGGTGAGTTATCAAACTTCTTTGGCCATTCAAAGGGTGGATAACTCAGGGCTTAACGCCAGTCAAGACGCATCCACCTACATCCGCCAAAACGCTATCGCTTTAGAATCTGCAGCAGTGCCTTTAGCCTATTATTTAGAAGCGATGGGCCAACAAACGAGGGTTTTAATGCAAATGCTCTGCCCTGATCCTTCTAAAAGATGTTTGCTCTATGCGGGGGGCTATCAACAAAACGCCCAAAATGGCGATACAGGCAACAACCCCCCAAGAGGCAATGTCAATGCCACCTTTGATATGCAATCTTTAGTCAATAATTTAAACAAGCTCACCCAACTCATCGGCGAGACTCTAATCCGTAACCCTGAAAATCTTCCTAACGCCAAAGTCTTTAATGTCAAATTCGGCAATCAAAGCACTGTTATTGCATTGCCTGAGGGTCTAGCCAATACCATGAACGCTTTAAACGATGATATTACCAACGCTTTAACCACGCTTTGGTATAACCAAACCTTAACGAATAAATCTTTTAATAGCGGTAATTCCGTGAATTTTAGCCCTGAAGTCTTGCAACACCTTTTACAAGACGGGTTAGCCACAAGCAATAGTAATCAAACCATTTGCAGCACTCAAAACCAATGCACCGCCACTAATGAAGCTAAATCTATCGCTCAAAACGCCCAAAACATCTTCCAAGCTTTAATGCAAGCAGGGATTTTAGGGGGCTTAGCCAATGAAAAGCAATTTGGCTTCACTTACAACAAAGCCCCTAATGGCAGTAATTCCCAACAAGGCTACCAAAGTTTTAGCGGCCCGGGTTATTACACTAAAAACGGCAACACCACGCAAGCGCCCTTAAAAGCATTACCCGCTGGAGCGACAATTGGATCAGGCAATGGCCAATACACCTACCACCCTAGCTCGGCAGTCTATTATTTAGCCGATAGCATCATCGCTAATGGCATTACCGCTTCTATGATTTTTTCAGGCATGCAAAATTTCGCCAATAAAGCCGCTAAACTGACAGGTACTTCAAGCTATAACCAGATGCAAGATACGATCAATTATGGGGAAAGCCTGCTCAATAACACCGTATCGTATGGGGATTTTATCACCAATTGGGTCGCCCCCTATTTGGATTTAAATAACAAAGGTTTGAATTTCTTGCCTAATTATGGGGGGCAATTGAATGGATCTAATAGTCAAACCCCACAATTAACCCCACAACAAGCCCAACAAGAACAAAAAGTGATCATGAACCAACTAGAGCAAGCCACAAACGCCCCCACCCCTGCGCAAATAGACAGGATCTTAGCCAACCCCTATTCCCCCACGGCAAAAACTTTAATGGCTTATGGGCTTTATCGCTCTAAAGCAGTGGTTGGTGGGGTGATTGATGAAATGCAAACTAAAGTGAATCAAGTCTATCAAATGGGCTTTGCTAGGAATTTTTTGGAGCATAACTCTAATTCTAATAACATGAACGGCTTTGGCGTGAAAATGGGCTATAAGCAATTCTTTGGCAAAAAGCGCATGTTTGGGCTTAGGTATTATGGTTTTTATGATTTTGGTTACGCTCAATTTGGCACAGGACCTTCTTTAGTGAAAGCCACGCTCTCTAGCTATGGGGCAGGCACAGACTTTCTTTATAATGTTTTTACCCGAAAAAGGGGGACTGAAGCGATAGATATCGGTTTTTTTGCCGGTATCCAACTTGCAGGGCAAACCTGGAAAACGAATTTTTTAGATCAAGTGGATGGCAACCATCTTAAGCCTAAGGACACTTCTTTCCAATTCCTTTTTGATTTAGGCATAAGGACTAATTTTTCCAAAATCGCTCATCAAAAAAGATCCCGTTTTTCTCAAGGGGTAGAATTTGGCCTTAAAATACCGGTGCTTTATCACACCTATTACCAATCAGAAGGCGTTACAGCGAAGTATAGAAGAGCCTTTAGTTTTTATGTGGGCTACAACATAGGCTTTTGATTAAACAAAATAAGGGAAAAATATGATAAAAAAAGCTAGAAAATTCATACCATTCTTTTTAATTGGCTCTCTCTTAGCTGAAGACAATGGCTGGTATATGTCTGTAGGCTATCAAATCGGCGGCACGCAACAATTCATCAATAACAAACAACTTTTAGAAAATCAAAATATCATCAACAGCGTAACCCAAAGCGCGATCAATATTGCAGGGCCTACTACCGGTTTAATCACTTTAAGCTCTCAAAGCGTCATTGACGCTTTAGGCTATGGCGTGAGTAACACTGTTGGCAACCAATTAGAGGGCATTTCTAATATCCTAAATCAAATTGGCAAAAGAAAAGACTTTTATTCTAGCCGTCAAATCTCTAGCATTTCCCAGCAAATCATAGGGCTTAAAGGAAGCTCTGATCCCTTAAAAGCCCACTCTTCACAAATCACAGCCAAACTCCTTTCTAACACCCAAAGCGCGTTTGATCAGGGCATCGCGCTAAGCTCTAGCATCATTAGTTCTGTTAATAGCCTTAATCCCAGCAACAACACCCAAGAAGTCAAAGCCCAGCTCCAAAACACCGCGCAATCCATGGCAGAATTATTGCAACAAATTGAACACAGCATCACTAAAACCACTAGCACCACTTACGCGCAATCCTTACTCACTAATCTAACCGATGCGGTGAATGCCTCTAGCAACAATACCACTTATGTGAGCGCTCTTGTTAACGCTTTAAACACTTTAGGGGTGGGGGTTTTCCCCACCACAACCTCAACGCATGTGGTGTTAAACCCACCGGGACAAGTCGTATTCTATCCAACTAATTCCCTTTTAGGCTCTACTTCTTCAAACAGCAACAACCAACAACAATACAACAACACCCTTTTAATGAACACCTTACAAGGGGCATTAAGCGCTAATAATCAAAATAACCCCAATGGTTGCACCAATCAAGTCCAGTGTTTGGAGCAATTCATCCAAAATTTAGCCCCTTTAGCCGCAACCCCCACTTCAAACAACCAAGCCAACCAGCAAGTCCAAGCCATCGCTCAAAAACTTCAAAGCGTCGCTATCAACGCTTTAGACAACAATGCGATCAACAACACCACTTATAATTTAAACAACTTGCACAACGCTTTGAATTTCCAAGCCTATGAAAGCACGATAGAACAATACAATAACGCTTTAAAACAAATTTCTTGGATCAGTTTTACTGAGCCTAAAAACTTGCTCAAAAACACTTCTAACAATTACCAAATCGGCACCGTAACCAACGCTCAAGGGCAAAATATCAGCGCCTATGATTGCGCAAGCGCTACCGGAAGCCTTTCTAGCAACGCTTCTAGCGGGATTTCATGCTCAGCCACAAGCTCCACAAGTTCCACAAATGGCTCTACAAACAGCTTTGACAATTCTTTAGTCGCTACCTCCAAAGTCCAAACCATAGGAGGCAAAGAGCAGATCGGCGTGAATTCTTTCAACTTGGTTTCTCAAGTGTGGAGCGTTTATAACTCTTTAAAAACTTCAGAAGAAAATTTGAAAAAAAACGCCAGTATTTTATGCACTAATGGGACGCAATCTGGGACAAGCTCATGCAATAGCTCTTCAGGGGGTTTGAGCATCAGCGGGAACGCCCAATTGCAAAACATTTTAAGCTCTACTAATGGGGCTAGCGCTACCGCTCAAGCTAAAAGCAACGCTCCCAAACTGAAAGCGATGGTGGTTGTGAATAATGAAGAAGAAGCTAAAACGGCCAATTTAGCTCAAAATAGCGGAGCTACCACTCAATCTCCTAACAGCACGGTAGTGGGAGCTTTAAACACCGTATTGCAAAATGTCAATAATTTCCAACAAAGCATTCAAAACGCTTTTCAAAGCCAAAGCAGTAATATCCAAGCTTGGGCGAACGCGCTTTATAACACTAGTAACCCTAATGGGAGTCAATCGCAAAATTTAACTGCTAGCAATAACCAAGATTTACGCATCCAATTGAGAGCGAATTTCTACCAGCTCATCAATACGATTGACCAGCAAGTGCCTACAGACATGAGCGCTTTAATCGCTCAAAGCCAACAAACCCAACAAACAAGCGGATCAGCAAATAACAATCCATGCAGTAATGGTAATGGAACCGGTAGCACCAACTGGTGCTATCAGCAGTGGTCCGATTCTAAGGCTTATTACAGCGGGTTGCAAAGCGCTTTAGGGTATCAAACACAAGCAACAACTCAAAGTAAGAGCAGTGGTGGGAACACTATCACCTACAACGTCCAACAAATCACGCTCACTAGCGGTGGTTTGCTCAATCAAATCATCACAAATCTTAAGGGCGTTAATGGGGGCAATGGCGCGAATAGCGGAAGCGGAAATGGCACTAGTCAAATCACCACAGCCTACCAGATGCTCACAGACGCCAGTGATGGGAAATTAGGGACTTATAATAGTAGCGGTAATAGTGGCAGTAACAACGGCTATCAAACATGCACCAACGGGAGCAACGGGACGAGTGGGAGCAATTGTTATGAACCCAACAAACAACAAAACACCACAAGCGCCACAAGCACAAACACAGCCACCACAACCGACAGCAATTTACAAAAAGTCTATAATGACGCCCAAAAAATAGCCGACATTATCGCTAGTTCAGGGAATAACAAAGGCGTTGAAAACGGCTTAAAACAATTCTTTGAAGCCTTAAAAAGCAGTAACGGCACGCTTAATAGTTTATGCACTAATGGTAGTAGCGGTAGCAGTAGCTCTACTTGCTCCGGTGGGCTTATCAACCTTTTAGGGGCAATCCCCACTAATGGGGTGAGCGATACGAATAATTTAATCCATTTGCTCACTGAATTTATCAAAACCGCCGGGTTTATCCAAAATAATGATAGTAATGTATCTACTAGTCTTACAAGCGCTTTTCAAGCCATTACGAGCGCTATTTCTCAAGGGTTTCAAGCCTTACAAAACGATATTAGCCCTAATGCGATTTTAACCTTGCTCCAAGAAATCACTTCTAACACCACCACCATCCAAGCGTTCTCGCAAACCTTACGGCAGCTTTTAGGGGATAAAACCTTCTTTATGGTGCAACAAAAACTCATTGATGCGATGATTAACGCCAGAAATCAGGTTCAAAACGCGCAAAATCAAGCCAATAACTACGGCTCTCAACCCGTTTTAAGCCAGTATGCGGCCGCTAAAAGCACCCAACACGGCATGAGCAATGGCTTAGGGGTTGGCATAGGCTATAAATACTTCTTTGGTAAGGCTAGGAAATTGGGCCTTAGGCATTATTTTTTCTTTGATTACGGCTTTAGTGAAATAGGCCTAGCCAATCAAAGCGTGAAAGCGAATATCTTTGCTTATGGGGTAGGCACGGATTTTTTATGGAATCTATTCAGGAGGACTTACAACACTAAAGCGTTGAATTTTGGGCTATTTGCTGGGGTCCAATTAGGCGGCGCAACTTGGCTTAGCTCCTTAAGGCAACAAATCATTGACAATTGGGGGAACGCCAATGACATCCATTCAACGAATTTTCAAGTGGCGCTGAATTTTGGGGTGCGCACCAACTTTGCAGAGTTTAAGCGTTTCGCTAAGAAATTCCACAATCAAGGGGTCATCAGCCAAAAGAGCGTGGAATTTGGGATCAAAGTGCCTCTCATCAATCAAGCGTATTTGAATAGCGCCGGGGCTGATGTGAGCTACAGGAGGCTTTATACTTTCTATATCAATTACATCATGGGGTTTTAAAAAAGGGGTGCATCAATGGAAATCTTACAATTCATCGGCTATGGGAATATGGCTCAAGCGATTTTAGAAGGCTCTCATGAAATTTTATCCAAGCACTTTATTTTAGAGATTACCGGGCGAAACCCTGAAAAAATCGCCCCCTTTTTACAAGAAAAAGACATTCAAGCGCACATCATTCCCTATAAAAACGCTATTGATATACACCAAAAATTCGTGTTTTTACTTTTTAAGCCTTATAACCTTAAGGATTTTAATTATCAAGGGCAAGCCCAAAGCGTTTTGAGCGCGTTAGCTGGCGTAAATTTTGAAGCTTTAAGCAATGCGATTAATTCTTTACATTACTTAAAATGCATGCCTAATATTGCGAGCAAATTCGCCCTTTCTTCTACGGCGGTGTGTGAAAAATCGGTTGCGCCTTCAATAAGCGAGAAGGCTTTGAGCATTATTGAAAGTTTTGGGAATTGCGTGCGAGTGGGAAATGAAGAGCAGGTGGATGCCAGTATAGCGACCAATGGGAGCGCGCTCGCTTTTTTAAGCTTGGTAGCGAGCGGTTTGAAAGATGCTGGTATTAGAGAGGGCTTGAGTGCTAGAGATTCTTTAGAGTTGGTAAAAATGAGTTTTAAAGGCTTTGCCAAACTGTTAGAGAAAGAACGCCCTGAGGTGATCATGGAGCAAATTTGCACCCCTAAAGGCGCAACGATTGAAGGCTTGAGCGTTTTAGAAAAAAAGGGGGTTAGGGGAGCGTTCATCAAAGCATGTCATGAAAGCGTGAAAAAAATGCGCCCCCTAAAAAATTGCGCCCCTAAAAAATAAGCGCGATGCATTTAGACAGGCAGAGTTTAGAAAAAGCCAAGCATTTGATCCAAAGCGGTCTGATTGACACCATAGAAGTAGGCACGATCAAGGGCTTGTAAGAAATCCATCGGTTTTTGTTTGAAGGGTTGTATGAATTTGCTGGGAAAATCAGGGATAAAAATATTTCAAATTTCAGGTTCGCTAACTGCTTGTATTTGGATTTGATTTTACCCAGAATTGAGAGCATGCCACAAAGCCATTTCAATCAAATCATAGAAAAATATGTGGAAATAAATATCGCTCACCCTTTTTTGGAGGGTAATGGCAGAGCGACTAGGATATGGCTTGATTTATTGCTTAAAAAGGAATTGAAAAAAATCGTGCGATAGGATTGATAAAGCCGCTTATTTGAGTGCTATGGAAAGGAGTCCGGTGAATGATTTGGAAATCAAAACGCTTTTAAAAAAGCATTTGAGTTCTAATACCAACGATCCCTTAACTTTCATTAAAGGCATCACGCAGTCGTATTACTATGAAGGGCTTTGAATCAAGGATTTGTTTTATAGAATATCTGATTTTACAAATGCCACTTCTACGATTCTAGCGTGTAATTTGCCATCCTTGTAAAGAGCGTTGGTTGCTCCTCTAGAATAGAGCATCAAATGGTTATTGACAATCAAAATATCATTCTTTTTTAGTGAGTGATAAGAGCTATGTTCTTTACAGAGTTTAGAAAAAGTATTGAGCATGTGGGACTGCCCCTTGGTGGGTTTTATTTTATTTTGTGCATAATAAGACATGATCCTACTCAATGAAAAACGCACCACCTTTAACAAGCCGTATTCATCTAAAGTCAAAATAGGGAATTGCTTAGTGCCATCTTGATTGCTAAAAAAGGTGTGCGAACTTAAATAATCTATCCATTCAGAGCCTAAATTATCTTTAACCAAACTAAACGCATCTACAATCCCATTTTTCCAAAGTCTTCGCCCAAAAAATCTGGCTGTATCATTTTGATAAAGACAAAATTCGGAGGAGGGTCTAGATAGGCAAAATCTGTGTGAGAATCTAGGGGGCTAAAATCAAAGCCTTGCAATTTTTCCATAGGGTTATCGCTAATATAGGGCTTTAGCATGATGTGATGGTGTTCGTTGATGGGGAGTTTTTTTCTAGGTCTAACGCATGCACCAAAATAACTCGTCAAGTCGTTTAGGGCAATTTCATAGCCCAAGGGACGCGCAATCACAAAGCCCACTTCATTTAAAATGGATTTGATAGATTGCTCAATATCTTTCGTCAGACGCTCTTCAAATGCAAATACCATATTTTTTAATCCTCGTCATCCTCGTCATCCTCGTCATCATCACCTCTTGACCAACAACTTCTAGACCTACAAGGGTTTTGATCACTCATGCCATAAAGCTTCGTTTTAAAATGATGCTCATACACTCGCTCGCTTGAATCAGACGCTTTATTCCAACTCCTTTCGTCTTCTTTTCCCCTTAATCCAAAATAAGGATAATGCTCTAAGAATTTTCCAAAAAGCATGTTGCAGTCTTTTCTGTATTTAGCGGTATCCAAAATATGCTGGTGCCACGCTTCATCAATCATGCCATTTGGCACAAAATCCACATCCTTATAGACCATTCTGCAAAACTAAAAAATTTTTATATTGTTGCATGCACGCCATAACATAATCTTTATCCAATTTGTTATACTCTATCATCTTACTAATTTGAATAGAAAAATCTACTTGAGCGACCTTTTCTTGCACTTTTAAGATTTCTTGTTCGCTTACAAATTCCATTAGGAACTCCTTTATAATAAAAATATTGGTGATTATACTAAATAGGGGGGGTGTCAAGGCTATAAGACTAAAAAGTTTTATTTTTACAAAAAATATTAGTTTTCTACTAAAATCCGTTCAATCAAACTCAAAGGCAAGTCAAAAGCTTTAATGAGTTCGCCCTCTTTTTGGCGTTGTTCGCCCTTATCTTTTTCATGGTCATAGCCTAACAAATGCAACACCCCATGGATGAATAAAAGAGCGATCTCATTTTCTAAGCTATGCCCTAATTTCAGGGCGTTTTGTTGAGCTAATGGCGCATTAATCACCACGCTCCCTAAAGGGGCGTGAGGGATCGCTTCTAAAGGGAAGCTCAAAACATCGGTGGCGTAATCGCAACCCCTTAAATCCCTGTTGATTTCTCGCATGGTTTCACCGCTCACCAAAACAAGCTCAATGATTTGAGTGGGGGCTAAAACATTTGCGATTTTTTCTAATAATAAAAAGTCTGATTCTAGTGGGGTTTGGTTGTCTATTTCTAGCATCAATAAGATATAAAAAGAAGTTTAAAAAAGCCCTAAAATTTAGGGCTTATAAAGATTAAGCGAAAGAACCTTTAACTTGTTCTACCCATTTTGAAATCCTCTCATCAGTGAGATCGTCTTGATTGTCTTCATCAATCACTAGACCCACGAATTTACCGCCTTCTACCGCTTTAGAAGCTTCAAAATGATAACCATCGGTTGAAGTTTGCCCTACCACTTTGCCGGCTTTAGCTTTTTCATAAATATGGAAAATGCCTTCTGCAAAAGTTTCGCTGTAAGTGTCTTGATCGCCCAAGCCTACAAGCCCAATGGTTTTATTCGCAAAATCGCTCGCTTCTAGTGTGCCTAAAAAGTCTTCCCAATCTGTTTGCAAATCGCCCGCACCGGCTGTTGGAGCGACTAAAATAACCTTTGTAAAGCCATTAAATTGCTCTTTAGAAGCCTTAGCCACATCAATCACTTCGGCATTACCAATAGCCTTGCTGATTTTTTCAGCGATAGCTTCAGCGTTCCCGCTGTCTGTCCCAAAAAAGATACCAATTTTTCCCATGTTCTCAATCCTTGTGTTTAAAGATATTAACGCACCCGCTTTTAGCGAATGCTTGTGGGCGTAGTTTAGCGCATTTAATTAAACATCTTGCTTAAAAACCCATTTTGCGCGAATATCGTTTCAACAAAAACCATATTAAAAGCGCTATAAGAACAAAACTTATGACAAAAAACGAAGTGTAATGAGAAAGCCTTTCATACAGCGTTTTCACCCAATCGCTCGCTTTAAAAGAAACGCTCCCCACGATTAACGCCCACAAAAAACTGGAAAAAACATTAAGCCATAAAAACTTTTTTAAAGGGTATTTGCTAAAACCAATTGCCAAAGGCACAACGCTTTTAATCCCATACAAATATTTATTGACAAGAATCATTAAAAAAGCGTAGCGTTTCACCCACAAACTCGCCAAAGCAAGCTTTCTTCTATGTTTTTGGAAATACTTTAAAAACTCTCTTTTTTGATAGCGGGCAAAGATTACAAGAGCCCCACTCCCTACCATATTCCCTAAAAAAGCGACAAGAATCGTTATTTTTATATCTAAAGCGTGCGTGGTAGCGCTCAAAATAGAAGCGATGACAATCCCCACATACCCACCCCCTAAAGAATATAAAAACAAAATAAGATAACCCCACTCCTTAAAACCCTCTTGAAAACGCAACAACGCTTCTTGCATTCAAACCCTCTTTTTAGTTTTCTCATTTTCATGTTATCCAAACTTATTAACCTATTGGTGATTTAAACGCTATCTTTTAGTATAATAATCAGTTCATGCAATCCTAATCATAAAGATTAAAGAGATGAATACAGAAATTTTAACCATCATGTTAGTTGTCTCAGTGCTTATGGGATTGGTAGGCTTAATAGCGTTTTTATGGGGGGTTAAAAGCGGTCAGTTTGACGATGAAAAACGCATGCTTGAAAGCGTGTTGTATGACAGCGCGAGCGATTTGAACGAAGCGATTTTACAAGAAAAACGCCAAGAGAATTAAAAAGAATTAAAATAAAAGGATAGGAATGGACCAAGAAAATTTAGACGTGTTGATAGTGGGTGCAGGGCCTGGGGGCATTGCCACGGCCGTAGAATGCGAAATAGCCGGCGTTAAAAAAGTGCTTTTATGCGAAAAAACCGAAAGCCATTCAGGCATGCTGGAGAAGTTTTATAAAGCCGGTAAAAGGATTGATAAAGATTATAAAAAGCAAGTCGTAGAGCTTAAAGGGCATATCCCTTTTAAAGACAGCTTTAAAGAAGAGACTTTAGAGAATTTCACTAACTTTTTAAAAGAGCATCATATCACGCCAAGCTATAAAACCGATATTGAGAGCGTGAAAAAAGAGGGCGAGCTGTTTAAAGTTACCACCACTTCTAATACAACCTATCAGGCTAAATTCGTGGTGGTTGCGATCGGGAAAATGGGCCAGCCAAACCGCCCTACTGCTTATAAAATCCCTGTTGCGCTCTCCAAACAAGTGGTTTTTAGCATCAATGATTGTAAGGAAAATGAAAAAACCCTTGTGATCGGCGGAGGCAACTCAGCGGTGGAATACGCCATTGCTTTGTGTAAAACCACCCCAACCACTCTCAATTACCGCAAAAAAGAATTCAGCCGTATCAATGAAGACAACGCTAAAAACTTGCAAGAAGTCCTAGACAACAACACGCTTAAAAGCAAGCTTGGAGTAGATATTGAAAGCCTAGAAGAAGATGGCACTCAAATTAAGGTTAATTTCACTGATAACACGAGCGAAAGTTTTGATCGCTTGCTGTATGCGATCGGCGGCTCTACCCCTTTAGAGTTTTTTAAACGCTGTTCTTTAGAATTAGATCCTAGCACCAATATCCCTGTAGTGAAAGAAAATTTAGAGAGCAACAATATCCCTAATTTGTTCATCGTGGGCGATATTTTATTCAAATCAGGGGCGAGCATCGCTACCGCGCTAAACCATGGCTATGATGTTGCACAAGAAATCGCTAAAAGGTTGCGCTCTTAAAGCCGCTCACTCATCAAACGGCTTAGCCTTATACAAAAAGAAAAAGAGGATGATAAGCGTTAGAGCAAAATGCATGGTGATGATAGTTAGGGGTGAAAAGTAACGCAGTTCCAAACTGCTGAGCGATAAGATTAGCACAGAGACCACGCGCACACAGCTTGATGAAAGCGATGAGAGCGAGGAAATGTTGTTTTTAGAAACAAATTTGGAGAATTGATACCCCAAGCAATAACTCATGTAAGTGAAAAACGCCACCATGAGCGCATACACCCCTATGAAACAATAAGGGATATTGCTAAGCAATAAGGGGCTAACGCCAAGCAACACCAAAAGCGAACTTGTGGCGATTTTTTGGCTGTAATTTTTGGCTTTTAAAAAATGAATGAGGATGGAAATCACTTGAAAAGCGATATAGAACATAAAAAGGTATTGCTCTTTAATGCCTTGTTTTAAAAAATACGCTTGCCACATTTGAAAATGGCTCATAAAAAAGACGGGCGTAATCAAATGCCCCACTAATAAAATTTTAAGCTTGGGGTTATCTTTAAGCTCTTTAAGGCTGCCTTTGACTTGCTCTTTAAGGAGTTTCAAACTTTTTTGGCTTTTAAAATCCCCTTCTTTCTCTTTAAAATAAATGATGATCGTTAGCGCGCAGAGCATGATTAAAAAAATCCCCACAATATACAGCATCGCATGGACTTTGAGATACAAAAACGACCCCAAAGAACTCCCTATAATCATGCCTAAATAAGTAATTTGATTGTTTTTGGCTAAAAACTTGGATAAATCTTTTTTGTTTTCCTTAATGTCTGTGATGAGTGAAGCTTCAATCGTGCCGCTAGAGCATGCACTATACAAACCATACAACCCCCACGCTAAAAGCATGAAGATAAAGCTATCAAAAAACAGCACAAACGAAAAACTAGCGATTAAAAAGGCGTTAGAAACCAGGAATAAATTCTTCCGGCTCATCAAATCCGCTAAAACACCGCTTGGGTATTCAGCCACTAACACGCAAAAGCTAAAAAAGGTTTGCACGAGCAAGATTTCACTCAAACTAAGCCCTTTAGAAAGCAACAAGGGGGTTAAAATCGCATGGGGCAAGCTTTGAAGCGATGATTAAGAGAAAATTCGCCCCATAGTAAGCTAAAATGTTTTTTCTTAACATTTGAAAATTATAATTAAAACTAGCTTATAATAGAGCGTTATATCTTTTAATTAAGGGGTATTGATGCTAACCCAATTAAAAACTTATCCAAAATTACTCAAACATTATGAAGAAATCAAAGAAGTGCACATGCGCGATTGGTTTTCTAAAGACAAAGAGCGAGCGAGCCGTTATTTCGTGCAATTGGAAAGCTTGAGCTTGGACTATTCCAAAAACCGCTTGAACGATACCACTTTAAAGCTTCTTTTTGAATTAGCGAATGATTGCTCTTTAAAAGAAAAGATTGAAGCGATGTTTAAGGGCGAAAAAATCAACACCACCGAAAAAAGGGCCGTTTTACACACCGCTTTAAGAAGCTTGAATGACACTGAAATTTCACTAGACAACATGGAAGTGTTAAAAAGCGTTCGGAGCGTTTTAAAACGCATGCGAGCCTTTAGCGATAGCGTGAGAAGCGGTAAAAGATTAGGCTATACCAATCAAGTGATCACCGACATTGTCAATATCGGCATTGGGGGGTCAGATTTAGGCGCTTTAATGGTTTGCACCGCCTTAAAACGCTACGGCCACCCGAGATTAAAAATGCATTTTGTGTCTAATGTGGATGGCACGCAGATTTTAGACGTTTTGGAAAAAATCAATCCGGCTAGCACGCTTTTTATCGTGGCTTCTAAGACTTTTTCCACTCAAGAAACCTTAACCAACGCCCTAACCGCTAGAAAATGGTTTGTAGAAAGGAGCGGCGATGAAAAGCATATCGCTAAGCACTTTGTAGCGGTATCCACCAACAAAGAAGCCGTGCAACAATTTGGCATTGACGAGCATAACATGTTTGAATTTTGGGATTTTGTAGGGGGGCGTTATAGTTTGTGGTCGGCTATTGGCTTATCCATTATGATCTATTTAGGGAAGAAAAATTTTAACGCCCTTTTGAAAGGAGCGTATCTGATGGATGAGCATTTTAGAAACGCCCCTTTTGAAAGCAATTTACCCGTTTTAATGGGACTAATTGGCGTGTGGTATATCAATTTTTTCCAATCCAAAAGCCATTTAATCGCTCCTTACGATCAGTATTTAAGGCATTTCCCTAAATTCATCCAGCAATTAGATATGGAAAGCAATGGCAAACGCATCAGCAAAAAAGGCGAAATCATCCCCTATGACACATGCCCTGTTGTTTGGGGCGATATGGGTATTAACGCTCAGCACGCCTTTTTCCAGCTCTTGCATCAAGGCACGCATTTAATCCCCATTGATTTTATCGCCTCTTTGGATAAAAAACCTAACGCTAAAGGCCACCATGAGATTTTATTCAGCAATGTTTTAGCGCAAGCGCAAGCCTTCATGAAAGGCAAGAGTTATGAAGAAGCGCTTGGGGAATTGCTTTCTAAAGGCTTAGACAAAGATGAAGCCAAAGACTTGGCCCACCACAGGGTGTTTTTTGGCAACCGCCCCTCTAATATCCTTTTATTAGAAAAGATTTCACCAAGCAATATTGGGGCGTTGGTGGCTCTTTATGAGCATAAGGTCTTTGTGCAAGGAGTCATTTGGGATATTAACAGCTTTGATCAATGGGGCGTGGAGCTTGGGAAGGAATTAGCCGTGCCGATTTTACAAGAATTAGAGGGGCATAAAAGCAACGCTTATTTTGACAGCTCCACTAAACATTTAATAGAATTGTATAAGAATTACAACCAATAGGTTTTTTTGCGGCAAAGTAAAACCTAAAAACAATGAAGCGAAGCTTAACCCCATTCTCAAGCGCTCCGTTCAAAATAATCCGTCAATCATAACGGATTTTAGCGCCATATATTAGCTATTTGAATTTAAAGAGAGTAAATTTTCCACAAATTAATCGTTTTTAGCTTTTAAAAGCTTGACTTTCTCATCATATGCATTATTTTACATATTATAATTACTTCAAAGCTAAGAATAATAAAAACTAAAGAATAGATTTATCTTTAAAAGCATTTGCATTTATTAATCTCATTTTAGGAGGCATGCATGAAAAAGGCAAGTCAGGTTTTATTCTTTGGAGCGTTTTTAAGCACTTCTTTACAAGGTTTTGAAGCTAAGCTCAATGGCTTTGTGGATCAATCCAGCACGATCGGTTTTAACCAGCATAAAATCAATAAAGAAAGAGGCATCTACCCTATGCAGCAATTCGCAACGATTGCGGGCTATTTAGGGCTTGGTTTTAGCCTGTTACCCAAAAAGGTTTCAGATCATGTTCTAAAAGGCAAAATAGGGGGCATGGTCGGATCTATTTTCTATGACGGCACGAAGAAGTTTGAAGACGGCTCTGTGGCTTATAATCTCTTTGGTTATTACGATGGGTTCATGGGGGGCTATACGAATATCTTACAGACCGATAGCCTTGAAACGCAGAACATGAAACACAACAAAAATGTCCGCAACTATGTCTTTAGCGACGCGTATTTAGAATACGCTTATAAGAATTATTTTGAAATAAAAGCCGGGCGCTATCTCTCCACTATGCCTTATAAAAGCGGGCAAACGCAAGGCTTTCAAGTTTCTGGGCAATACAAGCATGCGCGTTTGACTTGGTTTAGCTCATGGGGTAGGGCGTTTGCTTACGGTTCGTTTTTAATGGATTGGTTTGCCGCTAGGACCACTTATAGCGGAGGCTTTACCAAAAACGATAAGGGAGGTTATGATAGCCATGGGCGAAAGGTGCTTTATGGCACGCATGCGGTGCAACTCACCTATAAACCTCATCGTTTCCTCATAGAAGGCTTTTATTACCTTTCGCCTCAAATCTTTAACGCTCCGGGCGTTAAGATTGGTTGGGACTCTAACCCCAATTTTAGCGGCACAGGCTTTCGCTCTGATACGGCTGTCATAGGATTTTTCCCCATTTACTACCCTTGGATGATCGTTAAATCCAATGGCAGCCCGGTCTATAAATACGACACGCCTGCCACTCAAAACGGGCAAAACCTCATTATCCGCCAACGCTTTGACATAAACAATTATAATGTTTCAATCGCCTTTTATAAGGTCTTTCAAAACGCTAATGGTTGGATAGGCAACATGGGGAATCCAAGCGGTGTGATCATGGGGAGTAACAGCGTCTATGCCGGTTTTACAGGCACAGCCCTTAAAAGAGACGCCGCTACCATTTTCCTTTCTTGTGGCGGCACTCATTTTGCCAAAAAATTCACATGGAAATTCGCCACACAATACTCCAATTCAGTAGTCTCTTGGGAAGCGAGAGCGATGATCTCTTTAGGCTATAAATTCAATGAATATTTGAGCGGTAGCGTGGATCTTGCGTATTATGGCGTGCATACTAACAAAGGCTTTAAACCGGGTGAAAACGGGCCTGTGCCTAAAGACTTCCCCGCCCTTTATTCTGACAGGAGCGCATTATACACGGCTCTAGTAGCATCATTTTGATGCTACCCCTTACGAATATGGTAGGCGTCTTTTGATGCTACCCCCTATGAATATGGTGGGCGTCTTTTGTACTACCCTACGAATATAGTAGGCGTTTTAACGCTGTTCCTCTAATCTCTATATATCAAATTTCTTTTCAAGCAAAAGCCCTTTTTTAAATCGCATACCCATTATGTGAGTGGGGTGGTGAGTAAAATGCAAGTTCATTTTTAATTTAAAGCAAGCGATAGCTTTTTAAAAGCGCTTCTTTTAGAGTTAGGCGGATTTAGTTTGGGGTTAAAAGGAGGAATGATCTCAAAAATACCCCCTATCCCCTTCAAGAAATGGGTTTAAAACGAAGCAGCCAAACCCCATTTTTAAGAAATTAAAATAAAGTTTTAATACCCCTATTAAATTAACAGAGCCAAAATTTTAATCGCTTCTTGTAAGGATAGGGTCAAATTTTCAATGGATTTAAAGGGGGTTAAAACCCCTTTTTTATTCAAGCGGCTTTGATATAGGGCGTTTCAGCCAGCGGCGGGTAAATTTGATTTTTAAAATAAGCGTTTGAGCAAATCCTAACGCTCACTATTAAAACCAATAGTGCCACCAGCATGAAAAACACGCACAAAATCGCATCAATCGCATGGTTAAAAAAGGATTTTTGGAGCGTTTTTAGCGCTTTTTCATCGGTAGTGGTAGCCATTTTTTCTTTGATGATTTGCATTTGCGCCACATGCGAAACGTTATTCAGCACGCTATCATTGCTCTTTGGCATTACTTTTAAAATACCGCTATAAAAAGTGATAAATAAAATCAAAACTGCCGGCAAAGCGCTTATCATCGCCCCCTTAAAACGCCCCATTTTAAACAACACCACCGTAACCAACAACAACGCCATGCCCGCTAACATCTGATTGCTCACGCCAAATAAAGGCCATAGCGTATAAATCCCCCCTTTAGGATCGATCGTGCCTTGATACAAGAAATACCCCCACCCTGCCACACACAAAAGAGTGGCAAAAATCCCAGCCTTATAAGAGCTAAGATTACCCAAAGGCTTATAAACATTACCGAGCAGATCCTGAATCATGAAACGAGCGGTTCGCGTGCCAGCATCCACAGCGGTTAAAATGAACAAAGCTTCAAACAAGATCGCAAAATGATACCAAAACGCCATCACGCTTGGATCCCCTAAAATGTGATACACAATCATCGCTAAACCGATCGCAAAAGTGGGCGCCCCACCGGTGCGGCTCAAAATGGAGCTTTCACCGATGTTTTTAGTCATCTCACTGATTTCTTCAGCGCTGATATTAAACCCCCATGAGCTAATCACCGAAGCCGCATCGGCTATATCTTTACCGATGCTCACTTCTGGGGAATTGATAGCGAAATAAAGCCCTGGGTGCAAAATCCCCGCGCACACCAACGCCATAAGAGCCACGATGCTCTCCATCACCATAGATCCATAGCCCACTAGTCTGGAGTCGCTTTCTTTAGCGAGCATTTTAGGGGTCGTGCCTGAAGAAATTAAAGCATGGAATCCGCTAATCGTCCCGCAAGCCACCGTGATAAACAAGAAAGGGAACACGCTTCCTGCAAACACAGGCCCACTGCCATCTACAAAGGGCGTGATTTTAGGGATTTGTAAGGGCGGAGCGACAAAAACAATCGCCACAACCAACACCCCTATAACGCCAATTTTTAAAAAAGTGCTTAAATAATCTCGTGGAGCGAGTAAAAACCATACCGGCAAAATAGAAGCCACAAAGCCATAACCCATGATCATCCACGCTAAAGAGCCGGCCTCAAAAGTAAAAATTGACGCTAGTTTGGGATCTAAAGAAATATATTTGCCCGCATAAATCGCTATAATCAACAAAATAAAGCCGATAACAGAAACTTCTAAAATCTTATGCGGCCTGAAAAACCGCATGTAAAGCCCCATAAGAATCGCAATGGGAATAGTCATTGCGATCGTAAAAAAGCCCCAAGGCGAATGCGCTAAAGCCTTCACCACCACCATCGCCAAAATCGCAATGATAATGAGCATGATCCCTAAAATGCCAAGACTTGCGATCATCCCTACAAATTGACCCATTTCAAGCTTGATCATTTCGCCTAAAGACTTGCCATCGCGCCTAATGGAAGCAAAAAGCACCACAAAATCATGCACGCAACCCCCTAGAACCGAGCCTATCAAAATCCATAGAATAGAGGGCAAGTAACCCATTTGAGCGGCCAGTATCGGGCCTACTAAAGGGCCAGCCCCAGCAATAGCGGCGAAATGATGCCCAAAAGTGATGGCTTTATCGGTTGGCACAAAATCCTTGCCGTCATTCCTTATGCATGCAGGCGTGGCTCTGTTATCGTCTAGCTTTAACACCCGATAAGCGATAAAATGGCTATAAAAACGATAGCCTATGCTATAAATGCAAGCGCTCGCTACTACAAGCCATAGCGTGTTAATGCTCTCACCCTTGTGTAAGGCTAACACCCCTAAACAGATCGCCCCTAAAATAGCTACAAAAACCCAAGCCAAAGAAACTAAACTTTTTTGCATGTCCTCTCCATTTAATGATTATTTAATCATTGTTGTTAATTTCAGCCAGTTTTTTATTATAATCCAAATTTTCTTTGAATAGTGGAAAAACGGCTCATAAACTTCCCGCATAAAGGCTTGGGTTTCCAAACTTCTAACAATTAGGGCAAATAAGAGCTGTTTTTAAACATGATGCTTTAAAGCGTCATTAATTTTAAGGTATAGCGTTATGGCATTAGATTGGGATTTTATGTTTCACTCCATCCCTATGTTTTTTAAGGGGTTAGAACTCACGCTTTATATTTCTTTCTTTGGGATTTTGCTCTCTCTTTTGGTGGGGTTTTTGTGCGCGATCATTTTGTATTTTAAAACGCGCTTTATCTCTCCTATTGTCTATATCTATGGCGAAATCGCCAGGAACACGCCCCTACTCATCCAGCTTTTCTTTTTGTATTACGGGTTGAATGAAATCGGTTTGAGCGCTTTAGAATGTGCGATTTTAGCGTTAGGGTTTTTGGGTGGGGGGTATATGAGTCAAAGTTTTTTACTCGGGTTTAAGAGCTTGGCTTCCATTCAAAGAGAAAGCGCTTTGAGTTTAGGGTTTGGCCCTTTGAAAATGATGTATTATATTATTCTGCCTCAAAGCTTAAGCGTTTCCATGCCTTCCATAGGGGCGAATGTGATTTTTTTACTCAAAGAAACTTCGGTGGTGGGCGCGATAGCCCTAACCGATATTATGTTTGTGGCGAAAGATTTTATTGGCATTTATTACAAAACGACTGAAAGCCTGTTGATGTTAAGCCTCACTTATTTGATCGCTTTACTCCCTTTAAGCGTTTTGTTTGTGATTTTAGAGCGTTCCTTTAAAAAGAAAGTGGCTTAAAATGGGAGTTTTGTTAGAATTAGACAATCTCAAGCGTTTGTTAGAAGGGTTTGAAACCACCCTTTTGATCGCTCTTAGCTCTGCGATTGTTTCAATCATTGTTGGAATGCTTTTAGGGAGTTTGATGGCGTTTGGCTCTAAAATAATGGTTTTAGCGTGTCGTGTGTATTTAGAAAGCATTCGCATCATCCCGCTTTTAGCATGGCTGTTTATCGTGTATTTTGGGTTAGCGAGCTGGTTTGATTTGCATATTAGCGCGGTTTTAGCGAGTATTATTGTTTTTAGCTTGTGGGGGGGCGCTGAAATGATGGATTTGACTAGAGGGGTTTTAACTTCCGTGAGCAAACACCAAGTAGAAAGCGCTTTGGCTTTAGGCTTAGATTCAAAAAGGGTGATTTTTAATATTATTTTCCCTCAAAGCTTTTTGTCTTTATTGCCCTCAAGCCTTAATTTATTCACGCGCATGATTAAAACCACGGCTTTAGTCTCTCTCATTGGAGCGATTGATTTGTTAAAAGTGGGCCAGCAAATCATAGAGCTTAACCTCTTACGCATGCCTAATGCGAGCTTTGTGGTTTATGGCGTTATTTTAATGTTTTATTTTAGTTTATGCTATAGTTTGAGCCTGTATAGTTCCTATTTAGAAAAAAAATTCCAATACATTAGAGGGTAAAATGAGTGCGATTTTAGAAACCAAAGGGTTAAAAAAAACCTATCAAAACCATTTGGTTTTAGACGGCATCAATTTCACTTTAAACAAGGGTGAAGTGGCAGTGATTTTAGGGCCTAGCGGGTGCGGGAAAAGCACTTTTTTAAAGTGTTTGAACGGGCTTGAAAAGATTGATGAAGGTGAAATTCTTTTTGAAAACACTAACCTCAACACCAACGCCACTAACTGGAATCAAATGCGCCAAAAAATAGGCATGGTGTTTCAAAATTATGAATTGTTCCCGCATTTAAATGTGTTAGATAATATCTTACTCGCTCCTATAAAAGTGCAAAAACGATCCAAAGATGAGGTCATTTCTCAAGCCGTAGAGCTTTTAAAACGAGTGGGTTTGGAGCATAAACAACAAGCTTACCCTAAAGAATTGAGCGGCGGGCAAAAACAACGAGTAGCGATCGTGCGTTCTTTGTGCATGCGGCCAAAAATCATGCTTTTTGATGAAGTAACCGCCTCTTTAGACCCTGAAATGGTTAAAGAAGTTTTAGAAGTGATTTTAGAACTAGCCACAACGGGCATGAGCATGGTGATTGTAACGCATGAAATGAAATTCGCGCAAAAAATCGCTAGCAAAATCGTGTTTTTTGATAGCGGTAAGATCGCTGAAGAAAACAGCGCTAAAGAATTTTTTAACCACCCGAAATCTCAAAGAGCGCAAAAATTTTTAGAAACTTTCCATTTTTTAGGGAGCTGTTAAATAAAGTTTGCTAAAAAGATGATTTTAATTTCAAAAAAAAGGTGTTTTTATGAAAACAAACGGGCTTTTTAAGGTATGGGGGCTGTTTTTAGTTTTAATCGCTTTAGTCTTTAGCGCATGCTCTGATAGCCATAAAGAAAAGAAGGACGCTTTAGAAGTCATTAAACAAAGAGGGGTTTTAAAAGTGGGGGTTTTTAGCGATAAGCCTCCTTTTGGCTCTGTGGATTCTAAAGGGAACTATCAAGGCTATGATGTAGTCATCGCTAAACGCATGGCTCTTGATTTATTGGGCGATGAGAATAAAATAGAGTTTATTCCTGTAGAAGCCTCAGCTAGGGTGGAATTTTTAAAAGCCAATAAAGTGGATATTATCATGGCCAATTTCACGCGCACTAAAGAAAGAGAAAAAGTCGTGGATTTCGCTAAGCCGTATATGAAAGTCGCTTTGGGGGTGATTTCTAAAGATGGGGTCATTAAAAATATAGAAGAGTTGAAGGATAAAGAGTTGATTGTGAATAAAGGCACGACAGCGGATTTTTATTTCACTAAAAATTACCCCAATATCAAACTTTTGAAATTTGAGCAAAACACAGAGACTTTTTTAGCCCTTTTAAATAATAAGGCTACCGCTCTAGCTCATGATAACACTTTGTTGCTCGCTTGGATAAAACAACACCCTGAATTTAAATTAGGCATTACAAGCCTTGGCGATAAGGATGTGATCGCTCCAGCGATTAAAAAAGGCAACCCTAAGCTTTTAGAATGGTTGAATAACGAGATTGATTCCCTCATTTCTAGCGACTTTTTAAAAGAAGCTTACAAGGAAACTTTAGAGCCTGTTTATGGCGATGGAATCAAACCGGAAGAAATTATTTTTGAATGATTTCTTTAGGCCTGATTTCTTGACAGGGTGCGTTTTTATTGCTAAATTAGCAATTTTGTGATCTTTTTGTTTTTCATTTTGGGATATATTTGTTTGATTTTACATTGAAAGGATTTGTTGATGAGCTATTTTTATAAGCGTTGTTTGAAATTTTCATTAATTGGGTTGCTAGGGCTTTTGAGCGTTCAGCTTGATGCTAGGAGTTTTGTTGATGGGGATTTAGACATTCAAAAATTCAGCTATGAAGATTCTTTGCTTAAAAAGGGAGATCCTAATGGCGTGCATAAGGTTCAGGTGCGAGATTATAAAGGCAAAATGCAAGAAGCTGAGATCCACTCAGAAATACGCATTGCGGTTAAACCGGGGGTTAAAAAAGAAGTTAAAAAAGGCAAGATTTATAGCGCTCAAATCAATGATGGCATGTGCTATGCTTTTAGAATGCTCCAAACCGGCGATAATACCACAGGCCTTGATTCTAAAGAGTTCCCCAAGCAAAGCCGTGAAAAAAAGGGGCGAGTGATTACTTTAATCGGTAAAGATGAAGTGCCTTATCTTATTTTAGAGACCGATTGCCAAGTGGGTGATATTGCAAAGATCTCTTTGGTGGGTAATTTTGATGGGACTGGGTTTCTTACGGAATATAAATTCAAAGACGCTAAACCCATTTACTAGTCTTTATTCTTCGCTTCATTCTTAAAATCTCTTAATCTTTTGTAATTAGGGGATTTTTTTATTCATTAGCAGTGTTTTTGATCGCATCTTAAAAATTTTAAAAACCCTATTTGTGTTTTTGCCTCAAGTTGTTAAAAAAGCTCTGTCCTCATCAAATACTGACAAATAAAACCTTTTATAGAGTGCTTGCTTGATTAAAGTCAAGTTCTTTATTACTGATTTTTAAAACAAGATAAAAGAAAGAAAATAAAAGAGAAACCCCCCCCCTTTTTTTAGGAGTTTTCTTCTTGCTTATACCCTTTAAGCGCAAAGAAGAGGATATAAAAATAGCACAATAACGGCACACCATAAGCGTAGAGCAAATTTGATTCGGTTGCTGTTAGCATGTCTGTAACCGCACCTTGAATGGGGGGGATTAACGCTCCTCCCACAATCGCCATGCTAATCACTCCAGAAGCCTTAGAAGTGAGATGCCCTAAATTGAGCGTAGCCAAAGAAAAGATCGTAGGGAACATGATAGAGTTGAAAAAGCCCACAAAAGTCAGAGCGAATAAAGCGATCTTGCCTCCAATGAGAATAGCCAAAGCGATAAGAATGATAGAGCTTAATGCGTTGAAAGCCAGGTATTTATTAGGAGCGATCTTATTCATCAAAACACTGCCTAAGAAACGGCCCACCATCGCGCCTCCCCAATAATACACCAAGTAATGCGCACTTGATTGAGGGTCTAAATTCAAAAGCTTTTCAAAGCTTAGCACCAAGAATGAGCCAATCGCCACTTCTCCCCCCACATAAAAAAAGATCCCCAAAGCCCCAAAAACAAAGTGTTTGTGCGAAAACAGGCTTTTTTGCGTCGTCTCTTTGGGCATTTCTTTTTCCACATCAGGCAATTTCAAAAGATACATGATGAGCGCTAAAATGAGCGAAAACACCGCCAAGCCCAAATAAGGCATTTGAACGCTTTTAGCGTCCGCTAATTTGTCTATCAAACTTGCATTATCGCCCATTTTAGTCGTGCTAAAAATCAACAAGCTCCCAAAAATAGGCCCTAAAGTCGTGCCAAGCGAATTGAACGCCTGGACTAAGACTAGGTTTCTGGCTTCTTTACCTTTAGAAAGCAAGGTTACAAAGGGATTGCCGGCGGTTTGCAAGCACACAATCCCGCTCGCTAAAATAAATAACGCCCCCAAGAAAAACCCGTAAGAGCCAAAATGCGCCGCCGGGTAAAACAACGCGCACCCGCTCGCTGTGATCACAAAGCCAAGCACCACGCCAAAAGGGTAGCCGATTTTACTGATCACATTCCCAAAAACGCCTCCCATGATGAAATACGCCCCAAAAAAGCAAAATTGAATGAGTGAGGCTTCAAAATAGGTCAAATCAAAAATGGGTTTTAAATGCGGGATTAAAATATCGTTTAAAACCGTGATAAAACCCATTAAGAAGAATAACGCTGTTAAACTCCCCAGCGCCAAGGTGTTAGAAGTTTTTTGCATACCATTTCCTTTTATTGAACTGATACAATAATAATAATGCTATTGTAATTGTTTTGAGATAATAAATTACCCAAATTAAGGAAAAAAGCCACAAAATGGGTAAAAAATGCAAAGCCCCTTAAAAAGAGCTTAACGAAAGATAAATACAGAAACAGAAATGATGCAGAGAATGATGATGCCTGAATTGAGCGCTTTGAAGTCTTTTTGAACCAATTTGATGATACTATAAGACAAAAAGCCAAAGGCTAAGCCATCGGCAATGGAGAAGGTTAAGGGCATCATCACCACGGTTAAAAAAGTGGAAACGCTAATGGCCATGTCTTTAAAATTCACCCCCTCTAACACACTAAACATCAAAACCCCTACTACCACCAGCACCGGATAAATCGCATTGCTAGGAATAGCTTTTAAAAGAGGCAAGCAAAAGAGCGTTAAAACAAAAAATAATCCGGTAAAAACCGCTGTCAGCCCTGTGCGGCCCCCCTCTTCAACCCCACTCGCGCTCTCTATAAAAGCTGTCGTGGTAGAAACGCCCACCACCGCGCTCCCTAAAGAAGCCACCGCATCCGCTTCCAAAGTCTTTTCCAATTCCTTATTTTTTTCTTCATCATTGAAAAAATCAGTCTTGTGGCCAATCCCTGCAAGCGTGCCTAAAGAATCAAACAAATCGGTTACAAAAAAAGTGATGATGACTGGCACTAACGCTAAAGTGAAAGCCCCACTCGCATCAAAAAAAATGCCCTTAAAGTCTAATTGAAAGGCGATAGAGCCAATGCTAGCGGGCATGGAAAAAAACTCGCTAGGGTAAGGGGCTAGCTTTAAAATCCATGCGAGAATGGAAGTGATTAAGACCGCTATAATGAAAGAACCCCTGATTTTGAGCGTGTAGAGCGCGAAAGTTAGAATGATCCCCACAACCCCCAATAACACATGCGGATCGCCAAAATCGCCTAAGGTTACAAGCGTAGCCTTATGGGTAACGACGATATGCATTTCTTTAAGGCCAATAAATGCGATAAAAGCCCCTATCCCCGCGCTCACCGCACGCCTTAAATCGCTAGGAATGCTTCGCATGACCCAACTTCTAAATTTAGTGAAAGACAAAATCACAAAAATCGCTCCCGAGAGCGCTACGATGCCTAAAGCGCTCTGCCAAGGGAGTTTTAGCCCTTGAACCAATCCAAAGCTAAAATAAGCTGACAACCCTAAGCCTACGCTCATAGCGATGGGGGTGTTTGCCCATAACCCGTTAAACACGCTCGATAAGATAGTGATAATGGCAGTCGCACTCAAAAGGGCTTCATAAGGCATGTTGGCGTGAGAAAGGATAAGAGCGTTTAAGGGCACGATGTAAATCATGGTGATAAAGGTCGTTAAACCCGCTCTAAACTCGGTGGCAATGTTAGTGTTGTGTTCTTTAAGCTTGAAAAACCCCATGTTAGATAACTCCTTACTATTTGGTATAGATTAATTTAATAAGGGGCTTTAGGGTTATGTTAGCACTATTTTATTTTAAATTGCCTTAAGATGCTTGATTGTGTTGTGTAAATCAAGAGAAGTGAGTAAAAAACCCTTTTTTTAATGGAAACCACAAAAAAGCCCATCTTGTAAGGTCATTTTACTCTTTAATGGTTTTTAAAGAGAGCGTTTTTTAAATTTGGAAAGATTGTTGTAAAAGCCCCCATAAGAGCGGTTGTGGGGATAAATTCTAAAAAGGAGTTTGCCATGGAAAATTAAAAGTGGCGAAAACATTATACCTTGAAATTTCTTTTTTAGGGTTTAATCATTGTTTTTTGAAGATTTTTAGCTTTAAAGGTTTTTTAGAAACCCCTCCTTTTTTAAAAAAGAAGGTTTTTAATAAGCGAACACATAATTGAGATACACGCTATAAAGCCTTCGGTATTCTAGTTTAGTGTCTAGAAAAGAATAGTAATTCGTGTTAATGGTAGGGATTTTCACGCCCAATTCCATGCCATGTTGAGCTGCATGATGGCTATCTTTTTTCTTAGGTCTAGCGAGATTGGTTCTCAAGCCCAAATTGAATAAAAATTGGAAGTTAGCCGTATTCACTTTAGCGCTATAGACATTGCTGATGGTTTTTAAATTCACGAATTGAGAATTAAGCCATGAAGTCCCTGCTAAGGCGATGCCTCCAAAAAGCCCAAAAGAAATCTGGTTATTCTTGCCTAAAAAGTTGGTTTTTTTATCATTGATGAAGTTAAACAATAAATCGCTGCCCACCCCATAAGTCCACACATCAGAAGCCGAGTTAAAGAAATTGGATTTGATATAGGCGTGGTTGTAATCAAAGAAACCATAATACCTTAACCCCCATCTTTTCTTTTCTCCAAAAAATTGCTTATAGCCCGCTTGCACGCCAAAGCCATTCATGGCGCCGTTATTCGTGGTTGAAGAAGCGATCATGCCCATATTCCTAAAAGGGTTGTTGCCAAGTTCTTGAATAAGGGTGTTGGCTAGGTTTTGCGCTTGATTGATTTGTGGCGTTTGGTTGTTAAAATCAGCGGCGCTTGTTTTTAATGAATCCAGAGTTTCTTCCACGCCAGCACACCCGTTCCCCCAATTGTTCTTTTGATTTTGCATTGTCATATTCGCGCTGCTTATAGCGCTCGCATCGCATTTCCCTATGTAGTCTTTAAGATGGCCTGAAGAAAGTTTGTTAAAATCGCTCTCCACTTGATTGGCTAGTTTTAAAATTTCTGCTTGAGATTGCACGTTTTTGAGCATTTTTTGAGCTAAAGCCGTAAGACTGCTAGGGGTGTTAAGGTTGAGATTATGGGGTTGTGTGATATTTTTTGGTTGGTTGGCGCTGAGTTGTTGGGTTCTTTTAACGATTTCTTGCGCATTATTAATCATGTCTGAAGCGGCACTAAACTCCGCACCAAAAGTCGCGCATGAATTTTTGCCGCCACCGCTTGTTTGCCATGAAGGGGTGTTTGCGTTATTAGTGCTGCCATTACTACTACTAGATTTCGCTATCAACATGGGGCAATAATCTTTAAGGGTATTGACAATCGTTTGCGCTTGAGTCAAAAGATTTTGTGCATCGTTAGTCGTATCAATAACAGAAGTTGTCGTTTTAGTTTGATTATCTTGTTGATACTTTGATGTGGTTACATGCGCTTCTAATTTTTCCCCTTTGCTATTTAAAGGAGCAAGCCCAGCTTGTTTTAAAGCTTTTGAAAGAATCTGATAAGCTTCATGGATTTTTTCATATTGCTCAATAGATAGAGAAACATTTTTGTCTGCTTTTAATGTATTTGTGCCACTAGGACTATGAGTGCCATTACTATTTGTACTCCCACCGCAATTGATTGTAGTGCCGTTGCCATTCTCATCGGTGTAGTGGAAATTTTTTTGATTGTTTTCGCCTGGACTTTTGGTATAGCCTCCGCATATGACCGCATAACCCATGCTATTCCATAGCCCTAACACCGATCTCAATGCTAAAAGCGTGGCTTGATAGGCAGGGGAATTGGTTGTCCCACCGGCTAAAGTTTTTGCGCGTTCGTTCAAATTATTAACCGCTTGGTTGATCGCTTGTGCGCTTGTCTTTGAGTTTGTGCCATTATCGTTGGTTAAAAGCCGGCTTAATTGTTCATAAGTGTCTGAAAGTTTTTGCACCTTGTCGGCGTTTTTCACTTTTTGAACCGCTTCACCGATTTGATAGCCCACGCTTAAAAAAACGCCGTTGTCTTCAGCATGGAGCAATGATGACGCAAGAGTTAGAGAAAGCAGAATCGTTTTTTTCGTTTTTTTCATAAGATGTTCCTTAAAGTAATGTTTTATTGCAAAAAATGTGTCAAAATGAGAATTTATTTACAATACGTTTAATTTTATCATAAATTTATTGGATTTCAAAAAAATTTTAGGGTGTTTTGATGCGCTCAATCAAGCTTTTAAGAGTGTTTTTATTTGATTGGGATTTGGTTTTTAGAAAGATTGTTGTAAAATAAACACCCCCATAAGTCGGATTATGGGGATAAATCCATAAAAGGAGTTTGTCATGGCTACCAAACATGGCAAAAACTCTTGGAAAACATTATACCTTGAAATTTCGTTTTTGGGGTGTAAAGTTGTTGTTTTATTGAAGCGATAGTTTTGTCAAACGAAGTTTCTGTAAAACGATAGCTTTAGTTTTTCCAAAGTTCCCTTAAGGCTTTTAGCTTTAAGGGTTTCCTTAAAAGTTTATCCTTAACTTATGGGGTTATAAAACTCTTTTAAATTAGCCCTAACATTCTTTTTAGCGTTCTTTTTTAGTGTTCTTTACTTGGGGTAAGGTTTTCTTTTTTAATTTAGATTGGGGCTTTAAGAAAAATTGTTGTAAAATAAACGCCCCCATAAGTGCAATTATGGGGATAATTTTTAATGGGAGTTTGCCATGAAAACAGAAAATGGTAAAAACTCTTGGAAAACATTATACCTTGAAATTTCATTTTTGGGGTGTAAAGTTGTTGTTTTATTGAAGCGGTAGTTTTGTAAAACGAAGTTTCTGTAAAATGATAGCTTTTGTTTTTCAAAAGTTCCCTTAAGGCTTTTAGCTTTAAGGGTTTTCCTTAAAAGTTTATCCTTAACTTATGGGGGCAACAAAAAAGGCTAACTCATCATCTCTAAGGCTAGAGTGATCATGTTATCAAAGCTTTCTATTCTTTCTTTAGGGCTTAAGGCTTCTTTAGTGATTAAGTGATCTGAGACTGAGCATAAGCATAAAGCCTTAGCACTCAATTCCATCGCCGTGGCGTATAACCCTGCCGCTTCCATTTCAATAGCCAAATGGTTGTATTGGGCCATTAAATCAAAAGCATGCGTTTCAAAAGAATAGAAAAAATCGCTTGAAAAAACATTGCCCACTTTCAAATCAATACCCAAACGCTTTGCTGTTTGATACGCTCTTAAACTCAATTCAAAATCAGGCGTTGCGCTCAAATCGTGGTTTAAAAAACGCACCCGATTGGTTTTAGAATCCGTTGAAGCTCCAATCGCCATGATAATGTCTTTCAGGCCAACTTTTGGGCTAATCGCCCCGCAAGTGCCAATCCTTAAAAGCTCTTTAACCTGATAGGTTTTAATGAGCTCCGTTACATAAATCGTGCATGACGCAATGCCCATGCCATGCCCCATTAAAGAAATCCCCTTACCCTTATACTTCCCGCTAAAGCCTAGCATGTTACGCACATTCGTGATCTCTTTAGCGTCTTGTAAAAAATTTTTCGCAATGTAGCTCACTCTTAAGGGATCGCCGCATAAAAGGCATTGAGGATAAAAATCGCCGATTTTAGCGTTGATGTGAGGGGTCATGGTTGTCCTTTAAATTTTAGTAAGTTTTTGCCATAATCTAAGGGGCTTAATCCCAAAAAGTGAGCGATACTCTGCCCAATATCCGCAAACGACTCGCTCTTGCCTAAAAAGGCTGGTTGCAAATCTTTATGGTAGAACAAAACAGGAATGTATTCTCGTGTGTGATCGGTGCCTTTAAAGCTGGGATCACACCCATGATCGGCGCAAAGAATGAGCAAATCGTTTTCTTTTAAATTGTCTAAAACCTCTTTTAAACGCGCATCAAAATACTCTAAAGCGTTAGCATACCCACTAATATCACGCCTGTGCCCATAATCGCTATCAAAATGCACAAAATTCGTAAAAATCAAGCTGTTATTTGGGGCGTTTTTGACCTGCTCTAAAGTAACATCGCATAATTCCATTAAACTACTGGCTTTGAACTTTTGAGTGATCCCCACATGGGCGTAAATATCAGCGATTTTTCCAATGCTAATGATTTCGCCTCGCTTTTCTTCAATGAATGTTTCAAAAAGCAATTTTTTATGGGGCTTTATCGCATAGTCTTTGCGATTGGCGGTGCGTTTGAAATCCTCTCTATTGGTGCCAATAAAGGGGCGTGCGATCACTCTGGCGATCTTTAAGGGCTCTAGAATTTGAAACGCTTCTTCACAAAGAGCGTATAAGTTATCAAGCCCAAACTTTTCTTCATGCGCAGCGATTTGAAACACCGAATCCGCTGAAGTGTAAAAAATGGGGTATAAAGTTTCTAAATGCTTTTCGCCTAAATCTTTAATGATTTCTGTCCCTGATGCGTGGCAATTCCCTAAATAGCCCTTAATCTTAGTTTTGTGCATGATTTCATCTAAAATTTCTTTAGGAAACGAATGGGTTTTGTCTTTAAAATACCCCCATTCAAAAAGAACGGGCGCACCCATCATCTCCCAATGTCCAGAAATCGTATCCTTAGCGCTAGAAAGTTCTTTGGCGTAAGCGTAAGCCCCTATTAAATTAGGTTGGGATTGAAAGCCTAAGGGCAATTCATTTGCAGCTTTTAAAGCGCTCAAACCTAAACCCAAACTCTCTAAATAAGGCAGTTTCAAAGCCCCACTGCGATCGTTAGAATCAGCCAAGTTATTAAAACAAGCCTTAGCGATATTGCCTAAAGTGTTCGCCCCCAAATCGCCAAAATCTTTAGCGTCTTCACTAGCCCCTATACCAAAAGAATCCAATAATAAGATTACCACTCTTTTTTGCATGTTTTATCCTTTTAATGAGCGTTTAGTCCTATGAATAACCCGGCGATAGTCGCGCTCATGAAATTAGAAAGCGTGCCTACAAGCACCGCTTTTAAAGCAAGCCTTATAATGAGATCCTTCTTTTTAGGCACTAAACTGCCAAGCCCTCCAATGAGCATAGCGACTGAACTTAAGTTAGCAAATCCGCACAACGCAAAGGTGATGATCGCTTTAGTTTTCTCGCTCAAGATTAAAGGAGGGTTATCGCCCAAATAAGGCAAAAATTGCATATAGCCCACAAATTCATTGAGCGCGATTTTAATGCCTATGATTTCTCCGGCAATCCCGGCCTGGCTCCAAGGAATGCCTAGCATAAAGGCTAAGGGTTTTAAGAGCGTGCCTAAAATCAACCCTAAAGACAAATGCTCCATGCCTAAAAACCCCCCTACAACCCCTAAAAGCCCGTTAATGAGCGCGAGCATCCCCACAAAGGCTAAAAGCATCGCTCCCACATGCAAGGCTAAATTTAGCCCTGTACTTGCCCCATTAGCGATAGCTTCTATGGCATTGACATGCTTTTCTGCAGAAACATCTGCATGGCTAGAAATGGTTTCGTTTTGCGGGTAAATGATTTTAGCGAACAACAAACCCCCAGGAGCGGACATAAACGATGCGGCGATTAAATAAGGCAAAGGAATGCCCATGCTCGCATACCCGGCTAACACAGGCCCCGCAACGCTAGCCATGCCCACGCACATGACCGCAAAAATCTCTGAATCGCTCATGCTTTTCAAATAAGGCTTAATGACTAAGGGCGCTTCGGTGTGCGCTACAAAAATATTAGCCGCTGCGCTCATGCTTTCTGCTTTAGAAGTGCCTAAGCATTTTTGCAACGCCCCGCCGATGAGGTTGATAAATAAAGGCATGATTTTTAAATAATAAAGAAGTGAAATCAAGCTAGCAAAAAAGATAATGATCGCTAAAACGTTGATCGCAAAGATAAAGCCTCCTATCCCTTGATCGCCCTTAGCGTTTGGAGCGAGACTCCCAAATAAAAAACGCACCCCCTCATAGCCGTAAGAAATCACGCTTTGTATGCCGCTGGCTAAGCCTTGCAGCATTTCCCTACCCAAAGGCACATATAAAGCCAACGCCCCTAAAGCCACTTGGATCACAAAGGCGCTGACAATCGTGCGATAATTTATAGCCCTTTTATTGCTAGAAAACACCCAAGCAATAAGAAAAAGCACCGCCATCCCTACAACACTAAAAAGAGAGCTAAAAATCATCGTCAAATCCCTAATGTTAAGAAATTAAAAGATGCAACGCTATTGTAGTTTAGGTTTGCTAAAAAAAAGATTAAACGGATATTAAATGAAGATTAAATCAAATCATGGTGTCAAGAGGGGGACTTGAACCCCCGACCTCCGGCTTATGAGACCAGCGCTCTAAACCAGCTGAGCTACCTTGACACAAGCAATTTTTATAAAAAATAAAGAATGAGATTATACAAAAAATTTTCTTAAAAATCCATTAAAATTAAACTTTTATTATACAATCCTACTTTCCTAAATTAATGATAGAAATTAGAGATTTTCTTGTAAAATACTACGCATGTTTAAGAAAATTTTTCCATTAGCGTTAGTGTCTTCGTTGCGGTTTTTAGGGCTTTTTATCGTTTTGCCTGTCATCAGTTTGTATGCGGATAGTTTCCATTCAAGCAGTCCCTTGCTCGTGGGTTTGGCGGTGGGTGGGGCGTATCTCACGCAAATCATTTTTCAAACCCCCATGGGCATTCTTAGCGATAAAATCGGCCGTAAAGTGGTCGTTATGGTGTGCTTATTATTGTTTTTAATTGGCTCGTTAGTGTGCTTTGTGGCGAACGATATTATCACGCTCGTTATCGGGCGCTTCATTCAAGGCATGGGGGCTTTAGGGGGGGTCGTTAGCGCGATGGTGGCGGATGAAGTGAAAGAAGAAGAGCGCACCAAAGCGATGGCGATCATGGGGGCGTTTATTTTCATTAGCTTCACCATAAGCATGGCGATTGGCCCTGGGGTTGTGGCGTTTTTTGGGGGGGCAAAATGGCTCTTTTTACTCACGGCGATCTTAACTTTATTGAGTTTGTTAATGCTTTTAAAAGTCAAAGACGCCCCTAAAATTTCTTACCAGATCAAAAACATAAAAGCTTACCAACCCAACTCTAAAGCCTTGTATCTTTTGTATCTAAGCTCTTTTTTTGAAAAAGCGTTCATGACGCTTATTTTTGTATTAATTCCTTTAGCCTTAGTGAATGAATTTCATAAAGATGAAAGCTTTTTGATCTTGGTGTATGTACCTGGAGCCTTATTAGGGGTTTTAAGCATGGGAATAGCGAGCGTTATGGCTGAAAAATACAATAAGCCTAAGGGGGTGATGCTTTCTGGCGTGCTGTTGTTTATTATGAGTTATTTATGCTTGTTTTTAGCCGACTCTAGCTTTTTAGGGAAATATTTATGGCTTTTTATTGTTGGGGTGGCGTTTTTCTTTATTGGCTTTGCCACCTTAGAGCCTATCATGCAATCTTTAGCGTCTAAATTCGCCAGAGCAAACGAAAAAGGCAAGGTTTTAGGGCAATTCACTACTTTTGGCTATTTAGGGAGCTTTGTTGGGGGCGTGAGCGGGGGGTTAAGCTACCATCATTTAGGCGTTTCTAACACAAGCTTAATCGTTGTAGCTTTAGGGCTTATTTGGGGACTATCGCTCTTTTTACTCAACAACCCTTCCAAGCAAAAAAATGTCTATTTCCCTTTAGACGCTTATAATGAGGAACAATTTGAAACTTTAGGGGATAAAATCATTGAATGGTATGTTAATATTAGCGAAGAAATCATTATTGTGAAATATAATTCCGATCACATCAGCGAAGAAGAAATCATTCGCTTAGCGCAAAACTTTAGAAAATAAAACAATTAAGGATCAAAAATGGCCTATGAAATTTCCAAAAAAGTCTTGCACATTGTAGGCAAGACAAACGCCACTTACAAACTCATAGAAGAAGGCGATAAAATCTTGTTAGGATTGAGTGGGGGCAAGGATTCTATCATGCTCGCTTGCATCTTAGCCAGGATGCAAAAACATGCCCCTTTCAAATTTGATTTTAAAGCAGTTACCGTGCATTATGGTTTGGGCGAAGATTTGAAATGGTTGAGCGATTTGTGCCAAGAGCAAGGCATTGAGCATGAGATTATTTACACCCAAATCGCTGCCACGATCAACGAAAAACGCCGTGAAAAAAGCTCGTTTTGTTCGTTTTGTTCTCGTTTGAGGAGAGGGACTTTGTATTCTAAAGCCTTAGAAGAAGGCTATAATAAAGTCGCTATCGCGCACCATTTAGATGATGCGGTGGAGAGCTTTTTTATGAATTTCACTTATAACGGGAGTTTGAGGAGCATGCCCCCCATTTATAGGGCTGAAAACGGCTTATTGGTGATCCGCCCTTTGATTAAGGTTCGAGAAGCCAGTAGTATCCATTTTGTCACTTCTCAAAATATCCCGGTTGCCCCTGATTGCAATTGCCCAGCCAAACAGCCCACTTCCGATAAGCCCCCTATCGCGCGATTAGCCACCAAAAATTTCTTAAAAGAAATGCAAAACTTGCACCCTCATTTCTTTGACAGCTTAGAAAACGCGTTTAATAACGTTCAGGCGAACAGCTTTAGCGACGCTAAGTATTTAGACGCTTAAAGCTTTAAGCTTTTTTGTTGAGTATTTTGATCGCAATCGTGAATAATACCCCTTCAAAGATAGCTGCCATGAGCAATGCGTAGTAGGTGTTTTGCGAGATCGCTTGTGCTTTTAAGCCTACCGCCGCAGTGGTTACTAAAAAAGTTAAAGGCATGGAAGCCCCTAAGGCGAATGAAAATAAATGCTTAGCTTCTTTAAAGTATTTGTGCCACAATAAGGTTGAAGTGATCAAGTGCAAACTCAACATCGCTATGACAATCAATATCCCTTGGAGAATCAAATGCGGGTTTAAAAACACTAATTTTAAGTCTAAAGTAGAGCCTACATGGATGAAAAACAAAGGCACAAAAAACCCAAAACCCACATCATTGAGCTTGTGGATCAATTCTGATTTGTGAGGGAAGAAAGTAGAAACGACTAACCCTGCTAGAAACGCCCCTAAAACCATTTCTATTTTGAGCCACACCACGATCGCAACCAGTGAAAAAAAGAGCATGAGCGAAAAGCGCACGTCTTGGTTGAACTGACTGCTTTTAGGCATCACAAAAAGCTTTAAATGCGGGAACCACCAAAACAAAGTCTTAAAGATTTGAAACGCCACGATAATTAAGATGAGAAAAACAATGAGAATGCCTAAATCTTTGATTAAATCCACGCCCAAACCATGCGAATACACCCCATCCACGACCACCAAACCAAAAATGCTTAACAATTCCCCAATAACGCCCACTTTCAAAACCAAATCAAGCCACAAAATCTCTTTACGATAATCTTTGACTAAAGTCATGATCATGCCCAAACTGATAATAGGGAAAATCACCATAAAAATAGGCTCTAAATTAAGGCTAAAAGTAAGGATGAATGAAAGCGTGTATAAAATCAACAGATAAGCAAAAATGCGTTTTAAAAGAGAAACCCCTAATTTTTTGAACAAATAAATTTCAACTTCCAAACCGCATAAAAACATTAAAAACAAAAAGCCAATTTCAGACATGATTTCAAAGCCCTTAGTTGGCTCAATAAAACCCACATACGCCCCAACAGATCCAAATAAAATCTCCACAACCGTGATAGGCAAACGAGAGATTCTAGACACATAGGGAGCTATCACGATTAAAAGCATAATGAGCGCGAAAGTGAAAAATTCTGCATGCATGTCTTAATTTTACCTTATTTATTGGTTAAGTTTTCAAAATAACGAGATTTTGCTCTTTATAAGTGGTGAAAACCCCTTTTTTGATTTCATAATAAGTTACCCCTAACGCTACTAAAAACGCTAAAAATTGCGCGATAGGGTAAGTTACCCAAACGCCATTAATCCCATAGAAATGACTTAAAATCGGCAATAGGACAATAATAAACCCTAGTGTGTGCGAAAGGGTGATAACAAACGAACTTTTAGTGCGTTGGATGGATTGGAAAAACACCGCGCACAACAAAGTCATGCCTAAAAAAACATAGCCGATGTAGTAAATATTCATCGCTCTTTTAGTCTCTTGCATAAAAAGAGGGTCTTGTTCGCTTGGCTGCAAATAAAGCTTGATTAAAAATTCATCTAAAAAATAATAAGCGCCATAGAAAACAATCCCTATACAAAACGCTGCTTTCAAACCAAAAACAAACACCTCTTTCACGCGCTCTAAATTTCTAGCCCCATAGCTAAAGCTCGCAATCGGTTGGATGCCTTGAGAAATCGCAAATAAAGTCGTAAAAAAGATAATCGCATTATACATAACGATCCCATACATGCTCACAAACCTTTCCCCAGCCGTGTGCATGATAGCGGTATTAAACAACAAAATCATAATAGAAGCGCTAAATTCTGCCGTGCTTTGAGGCACGCCGCTTTTAGCTGAAGAAATGACTGAAGACAAAGAAAATCGTTTGATAAAATACAATTGCCCTTTTTTAAACCAAAAATGTTGCATTAAGACTAAAACCCCTATCGCATGCCCTATCACGGTGGCTATCGCGCTGCCTTGAACCCCCACTTCCAAAACAAAAATAAACCAATAGTTGAAAAAGATATTCGCTAACGAGCCAATCAGCATCGCTACCATCGCTAAAATGGGGCGTTTGTCATTCACCACAAAAACATCCGCTAAAGGGTGGAGGACCATAAAAACCGCGCCCATTAAAATGATTTCAATGTAGCGTTTGGACATGCTCAATAAAGCGTCATTGCTCCCAAAAAAACGCGCGATATTTTCGCTAAAAGGTAGTAGCGCCATGCTCAAAATAAAGGTGCTAAGAGCGACAAAATAAAACACGCTACTAAACACAAGCCTAGCCCTATGGGTTTTATTTTGACCCAAAAAATACCCCACAATGCTCGCTGCCCCAAAACCAAAAAGCAATTCATACGCAATGAGTCCTGGAAAAATAGGCCATGCGATATTGACCGCAGCGATAGCTTCTTTACCCAGTTTCTTGCCCACAAACATGCCATCTATCATAGAATAAGTGGAAAGTGAAATCATAGAAAAAGCTAAAGGGATAAAATAATAAAAAAAGAGCTTCCTTATCGAATCTTTATGCAAATCAATCTTTTTTTTGAGCATTTAAACCACACACCGCTTAAAATTTATGACAAATTTTTCTATTTTAACATAAAAAGAGAGACAATCTGTCCGTTAGCGCGGTTGGATTCAAGCCGTATCACTAAATTTTAAAAATGGTTTTTAACGCAAAAGGGATTTCCTTTATTGGGCTAATCCTTTTAACGCTCTTTATGTTTTTTTAAATTTTATCGTAATGAATCTAAGCCAAAACAGCGCCAACAACCCCAAAGCCCCACCCACAAAGCCAATATACCCTAGCCCTAATTGGTGGATCACAATACTGCCAAACAGCGCTCCTGATCCAATCCCTACATTATAGCTCCCCGAAAAAATCGCGCTCGCGACATCCGTGGCATCTGGGGCGAGCTGTAACACCCTCATTTGCAACGCAATGGTGAGTGAAGTGATCCCAATCCCCCATAAGAAAATTTGCAAAAAGATCACCCACTCTAAGTTTTTAAACACAAAAAGCAAGAGTTGCGGGCAAATGACTAAAACCATTGCAAAAGCGATAAATTTTCTTGAATTTTTCGCGTACAAACGGCCGAATAAAAAACTCCCCGCCACGCCCGCTAACCCAAAAACAAACAGCATTAGCGTCGTAATGTCAGGAGAAAATTGGCTGATTTGAATGATAAAAGGCTCAATATAGCTATAAGTGGTGAAATGCCCAGAGATGACCATGATCACAAGCAAATAAATCCCCACTAAAAGCGGCCGTTTCATTAATATGGGGACACTTGCGAGCGTGCCGGCGTTTCTACTGGGTAGATGCGGGAGCAATTTCCACATGAGCAACGCTATAAGAGTCGCAACGCCCCCAATCACGCCAAAAGTGGAGCGCCAATCTAACATTTGCCCGATGATCCTCCCAAGCGGCAAACCCAAAATCATCGCTAACGAACTCCCTAGCGCTAATAACCCTAAGGCTTGCTGTTTTTTATTTCTTGGCGCGACACGAATGACTAAAGAAGCCGTGATAGACCAAAAAATAGAGTGGGCAAAAGCGATACCCATACGAGAAAGGAGTAGCACCCAAAAATCCCACGCTAACGCTGAAAGGATATGGCTGAGAATAAAAAGAGCAAAAAGGAAAAGCAATAAGCGTTTCCTTTCAATTTTAGCGCTAAGCAGCATCAAGGGCAATGAGCCAAGAGACACCACCCATGCATAAGCAGTGATCATAAGCCCCACTGTCGCGCTCTCCATTTCAAAACTTTTCGCAATATCTGATAACAATGCGACAGGGACAAACTCCGTGGTGTTAAAAATAAACGCCGAAAGCGAAAACACAAAAACCCGCATTAAAGCGAACTTTTGATACGATTGTTTGGTTATCATCATTTAAATCTTAAGGGGTTAAATTTTATTCAATTTGAAAACTTGGAGTATAAGACAAAAATTTTAACCGCTTGTAAATTGGGAACTGGTTAAAACAAATATTCCCGCTCCATAGGCGCATTAATCCAAGGGAGTTGTTACCATATAAAACAGAATTTAAAACCATTTCCAACTTTTAACCAATCTATTTTTTGTAGCTGCGGTCATTGTTTATTGAGCGCTAGAATTAATTGCTTTTTAATATTTTAGAATTTTAGAATAAAGGATAATTAAAATGAAAAAAACTTTTTTGATCGCTTTAGCGCTAGCCACTTCTCTTATAGGCGCTGAAAACACCAAATGGGACTATAAAAATAAAGAAAACGGCCCGCACCGCTGGGACAAATTGCACAAAGATTTTGAAGTGTGCAAAAGCGGTAAAAGCCAATCGCCCATTAACATTGAGCATTACTACCACACGCAAGATAAAGCCGATTTGCGATTCAAATACGCCGCTTCCAAACCTAAAGCGGTCTTTTTCACCCACCACACTTTAAAGGCTTCTTTTGAGCCGACTAACCACATCAATTATAGAGGGCATGACTATGTGTTGGATAATGTGCATTTCCACGCCCCTATGGAGTTTTTAATCAATAATAAAACCAGGCCTTTGAGCGCGCATTTCGTGCATAAAGACGCTAAAGGGCGTTTGTTAGTGTTAGCGATTGGTTTTGAAGAAGGGAAAGAAAACCCCAACCTTGATCCTATTTTAGAAGGCATTCAAAAGAAACAAGGTTTTAAGGAGGTGGCTTTAGACGCTTTCTTGCCTAAAAGCATCAATTACTACCATTTTAACGGCTCTCTCACCGCTCCTCCTTGCACAGAAGGGGTGGCATGGTTTGTCATAGAAGAGCCTTTGGAAGTCTCTGCTAAACAATTGGCTGAAATCAAAAAACGCATGAAAAATTCGCCCAACCAACGCCCCGTCCAACCTGACTACAACACCGTGATCATTAAAAGCTCAGCTGAGACCCGCTAAAGACCCACTAAAATGAAAACTCTCTCTTTATATAAAGAGGGAGATAAAAATTATTCTAATAAAACACCGCTAAAAATTGCAACCGCTTGTATTTTGTGAAACGCTCAAACGCTAAAAACGATTAGGATTCCTACTAAGGAGTTTAAAAAAGGCTCTGTTCTAATTGGGTGATATAGAGTCTTTAAAACACCATAAATAAGCTAAAAACGATTTTATGGTGTTTTCTTATGCCTACATCCTTTTACTATAACCATAACTTGCTTTTTCTACTTTTTCTCAGTCTTAGCAGCTGCTTCTATTTCTTTACTGACATCAGCAAATATTTTTTGAACGAGCAAAAGGCTCTGAGAGGTTGAAAGGTGGGCTTGTGAGTCTGGTTTTAAACTCCTCATTTCAAGCATTTTAGCTTGAGCTTTAGAGCGTATTTTTAGAT
>NZ_JAALNT010000013.1:0-46739 GCF_017594925.1 Helicobacter pylori
TTTTAAAATCTATCGCAAAGCTTATCAAAAATCCTTGCCTTTGTTGCGTGCAATAAGGAGATGGATAAAAAAATAAGTTTGTAAAACAAACCCATCAAACCCCTTGCGCTATCATCGCAGACGCCACTTTTCTAAAACCAGCGATATTAGCCCCTAAAACAAAATTAGTAGGGTCTTTAAACTCTTTAGCGGTTTGAGAGACATTCTTATAAATCTCTTTCATAATGTGGTGTAATTTCGCATCCACCACTTCAAAACTCCAAGGGTGCATGCTCGCGTTTTGCGCCATTTCCAAGCCGCTCACGCTCACCCCCCCAGCATTAGCCGCCTTGCCTATGCCATAAGAAATTTTAGCTTGTAAAAACAATTCAATCGCTTCATTGCTTGAGGGCATGTTCGCCCCTTCAGCCACGCATTTGCACCCGTTAGAAAGGAGGGTTTTAGCGTCTAAAACGCTCAATTCATTCTCAGTCGCGCTAGGAAAAGCCGCAAAACAAGGCACATGCCATATAGCATTCCCCCCTTTGGGGTAATTTTCTGTGGGGGTGTATTTCGCACTTGGTTTTTGTAGGGTGTATTCTTTGATCCTCCCACGACGGATTTCTTTAATTTCTTTCAAAAGCTCTAAATCAATGCCGTCTTTATCATAAATCATGCCATTAGAATCGCTCGCCGTTACCGGTTTGGCTCCTATTTGAAGCAATTTTTCAATGGTATAAATAGCGACATTACCGCTCCCAGAAACGCTGCAAACCTTACCCTCTAAAGAGCTGTTCCTTTCTTGCAACATTTCTTCAGCAAAATACACGCACCCATAGCCGGTAGCTTCTTTTCTGCACAAGCTCCCCCCATAAGTGAGTCCTTTACCGGTCAATACGCCCTCAAAACGATTGACTAATTTTTTGTATTGCCCAAACAAATAGCCAATCTCTCTTTCGCCCACTCCAATATCCCCAGCTGGCACATCAGTCGTGGCTCCAATATGGCGGTATAATTCATTCATGAACGCCTGGCAAAAACGCATGATCTCATGCTCGCTCTTTTCTTTAGGGTCAAAATCGCTCCCCCCCTTAGCGCCCCCCATAGCCAAAGTGGTGAGCGAATTTTTTAACACTTGCTCAAAGCCTAAAAACTTGATCACGCTTTCATTCACGCTAGGGTGGAATCTCAAGCCCCCTTTATAAGGGCCAATAGCCGAATTGAATTCAACCCTACACCCCCGATTGACTTGGACTTGATGGTTATCATCTAGCCAACACACCCTAAAAAAAATCTCCCTTTCAGGCTCAATCAAACGCTCTAAAATCGCATGCTTTTCATAGCGTTTATCGCTGTCTAAAAGGGGTTTTAAAGAAGTGATAGCTTCATAGACGGCTTGATGGAACTCTTTTTGATAAGGGTATTTTTTCTGTAAAGATTGGAGAATTTTTTCAACATACATGATCGGCATCCTTTATTGTTTTAAGTGTTTTTATTGTAACACTAAAAGGGTAATTAAGTTTTAATTTATCTTAAAAAACTTTTTAAAACGCCCACAAACCCTCTATCAAAGCCGCTCAAATCCTTGTAAAACTCTGCAAAATAACCGCAAAACTCCAAGCATTCTTTCAAGCTCTTTAACTGGTCATACCCCATTTCACAAACCAAAAAAGGGATTTTTAATCCAGCGGCTAAAAAAATGATTTCTTTTAAGATTTCATCGCCTTTAACCCCCCCAAAAAGGGCTTCGTGCGGTTCTTTGAGGACGGATTTTTCCAAAGGATAATTTCTAGCGATATAAGGCGGGTTAGAGACAAGCATTTCTATCATGGGCATATGATCCCAAAGGCGCGTTTGTTTTAAAAAAACACGCTCTTTTAAATTAAAGCGTTCAATATTTTTTAACGCCACTTCTAAAGCTTTGGGTGAAATATCGCTCGCATGAATACAAAGTTTAGGGTTTTCTAAAGCCAAACTCACGGACACGCATCCGCTCCCTATGCCGATTTCGCCTATTTCTTTTAAATGGTATTGAGAAATAATATCAAGGGCTTTTTGGACTAAAATCTCGGTTTCAGACCGTGGGATTAAAACATGCTCATTCACGAAAAAAGAGCGCCCATAAAAATCACAGCTTTTTAATAAATACTCTATGGGGCAGTCATTCAAACGCTTTTCTACCAATTCAAAAAAGCGCACCTCTTCTTCGTGGTTTAATTCTAAATAAGCATGCGTGTGCAAAAAAACCCTTTCTTTTTGCAAGACAAAGCCCAATAAAATTTCAGACTCTAATCCCCCCCTAAAACCTTTTTGCGATAATTCTTTTTTGGCTTTGTTTAGGGCTTGTGAAAGGGTCATTCAATTTCATAATCCAAAGCTTTCAAGCGCTCTAATAAGGGCGGGTGCGTGAAATGCAAGAAAACATAAAAAGGGTGCGAATGGGGGAACGCCTTATTTTCGCTCACAATAGACACTAACGCTTTGGCTAAAACCTCTTTAGAGCTTAAACTCGCCCCAAATTTGTCCGCATTGTATTCATTCTTTCGGCTAAAAAACCCGATCAAAGGCATAGCGTAAAAAGAAAATACCGGCAAAAACAAGAGCAAGATCGCAATCAAACTCGCTGGCGTTTGTGAAACATTAAAGCCTTCAAAAACGATCGGTGGCAAATGAGCGATCAAAGCAAAAACAAGAGCGAGCAAGCCTCCCATAATCCCTAAACTTTTCAGTAAATCCTTATTTTTAAAATGCCCTAATTCATGCCCTAAAATGGCTAAAAGCCCTTCTGTCCCAACTTTAGAAATCAAAGTGTCAAACAACACCACCCGCTTGTTTTTACCCAAGCCCCCAAAATACGCATTCAAACGCCCGTCTCTCTTGCTAGCGTCCATCACAAAGATGCCTTCGGATTTAAAACCCACCTTATCCATCATGCTCTCAATTTGACTCTCCAAATCCCTATTATTCAAGGGGGTGAATTGGTTGAAAAGTTGGGCGATTTTAGGGTAAAAAAGATTAGCCAAGATCATAAAAACAAACACGACAAAAAACGAGCTAATCTCCCAATGTTCCACATGTTCAATGATCATAATAAGAGTGTAAATCAACAACAACCCCACGCTTAAAGTGAGCAATAACCCTTTGAAAAAATCCTTAAAAAACAACGACAAGCTCACCTTAGAAAAGCCAAATTCCTTATCCAAATGCATGGTGGTGTAGTAGCTAATGGGTAAGGATAAAACGCTTTGAATCGCTAAAAACAACAAGGCAAACACCAAGTAGCCTAGCGTTTCAGAAAGGTTTAAATAATGCGTGAGATCTTCTAAATGCGTCAAACCAAAAAAGACCCAACCAGCAAAGATTATCCCGTCTAAAATTTGAGAAATAATGGATAATTGCATTTTCCTAATGGCATAATTTCCCGCTTCTTCATAATCCTTTTGTGGGAGTAAAACAGGCTTCTCGCAGAGCTTTTGACGGATAAATTTCAATTGCAAAATATCGCCTACAATGTAAGGAGTCGTAAAAAAGAGCAAATAAAAAATACAAATTATCATATCTATCCATATGTCAAGCATGTTCTAAACTCCTTTACCAATAAAAGTGTAGGAATTATAACAATTTTTCAAAAATTTACCATAAAATTAAATAAATATGGTAAAAAAAAGGGTTGTTTTTGAGCGTTTTTAATTCAATCACTAAAAAGCTGTGTTATCCAACTTGCTATAAAGGTTTGTCATGCCCCATTCTTTTAAAAAGCGTTTTTTAATCATTTATGCCCTTTCTACCTTGCTTTTAGTGGGGGTTTTGTTAGCGTTATTTTTCTTTTATGCGAAAAATAACCTCTTAGAAAACACCCAAATACGCATGCAATACACCGCTGATGCAATTGCTAAAAGCCTTTTAGAATTGGATAATGCCTCTTCTTTAGAGCCTTTAAAAATCTTAGAAGAACGATTCAAAAACACCCCCTTTGTCTTATTAGATGGGGACAACAAAGTCAAGTTTTCTAATATTGGGGCGTTTGTGGCCTCTTTTAAAAATGACGCGATCAAAACCCCTTATTTTGCGTTTAAAAAACAAGGCTTTTACCTCACAGACAGCACCCCAACTAACCGCTTAGGGGTTTCTAAAATCATTATTGCAGAAGAAGAGATTCAAAAAAATTTTATCCCCCTTTATAAAATGATAGGCTATGTGTTTTTGGGCGCGAGTTTGTTTGTCGCGCTAATAGCTGGGTGGCTTTATAAGATCTAATCAAACTGAGTCAAAATTACCTTTCCACCAACACAGGCTTATTTTTAAAGCTTTTGAGCGCATTTTCAAGCTGTTTTAGGGCTTCTTCTTTCGTTTGATAAGGGCCAATAAAATAATGCGTGAGGGAGTCTTTTTTCTCCATTTGGTAAGGGAAAGTTTTGAGCGTTTGCAAAAAATCCTTACTGGGCGCGTTCAAAAAAGCCCCAATTTGCAAATAATACCCTTTAGGGATCTTCGCGTCTTTTAAGCTAGGTTTGACTAAGCTTTTTTTATTCTCGTTTTTAGGCGACTCTTTTTTTAAAGGCTGGGATTGCTTAATAGCAATCTCTTGCTTATGGGCTTTTTTGATTTTTCTTTTCACCTTTTTGCTTTCTATATAAAAATCATATAAATCATGGATTCTTTGCTTCACATAAGCTTCATAGCAATTCTTATAAATCGGGCTATTTTCAATAGAAGCCTTGGGGCTTATTAGCATAACCAACGCCACGCATTCTTCATGGGCGACTTTGAGCCATTCTTCTTCGCTCTGCTCCAGGATTTCTTTGATTTTGGGGAACTCATACTGCGTGCTTTTTCCCATATTGTCTAACATTTTAATCAGATCTTCATAGGCTTGATCGAGCCTTAATTGGATAGGGGGTGAATTTTTGGGCGTATTTTGAACGCTTTTAGGATCGGCTTTTTTATCTTCTAAACCAACAACGCTTCTTAAAAAGAGAAAAACCAACAACAGAGTCATTTTTAATATACTTTTTTGCATTCACCACTCCCATGTCAAGCTTTCTGTCTTGTTGCTTTATGGTAATCAAAAATAATACTAAATACCGCCATAAGAATTGTTTAAAACATGGGGTTTTAGTTACTTTATTTTATAGTAAAAGCCATTGCCTTAAGGGGATAGGGGTATTTTGCGATAATTTAATAGCTTTGATATAATAACTTTTAAAAACCATGAAAGGCTTATGATGCAATCTTTAAGTTTATTGAACCAGTTGGGCGCTAAAATTGATGAATTGATTGAAAAAATCCAAAAACAAGAAGAAGAGTTGAACGCTTTACGACAAGCAAACACCACCCTAAATGCGCAAAATGAAGAAAAAGACATTCAAATCGCTATTTTATACGATGAATTGAGTGCTAAAGATAAGGGCATTCAAGGTCTTTATGACAAAATCTCTGATTTATTGTCATAAACCATTAAAAACATGTCTTTAGAAAACGATAGCTTAGAAATCACTTATTTGGGCAAACGCTATAAAATCTCTCTCAACAACACCTTTAGCGATGAGATGAAACGCACCCTAAAGGAGCGTTTCCATAATCAAGAATTAAACGCATTAGAGCTTTTAAAGGATTATTTGCATGAAAGTTGTCAAAACGAGTATTTGCACAATGAACTCCAAAAGCTTTTAGAAAAAATCTCATCATGTTCTATCACTTAATCGCTCCTTTAAAAAATAAAACCCCCCCTTTAACTTACTTTTCTAAAGAACGACACCTTAAAGGAGCGTTAGTCAATATCCCTTTAAGGAATAAAACGCTTTTGGGCGTCGTTCTTGAAGAAGTTTCAAAACCCTCTTTTGAATGCCTAGAATTGGAAAAAACCCCTTATTTTTTACTCCCCTTTCAAATAGAGCTCGCTGTATTTATCGCTCAATATTACTCGGCTAATCTTTCTTCAGTCTTAAGCCTTTTCACCCCTTTTAAAGAATGCGATTTAGTGGGGTTAGAAAAAATTGAGCCTACCCTCAATGTTTTAAGCCAAACGCAAACCAACGCCTTAAAAGAATTGCAAAAACATTCAGCAAGCTTGCTCTTTGGCGATACGGGCAGCGGGAAAACCGAGATTTATATGCATGCAATCGCTCAAACTTTAGAGCAAAAAAAAAGCGCTTTATTGTTAGTGCCAGAAATCGCCCTCACCCCTCAAATGCAACAACGCCTTAAAAAAGTTTTTAAAGAAAATTTAGGCTTATGGCATAGCAAACTCTCTCAAAATCAAAAAAAACAATTTTTAGAAAAGCTTTATTCGCAAGAAATCAAATTAGTGGTAGGTACACGAAGCGCGTTGTTTTTGCCCCTTAAAGAGCTGGGTTTAATCATTGTAGATGAAGAGCATGACTTTTCTTATAAGTCTCATCAAAGCCCTATGTATAACGCTAGGGATTTATGCTTGTATTTATCCCATAAATTCCCTATTCAAGTGGTTTTAGGCTCTGCTACGCCAAGTTTGAATAGTTACAAACGCTTTAAAGATAAGGCTTTAGTGCGCTTAAAGGGGCGCTACACCCCCACGCAAAAAAACATTATTTTTGAAAAAACGGAGCGTTTTATCACGCCCAAACTCCTAGAAGCGCTGCAACAAGTGATAGACAAGAACGAGCAAGCCATTATTTTTGTGCCTACAAGGGCTAATTTCAAAACCTTGCTGTGCCAAAATTGCTATAAAAGCGTTCAATGCCCTTTTTGCAGCGTGAATATGAGCTTGCATTTAAAAACCAACAAACTCATGTGCCATTATTGCCATTTTTCAAGCCCTATCCCTAAAATTTGCAACGCGTGTCAAAGCGAAGTTTTAGTGGGTAAAAGGATAGGCACCATGCAAGTGTTGAACGAGTTGGAAGGCCTTTTGAAAGGCGCTAAAATAGCGATTTTGGATAAAGATCACACCAGCACGCCAAAAAAACTCCACAATATTTTAAACGATTTCAACGCTCAAAAAACGAATATCTTAATCGGCACTCAAATGATAAGCAAAGGGCATGATTACGCTAAAGTGAGTTTGGCGGTTGTTTTAGGCATAGACAATATCATTAAATCTAATAGTTATAGGGCTTTAGAAGAAGGCGTGTCGTTACTTTATCAAATCGCTGGGAGGAGCGCTAGGCAAATTTCTGGCCAAGTGTTCATTCAAAGCACCGAAACCGATCTATTAGAAAATTTCTTAGAAGATTATGAAGATTTTTTACAATACGAATTGCAAGAAAGGTGCGAACTTTATCCGCCTTTTTCAAGGCTGTGTTTGTTGGAGTTCAAGCATAAAAACGAAGAAAAAGCCCAACAATTGAGCCTAAAAGCCTCTCAAACCCTTTCTTCGTGTTTAGAAAAGGGCGTAACGCTCTCTAATTTCAAAGCCCCCATTGAAAAAATCGCCTCTTCTTACCGCTACCTGATTTTATTGCGTTCCAAAGACCCTTTAAGCCTAATCAAAAGCGTGCATGCGTTTTTAAAAACCGCCCCTAATATCCCTTGCAGCGTGAACATGGATCCTGTGGATATTTTTTAAAAACTCATGTTTTATATATTTATTGTTTCAAAAAACTCATGTTTTTCTGGCGGCTAACAGCGTGAAATTCACCCATTTAAACAGCGCTTCTACATGCTTAAACCCCACGCTTTCTAAAAGCGCGATATTTTCTTTTAGACTATAAGGCACAAGCACATTTTCTAACGCTTCCCTTTTGAAAGCGATTTCATTGTGGCTGTAGCCTTGATTTTGTTTATAAAGGTAGTATAGCTCTATCATTTGCTTGTCTAATATCCGATCTTCGCTCATGATCTTTTCGCCCACCAATAAAACCCCATTCAACGAAAGGCTGTTATAAATCTTTTTAAGCAGCACCTTTCTTTGCATGGGGCGGACAAATTGCAACACAAAAAGCAATGAAAACGCACTCGCTTCTTTAAACTCAACCTCTAAAAAATCCATGCATTCAAAACGGACATTGTTAAAATCTTTTAATTTTTCTTGCGCTTTTTTAAGCATGGGCATGGAATTGTCAATCCCTACAAGCTCAATATCTTGTTGGATTTGTTGGTTAAGCGCGATAAAAAAGTTCCCAGTAGAACAGCCTAAATCATAAATCAAGGGCTTAGACAAGGACTTAGGCAAGGACTTAGGATAGATATTTTCTTTTAAATTTTGAGCGATAAAATACGCCCCTAGATTCAACATTTCATGATAGTAAGGAATGGAACGCTCTAGCATGTCGTCAAAAACATGGGCGACTTTCTCATCAAAGCAAAAGCGTTTGTTTAGAGATTTGTTAAACAGAGTGTCTTTCATTCAAAAAAGAAGCGTGGTTTAAAAACCTTTAAACCACTCTATGCAAAATAACGCTTAAGCTTTTTTATGCACCAACTCATTGATGTAGTAATCCACTGAGCCTAAGCCTTCTTTTTTCGCCCATTCATAGCATTGAGAGACGAAATGCCAATTGACATGCCCATAGAATTTTTCCAAATACACAGGGCGTGCATTTTTGTGGTCAATATAATAAGCATGCTCCCACACATCCACCACTAAAAGCGGCACTTTTTTATCCGTAACTGGGGTTTGAGCGTTGCTGGTTTGAATGATTTCAATTTTTTGAGTGTCTAAATTATACGCTGCCCAATTCCAACCAGAGCCAAACAAAGTGGTCGCACTCTTAATGAAGTCTTCTTTAAATTTTTCCAACGATCCGAAATCTTTTTCTAAAGCCCCTTTTAACTCATCGCTTAGGGCAGTCGCTTTGGGGCTTAGGCAATCCCAATAAAAATCGTGGTTGTAAATTTGAGCGGCGTTATTAAACACGCCTCCGCTAGATTTTGTCAAAATAGCGAACAAAGAACTTTTCTCAAAATCCGTGCCTTTGATTAAGTTATTCAAATTATTCACATAAGTTTGGTGGTGTTTCCCATGGTGGAAATCAAACGCCACAGGGCTTAAAAAATCTCCCATGCTGTCTTTAGCAAAAGGCAACTCTCGTAATGTAAACATGTTTTCTCCTTGTGATTAGATAGCCGTATTGTAATCATTTTTTAATACTTTTTGGTAAATCTTTTCTTAAAAATGGATCGTTATGCAAATTTTGTGGATTTTAAGGGGTTTTTTAAAATGAAAACGACTTTTTAAACAAATTCTTTTTAAATTTGTTAAAAGTTAATCTTAATGGACTATTATTCTAACGCAATATAGCAATTCAATTAGAAAGGATTTAACCATGCAAAAAGTTACTTTTAAAGAAGAAACATATCAGTTAGAAGGGAAACCCTTAAAAGTGGGCGATAAAGCCCCTGATGTGAAATTGGTCAATGGCGATTTGCAAGAAGTCAATTTGTTGAAGCAAGGCGTACATTTTCAAGTCGTTAGTGCGCTTCCTAGTTTAACCGGATCGGTTTGTTTGCTCCAAGCCAAACACTTCAATGAGCAAGCCGGCAAACTGCCTTCTGTGAGTTTTAGCGTTATTTCTATGGACTTGCCTTTTTCTCAAGGGCAAATTTGCGGTGCTGAAGGCATTAAGGACCTAAGAATCTTAAGCGATTTTAGGTATAAGGCTTTTGGGGAAAATTACGGCGTGCTGTTGGGCAAAGGCTCTTTTCAAGGCTTACTCGCTCGATCGGTGTTTGTTCTTGATGATAAGGGAGTGGTTATCTATAAAGAAATCGTTCAAAACATTTTAGAAGAGCCCAATTATGAAGCGCTTTTAAAAGTGTTGAAATAGGAAATCCTTAAAAGGAGGGGGCTACAATTTAGTGAATCTCAACGCAAAAAGCCCCACTTGTTAAAAAGCGTTGGTGATAAAGACTAAAAAATAAAAAGTTCTTTTTAATCCGTTTAAAAAAGTTTCACGCTGTTTTTAAGAGAAAAGATTAAAAAAGACTCTATTTTCAATCAAACATTATCGCTTGATTTTAATCAAGCTTTTTAACGGGATAAGTCTTTCTCAAAGCCCATAGGGGCTATGGATAAACTAAAATTTTTAAAAGTCTTTCTTTAAGATTTCTTCCACTCTTAAAATGGTTACGAGTCTGTCGTTTTGTTTCCCAATACCATAAGTTAAATTATTGTTATCGCTCAAAGTCTCTGGCACCGGGTCAATATCCGTTTGCTTGATGCGAATGGCTTCAGTTAAGCGATCAATGAAAAATCCAGCGATCTGATCGTTATGGCGCACCACCAAATAACGAGTGTCTTTGTTTTGCTTTTCAGCTTTCAAGCCGAATTTTAAACGCAAGCTGATCAAAGGGAAGACATTGCCCCTTAAGTTGAACACGCCAAGCACATAGTTTGGGGTTTCAGGGACTCGCGTGTAACCAATGGGTTTGACGATTTCTAAAATATTCAAAATGGGAATGGCGTATTCTTCATCGCCAATAATAAAGCCAATGAATTGCAAAATTTCTTCATTGTCTTCTTGTTTAGAACCTGCATTAGCTTCTTTTTGTCTTTCAAATAAATCTTTCAATTGATTGCTCACGATTCGCCTCCTTCTAATTTAATACTGCGCTTCACTACGGTGGTTAAATACTCACCGCTATAAGGTTTGGTGATGTATTCAGTCATGCCGGATTCAACGCCACGCATCCTATCGGTTTTAGTTACCCGACTGGTTACTGCGATCAAGGGCAGGTTTTTGAATTTATTGTATTTACGCACTTCGGAAGCGAAAGTGTAACCATCCATTTTAGGCATCTCAATATCTACTAAAATAGCGTCCGGAATCTTATCGCCATTTTTAAGCATCTCTAAGCCCTCTAAGCCGTTAGTCGCCTCTAAGAGCGTGATACCTAATGGTTTCAAACATTTGCGGATAATCGCTCTGTCCGTGCTGCTGTCATCAATCGCTAAGACAATATAATCGCTAGGGGAATTTTTGCTCTTCGTGTTTTCGGATTCGTTCATCAAGGTAGTGATATTGACCTTGATGCTTTTTGCCATATCCATCATCGCTCCCACATCTACAATAAGAGTGATTTTCCCATCGCCTCTCACCGTAGCGCCAGCAATGCCTCTAGTGTTTTTAAGATAGTAACCTAAAGATTTGATGACCACTTCTTCTTGACCGATTAAATAATCCACGATCACGCCAATTTTTTGATCAGCCAAACCAATGATGACCACATACACATCTGAGTTGGATTCCAAAATAGCATCCACTTTAAAAATATCAGAAAGGCGCACCAAAGAAAGCACCTCATCTCTTAAGCGCAACACGCTTTTGCCATCAACGGTGTAAATTTCATCTTGGCTGATGCGCACGGTTTCTAAAACTGAAGAAAGCGGGATAGCGTAATATTCTTCTTGAACGCCCACGAGTAAAGCTTGAATGATAGCCAGAGTGAGAGGGATTTTAAGCTTTTGAGTCGTGCCTACCCCCACTTCTGAATCGATTTCAATGATCCCATTAAGCTTTTCAATATTGGTTTTCACCACATCCATGCCCACGCCTCTGCCTGAAACGTTAGAAACGACTTTTGCGGTAGAAAAGCCTGGCTTGAAAATGAGGTTAAACGCTTCCCTATCGCTCATGCCTTCAGCGTCTCTTTCGCTAATCACCCCTTTTTCAACCGCTTTTTCTTTAAGCATCACAGGATCTAACCCCTTACCATCATCAGAGATTTTAATCACAATGTGATTGCCCTCATTATACGCGCTCAATTGCACTTTACCGGTTTCAGGTTTGTTAAGCCTTCGTCTTTCTTCTAAAGGCTCAATCCCATGATCGCATGAGTTGCGGATAATGTGGATGAGCGGATCGCCAATCTCTTCTACAATGGATTTATCAAGCTCGGTTTCTTCACCCTCAATAATCAATTCAATGCTCTTGCCTAATTCCCGGCTCAAATCCCTTACCATGCGAGGGAATTTATTGAACACCTTGCCCACTGGTTGCATCCGGGTTTTCATCACCGCAAGCTGCAAGTCTGTCGTTACCGCTGAAATAGAAGAAACCACCTGGTTTAATTCCTCTAAAAACTTTTCCCCATCATAGCGTTCTTCCACATCGCCATAAATCCTGATCAAGCGATTCTTTCCTAACACAAGCTCACCGATTAAATTCATCAAGTGATCCAAGCGGCGCACATCCACCCTAACGGTTTGCTCCACGCCAATAGAGGGGGCTTTATTTTCTTCAGTATCGGCTTTAGCCTTAGCTTTAGTTTCTGTTTTAGGGGCTTTGGGGGTTTCTGTTTTTGGGGGTTCTTTTGTTGGGGTAACTTCTTGTTTGGCTTCTTGCTTTTTTTGAGCTCTTCGTTCTTTATCGGCCTCTTGGCGTTTGTTAAGCAGGCGTTCAATTTCCGCTTCCACTTCTTCAGTGCTCATGTTGGCGTAATCCAAATCCGGCTCATCGGCTAGTGGGTTATCGCTTGTAAGGTTTTCTGTAATAGGGGCTTTTGTTTCTGTCTGATTTTCTTTCGCTTCTTTTTTATTTTCTTCTTTTACTTTTTTTTCTGGGGCTTCTTTAGTCCCTGAAGTTTCTTTAGCGCCCTCTAAATTTTGGCTCGTAATGGCTTGAAGCTTTTTGACTACTTCTTCAATCTCGTTTTCCTTGCCGTTATTAGTATCCGATCCGGTGTCTCTAATCGTTACGAGTAAGGTTTTCATCAAATCAATGGAACGCAACACGACATCCATGATATCCGGCGTGATCTTGATTTCGCCCTTTCTGGCGCGATTCAAGACATCTTCCATGTTGTGCGTGAGGTGCGTGAGAATATTAAGATTCAAAAACGAGCTAGAGCCTTTAATGGTGTGGGCGACTCTAAAAATGCGATTGAGCAAGTCCAAATCTTCAGGGTTATGCTCTAATTCCACTAAATCCTGATCCAACTGCTCGTTCATTTCAAAGGCTTCAATCAAGAAGTCTTCCATTATTTCTTGCAAATCATCCATTTAAACCCCTTTTTAGCGTTTGAGATAAGAGTATTTTACAATTTTATAAAAAAAATTACGCATTCTTGTCTAAAATCTTAGAAATTTCTTCGGTGAATTTTTCTGCATCAAACTTGACCAAATACGCCACAGCCCCCATTTCTTTAGCCCTTTCAGCGCTGTAATTATCGCAAATAGAAGAATTAAAAATCACAGGAATATAAGCGAACCTAGGGTCTTTTTGGAGCTTGAATAAGAAATGATAGCCATCCATTTTAGGCATTTCAACATCTGAAATGATGAATTTCAAATGTTTTCTTAAATCGTCCCCGTATTTTTTGAATAACATTTCTAATTTGTTCAGCCCGTCTTCCCCATCCACAGCTTCCGTGATGCTAAAACCCAATTTGCTCAAATGGTTTTTTAAGGTTTTTCTCGCCGTTCTGCTATCGTCTAAAAACAACACTTCGCCTTCAAAACGCTCTTTAGGGGTATCTTTGGTGTTTTTAGCGTCTTCATTAAGCTTTAAATCGTCTAAAATGCTTTCTAAATCCAAAATGAGCAGGGTTTTGTCGTTTTCAATGCGTGTCGTGCCGGTGATATTTTCTCTGTTAATGCTATTAGAAGCGCTAAAGGATGCAGGCTCCACATCTTTCCAACTAATGCGCCTGATACGCCTAGCAGAATGGACTAAAAAGCCCATTTTAACGTTGTTAAATTCAGTGATGATGACGATTCTTTCATTTTCCTTGCTTTTATCCGGGACAATCCCTATCCATTTAGCCAAATCAATAAGCGGAATGATCGTGGAGCGCAAATCAAACACGCCGATAATGTAATCTAGATTAGTGGGGTATTCAAAAATAGTAGGCATGGGGATGATTTCTTGGACTTTAGCCACATTAATGCCATAAATCCCCTCATAAGGGACGCCCTCTTGCATGCCATAAATACGAAAATCCACGAGTTCTATCTCACTCAATTTTAAATCGTTAGCTGTTTTTTCTGCCATGATTTAGGCGTCCTTATTTTGAGATGGTTCTAAAACGCTTGATGATACCTTAAAAAGGCTTTGTTCGTAATAAAAGGAAGGTAGTGGGCGATAAATAGGCGCATTCAAGGGGATTTTTGCGCTGCTTTTGAGATGAAAATGCCCCTCTATAATGCCGTCAATACTATCAATGTTAAGATCTTTAATGTAGTTTTGATAGGCTTTTAGGCGCTTTTCAATAAAGGCTTTTAATTCTTTTGGCTCTAATTCCCAAAGACGGATGGGTTTTTGATAGATGCGTTTTTTCAAAAAAGGGTATAAGGTTTTAAAGCTCGCAAAATTTAAAAAAGTTAAAAAAAATCTCGCCCAAGTGGAAGTGAGCTGCGTGATGTAAAATTCATACGCTTTAGTGGTGAATAAATCCCCATGAGCTAGTAAAAAGCGTTTGTTATCATATTGGAATAATACGGGCTGGTTTTGGCGCTCAAAAACCATTACTTTAGAATTGAATACAAAACGCATGGAAAAATCATGGTTGCCTTCAAAATAAAAGACTTGTGAAATTTCGCTTAACGCATGGATTAAATCAATGATTTTTTGCTGCTCTTTGTCTAGGGGTAAATAGCCCACAAGAACATGGAAAATATCGCCCATGAAAAAGACTTGTGGGGGTTTGGCGCTTAAAAGTTCTTGAAGCGTATGGATTAAATGAGGGCTTTTAGGCAAAAAATGCGCATCAGAGATAAAAACAGCCCCATTTTTAAGCGCATAAGTTTTTAGCATCTTACTCTTTGAACAAAAAAGAGCCAATCCTTAAAAGATTCGCCCCGCAAGCAATCGCTAATTCAAAATCATCACTCATGCCCATTGAAAGAACGCTCGCATTCTTTATTTGGTCAAAAAGCTTTTTGGTGGTGATAAAGGATTTTTCAATTTCCTTTTCATCATCTGTGTGCGCCCCTATACACATAAGCCCCTTAAGCTTGAGGCGCTTGCAAGTTTCACTGATTTGAGAATAAATTTCTAGCGCTTCTTCAGGCACCACCCCGCTTTTACTTTTCTCATATGCGCTATTAACCTGTAAAAGAGCGTTTAAATTGACGCCCAATATTTCGCAACGCTTTTCTATCTTCAAAGCGAGTTTTAAAGAGTCTAAAGAATGCAAAAGAGCGGGCTTTAAACTCAAAAGCGCATTGATTTTATTTTCTTGTAAAGAGCCTATCATGTGCCATTCAAGGGGCAAATGCTCTAAAGAATGCATTTTAATTTTTAAATCTTGAACTTTATTTTCTCCAAAAGCCCTTTGAGAGCAGTTGTAGTAATGTTGGATAGCTTCTAGGGAAGCGTTTTTTGAAACAGCCACGATTTTGACAATGTGGTGTCTTGAATAGGCGGTGCGAGCCTTTTCTATTTTGGTGATGAGAGCATCAATCCTTTGGCGATAATCTAACATAATCCTTCTTTATGGCTATTCTTTATAGATCTTCTTTGTGCGTGCTGAAAGAATGCGTGAGGTGGAATTTTTGATTTAAAGTTTCAAAATCTTTTAAAAGCCCTTTCTTTTTCAAATCCTCTATGACTTCCATGGAGCAATTGGTTTCTGTAGGCCATTCTCTAAAATGTTTATCCATAACGCCCTTATTGGTAGCGTCTATAAAAAAACAATGTTTAGAGATGAGAATATCACGCTTAGCGTCAATATTATTAACGATGCGCCATAACAGCATGTAAGGGTTGTTTAAATCGTTGCTGGTATGCTCTACAAAGATGACAATGCGTAAATGCTCTTCAAAACCGAGCAAGTTTTTAGCCAGTTCAATGACGCTTTTGTCTTTCTTTTCCACGCTAATGACGCAAATGGGGTTACGGGTGTGCGGGTAATATTGCTTCAAAAGAACGATATTTTGCATTTTATCTTGTAAAAGCGCTAATAAGGCGTTATCGTTTAAAAGCGTGGGGTAGGGGGTATTGCTTTTAGAGGTCGCATCAATACCGAGTTTCCCTCCCATAGCGTATTCAGGGCTTGCATGATCTAGCGCATCGCATATGCCTTGAGAGATAAGAATTTTTTCTTTAGAAAAATTTTCCAATATATACTCAATGATAGCGTTGGTGTCTCTTAGATTAGGAGCGTCTTCATTGACAAAAATCGCATGTTTGACAAAGCTCATCTGCCCCACACCCCAAAAAGCATGCATGACTTGCTTGGCATGAGCGTTATAGCGCGTGTGTATTTTGGCTAAAATCAAATTATGGAACACCCCATTTTCTGGCATGTAATAATCTATGAGATTGGGGGCGTTCATTTGAAGCAAGGGCAAGAACAAGCGTTCGGTCAAATACCCCATGTATTTATCTTCTAAAGGAGGCTTACCCACCACAGTGGCTAAGTAAATGGAATCTTTTTTATAGCTAATGGTTTTGACTTCTAAAACAGGGTAAGGCTCAATGGGGGTGTAATAGCCAGTGTGATCCCCAAAAGGCCCTTCAAGCTCTAGCTTTTCGCAATCCACAAACCCTTCTATCACAATGTCGCAGTCGCTTGGCACGCTTAAAGAGTTGCTTAGGCATGGCATCACGCGCACTTTTTTTCCTCTCATAAACCCATAGAGCATGAGTTCATAAACCCCATAAGGTAAGGGGGCTGTCGCGCACCATGTGTAGAGCAAATCCCCGCCAATAGCGATACTGACGGGCATTTTGACTTTAGCCTTAGCGTATTCGTGGAAAAAGAGTTGGGAGTCTTTATGGATTTGCCAGTGCAAGCCTAAATGGTTTTTATCATAAACTTGCAAACGATACATGCCTAAATTCTTTTTTTTATGATCCAAGCTTTGGGTATAGACTTGCCCCATAGTGATAAAAGCCCCGCCATCTTTTTCCCAAGTTTTTAAAACGGGTAGATCCCACAAATTGACTTCTTTGTCTTGCTTGATGATGAGATCTTTAGGGCGAGTGGTTTTTTTAGGGAAAATGTGTCTTAAATCCCATAAATCTTTTAAGACTTTCAAACTCTCAGTGAAGTTTTTAGGGGCGTCAAAGTGCAAGAAAGTTTGCATGCGTTGTTGCAGACTTTCTATGGGGGTTTTTAACAAAAGATCTAATCGTTTGAAAGATCCAAAAGCGTTCATCAAAACAGGCATGCCAAAGGTTTTGATTTGGCTATGTTCTTTTCTTATGGGTTGCGTGAATAAAAGGGCTTTGCCTCCATTAGGTTTTTTCGCTTCTATATAGGCCAGATGAGCGATTTCTAAATCCACTTCAAGGGGGGTGTCAATGACTTCTAATTCATCATGCTTTTTTAAAAGCTTTAAAAAATCTCGCATCCAACTACCTTAAATAACCACATAATGAACGCTTAAGCATGCAGGAATATTTTTAAGCTCTTCTAAAACTTCCAAAGAAACTTCTTCATCTACAATAATGAGTGCTAGGGCTTCTTTTTGCGTGTTGCGCCCCAAACGAAAATCAGCGATGTTAATGCCATGCCTAGCGAACGCATTCCCCACACTCCCAATAACGCCTGGAATATCCGTATTCCTGAATAAAAGCATTTTACCCTTTGGCTCTATATCAATATGAAACCCATCGATCTCAGTGAGTTTTAAAATATCTTCTTCAAACACCGTGCCGCTCACGCTGATCGCACCATTAGCCGCATTGAGAGTTAAAGAGAGCATGTTTTTATAGGGCGAAGCGCTTTCTTTAAGGCTAACCTTAATCTCAATGCCTCTTTCTTTGGCCACAAAGGGGGCGTTAATGTAATTGATTTTATCCCCTACAACAGGTTTTAACACCCCCACTAACGTAAAGGCTACAAGGGCATCTTTGAATTGGTTGATCTCCCCACAAAGACTAATCTCAATTTTTTGGCACACGCCTTTATGGATTTGACTGGAAAAATAACCCAGTTTTTGCACTAAATTCAAGTAGGCTTTTGCGTTTGCATCAAAAGCTTGCATGGGCAAATTCAGAGCATGCGGGTGGCTTGAACCCCTTAAAGATTCCATAACCCCTTGAGCGGCTTGTTTGGAAATTTCTTCTTGGGACTCTAAAGTGTTCGCGCCAATATGGGGGGTCGCATAAACATTGGGCAAGTCTAAAAGCTTATTATGAATGCCAGGCTCTTTAGAAAAGACATCAATGCCAAGCCAACGCACTTTTTTGGTTTCTAAAGCTTCATAAAGAGCGTCTTCATTATAAAGCCCCCCTCTAGCGCAATTGATCAAAATAACCCCTTTTTTCATGCGTTCAATCTCTTTAGCGCCTATCATGTTAATCGTTTCTTTACTTTTAGGGGTGTGGATAGTGATCATGTCGCATTGCAAAATGTCTTCAAAATTTTTTGTGTAAATGACCCCTAAATCAGTGGCTTTTGAAGAAGGGATATAAGGATCATAGGCTAAAACTTCCATTTCAAAAGCTTTTGCCCTAATGCCCACCCTAGAGCCAATATTCCCAAAACCGATAATGCCTAGCTTTTTATTTTTCAATTCCGTGCCATACCAATCTTCTCTTTTCCATAACCTTTGGTGTTTGATTTGATCGTTCGCGCAAGGGAACGAGCGCACTGCATTGATCAAATGCGCCATGGTCAATTCCACAGCAGCAATCGTGTTAGCGGTAGGGATATTCATCACTACAATCCCTTTTTGAGAGCAGCTTTCTAAATCAATATTATCCACTCCCACGCCCGCTCTCACGATGGATTTTAAGTGGGTTAGGGGCTTTAAAAAATCGCTTGTGATAGGGGTCATGCTGCGAGTGATGAGCGCATCCATAGGGATGAGTTTCTCTAAAAGCTCCTTTTTAGGGCATTTGGAATAATCATGCAAGATAATGTCTTTTTGAGCTTCTAAAATTTGAATGCCTTTAGCATGGATGGGGTCGCAAATGGCTACTTGATACATTTTTATCCTTTGAATTTAAAAAACAGCATGATAGCGTATTTTATAATAGTCTAAATCAGCTAAAAAGCGTTCTTTTTTGTTTTTGTCTAAATAGATGATGAGATTGGGTTGGTTTTTGGTGCTATCGTAAGCGTAATCAATTTGTTCTTTCTTAAGGATCTCTTTTAAGCACCACCATTGATAGTCCTTTAAATCCTTAATGATAAGCTTTGAATATTCTCTTTTTTTTTCTTCAAAAGGGATTTCAAAATGATGCTCTATAACGGGGTAATTGATAGATTCTTGTGCATCAAGGTTTTGAGAAAGGGAGTTATTGCGATCTTCTTCGTTATGAGGGGCTTTTTCATCGTTAGGGGTATTAGGATTATTGGGGCTTTCTTCTAGGTTGATTTCATGGCTTTTTGCATCTGTTTGAGAGAGGCCTTCATTGGTTTGAGAGATCGCATGTGTTTGAGAGATCGCATGAGAAGTAGCGGGCGTTTCTTTTTTAACGCTTAAAAACAAATAAGCTAAAACGCCAAGAGCGACAGCTAGGGAAATAAAAGCAACAACACCCTTAAATCTCATGCCATTCTCATGCTTTTAAAATCACTCTTTAGAGTTTTTCTTTAAGAATATCCCCTAAAGTCATTTTATCATCGCTCGTGTTAAAAGCTTGCAATTCTTCTTTTTCTTTTTTGCGCTCTAACCTATGCACAGAAGCACGCACCTTGTTGTTAGATTTTTCAATCGCAACCACCACGCATGTGATTTCTTGGCCTATTTTGATTTCATCTTTTTTTAAGGGGTTTAAATCTTCATTTTTGATCAGCACATCAATGCCATCAGCATTAATGAAAACGCCAAAATCCTTAATACTCACCACTTTGCCTTGAATCACGCTATCTGTTTTATGCTTTTGAGCGAATTCTTCTGTGGGGGAAGTCACCAAGTGCTTCGCACTCAAAGAAATCTTTTTATCTTTTTTGTTGATTTTAAGGATTTTCACTTTGATCACATCGCCAATTTTATAGTGGTCTTTGCACTTTTTATCTTTATCCCAAAAAGCGTCGTGATTGTGGAGCAAACCATCCACCCCACCCAAATTCAAAAACGCCCCAAAATCCGTTAAAGTCGCCACTTTGCCCTCTACAATATCCCCTACTTGGTGTTTGGATTCAAAAACATCAAAAGGCCTGTTAGTGAGTTGTTTTAAAGAAACCCTTAAGCGGCGGTTTTTAGGATCAATGTCAATGATTTTCACATCAATCTCTTGCCCCACGCTCAAGTAATGGCTAGGGTGGCTGACATTTTTATCCCAAGAGATTTCAGAAACATGCAAAAAGCCTTCAATATCATTACCAATATCCACAAACACCCCATAATGTTCAATATTGCTCACCACCACCTTAATGGCGTATCCGGGTTTTAGCTTGTCTTGGATCTCTTCCCATGGGTCTTCTATGGTCGCTTTTATGGAGAGCGAAAGGCGTCTTTTTTCTGCATCATAAGCGATGGCTTTGACATAGACTTCATCGCCCTCTTTGTAGTATTTCTCAGGGTTGACTGGCCCTTTATGGCTGATTTCAGAATAATGGACCAAGCCCTTAATCCCCTTAGCTTCTACAAAAATACCAAAAGGGGTGATCTGGCGCACAACCCCCAATACTGGCTCTGTAGCTTCTAACAATTCTTTAGAAACCTCAAGCTGTCGTTTGTCATTGACTTCAAAGAATCGTTTGCGAGAAATATTGATAGAATGGTTTTCCTTATCCACACGAATGATACACGCTTTAATGCGTTTGCCGATATGGTTTGCATCATTCTTTAAAGAAGAGTGCGAGCGGGAGAGGAAATACTCCACGCCTTGAGACTCCACGATATAGCCTCCTTTATTCTTGCCTACGATCTTGCCCTCAATAATGGCGTTTTCATAGTTTTCGCCCAATTCTTCAATTTTAGCTTGAATCTTTTGTTGGGAAATGGCCTTTTTGTAGGAAACACTAGGGTGTTCGCCTTTTTCGGACACATGCACGACAATGGGGTCATTTTTTTGATACATCAATTGCCCCTTTTCATCGGTGATCTCATTCAAAGCCAAACGGCCTTCTGTCTTACCGCCCACGCTCACCATGGCATACCCATCATTCTCATTGATGGAAACGATTAACCCTTCTTTGATAGTGCCTTTTTCTAGAGTTTCTTCTTTTTCTAAGAGTTTTGCGAAGTCTTCCTCCTCGTCATTAAAATACTGATCGTCTGCTATCTTGCTCATTGACTGCCTTACTATAAAATAAATATAAAATCCTTAAGGGCATTGTATCCTTTTTTGGCTTACAAAATCGTTTAAAAATTAACAATTAGCGGTTTTTTTAAAGAAAATTTTCAAAACGTGTTAAATCGTGCTGATTTTTTGCTTGACATTTTCTATAATCCAATCCGGCGTGGAAGCCCCAGCGGTAATCCCACACAATCTTTTATCCTTAAACCACGCTAACTCTAATTCGTTTTCATCTTCTACCAAGTAGCTGTCTTTGCAATGCTGTTTGGCGATGCTTAGGAGCTGTTTGGTGTTTGAAGAAGTCTTACCGCCCACGACTATCATAATATCCACTTCCTTACTCAAATCCAAAGCGGCTTTTTGGTTGTAAGAAGTAGCGTTGCAAATCGTGTTAAAAATACGCACTTCAGTGCATCTTTCCACCAAATAAGAAGCGATTTGCAAGAGTTTTGGGGTTTGTTTGGTGGTTTGAGAAACTAAAGCCACTTTCCGTTGGAGCTTTTTTTCTTGCAATTCTTCTAACGAATTGATGACTAAAGCCTGGTTAGTGGCATAGCTGATCACGCCCTTGACTTCAGGGTGGTTAATATCCCCAAAAAGCACGATTTGATACCCTTCTTTACTCATGGACTCCACAATTTGTTGGGGCTTGATCACATACGGGCAAGTCGCATCGGTGATTTTGACCCCCTTGTTTTTCAAGTATTCTAAATCCTGCTTAGGAATGCCATGGGTTCTTATGATCACGCTCTTGTTTTTAGGGATTTTTTTAGGATCTTCTTCAATTTTCACATTGAAGTTTTTTTCCAAACGATTGATTTCTTTAGCGTTATGAATGAGCGAGCCAAAAATCAAGCTGTTTTGATTTTTTTCAGCGATTTGTATCGCTCTTTTGACGCCAAAACAAAAACCATAATCCTTAGCCATTTTAATTTCCATTAAAACTCCCTTTTTTGAATTGATTGAGTAAGCGTTTGAATTGTGGGAAAGAAATGTTTGCGCATTCTAAATTATCAATTTCTAAAGGTAAAACTAAAGTTAAAATAGCGAAACTCATCGCAATCCTGTGATCATTAAAGCTTTTAATAAGGGGGGGTTTTTTTTGAGAAAAGCGCTGTTTTAATTGGTCTATATCTCCTAATCCCTCTATGTAAAACCCGTCTTCAAACTCTTCGCACTCAATCCCTAAAGCTTTGAAATTAGAAACAACCGCTTTTATCCTATCGCTTTCTTTAGATCGTAAATCTTTAGCGTTTTTGACCATGCTTTTGCCTTTTGCAAAAAGCATAGCGATACTTAAAGCAGGGATTTCATCAATAAGACTGGCGGTATTTTGATTAATAGCGATCGCTTTTAAAGGGGCATGCTCTATGTAAATATCGCCGATGATTTCTAAATCTTTGGACTTAATCGCATACTCTATGGAAGCGCCCATTTTTTTCAATACTTCAAAAGCTTCTATGCGAGTGGGGTTGAGCAAGACATTTTTTAAAAGAAGGCGGCTTTTTGGCGTAATCGCGCAAGCGAGGGCGAAAAAAAACGCGCTAGACGGATCATTGGCTATGGTAAAATCAAAGGCTTCTAGGGGTTTTTCTAGGGGTGAAATTTTTAAAACGCCGTCTTGATTTTGAATCTTAGCTCCCAAACTTTTAAGCATGATTTCTGTGTGGTTACGGCTAAGCTCGCTTTCTTTATAAGTGCTTGTGCCTTGAGCTTGCAAAGCGCTTAAAATAAAAGCGCTTTTGACTTGAGCTGAAGCGATAGGGCTTTCATAATTACAAGCTTTTAAAGGGCTCCCTAAGATCACTAAGGGGGCGAAATGGTTATCCTCTCTCCCTAAAATCCTTGCCCCAAAAGCTTTCAAAGGCTCAATGATTCTTTTCATGGGGCGTGAGTTTAGGGAATTGTCCCCGCTTAAAACAAAAAGCCCTTTTTGAGCGCTTAAAAGCCCGCTGTATAAACGCATGCTAGTGCCAGAATTGTTGCAATTTAAGATCTTGTTAGGCTCTTTTATAGCCGTTGGGGGCGTGATTTTAAAAGAATTTTTGGCGGTATTTTCCACTTTAGCCCCTAAATTTTGAGCGATTTCTAAAGAGCTTAAACAATCTTCTCCCATTAAAAAATTCCGCACAACACAAGGCTTTTGAGCGAGCAAGCTAAAAATAACGGCTCTGTGCGAGAGCGATTTATCGCTAGCGTTAATGTCAAGCTCTATCACATACTATCCTTTATATTATCCTTTAAGGCGGGCGTTAAATTCTTTTTCTAAAATTTCAAGCGCTTTTTGCACGGCTGAATTGACCTCTTCATCGTTCAGGGTTTTTTCTAAAGAATGAATCACGCAACGCACGCTTAAGGCTATGGTGTTATCGCTTTCTTTAAAAATATCAAGGGGTAGAATCTCGCTTAAATTAGGGATTTGAGCGTCTTCTAGGGCTTTTTTAATCTTGCTAAAAGCGGTATTTTCATCAATGATGAGAGTCAAATCTCTCACACTGCTAGGGTAAATACTAAAGGGCTTTAATAGCATGGCAGGGCGTTTGAGTTTAGAAGCGTCTATCTCAGCGTAATAGCTTTCAAACAAATCTAATTCCTGGATCACTTTAGGGTGGATCTTAGCGATCACGCCTATGACTTCATTATTTTGAATGATTTTAGCGCTCTGGTAGGGGTGGTTAATGGGGGTTTGAGTGGTTAGTTTTTCCAAGCTAAAATCCCCTATAATTCTTGAAACGCATTCAGCGAAAGAATAAAAATCCCACGCCTTGCCCTTAGCATCAGGGTAGCTCTCTTTCTTTTGTAAGCCGCTTATTAAAAAGCCTAGTTTTTGGACTTCTTCTCTTTTAGCGTTATACACGCTCCCTTTTTCATAAAGGGCGATGCTTTTAAACCCTAAATTTTTATTCCTTAAACTGGCGTCTAAAAGCCCGCAAACAAGGCTCGTTCTTAGGGTGTTTAATTCCGTTGTGATAGGGTTTTGCAATTCTAGGGGATCTTCTAAAACTTCAAAGCCTAGTTTTTGCTGTTTTTCTTTAGAGTAAAACACGTAATGAATGACTTCTTTAAAACCGCAAGCGAGAGCCTTGTGTTTAAGGTTTTCAAAAAAGCGGTGCGTGTCATAATGGGGGTTTGAATTTTTATTACTGATGCAATTAAGAGACTTTGAGATCAAATTATCAATCCCTACAAAGCGCAAGATTTCTTCAGCAATATCTTGGATCGTTTTAATGTCATGCCTGAAGTTGGGAACGATAATCTCTAAAATTTGGGGTTTTGAGTTTGACACTTTTATGCTAACTTTAAAGCCTAAACTTTTTAAAATGCCTTGAATTTTTTCTTCTTCTACAGCAAGCCCCAAAATTTCAGTAATGTCTTCAAGTTGGAATTTAAGGGTGCGATCTTTTAAAGAATGCTCAGTTTGTTTGCTTTCTAAAATCGTGGCTTTTAACTGAGCGCTTAAAAAATTCAAGCCATCTGATAAATTAGGGTTGCTCCCCCTAGCGCTTCTATAAATAAGGGCGTTGTCTTTTTGAAGCGTTTTATCTTTTAGGGCGTGTAATTTTAAAGACAGGCTTATCGGATCAGTATAACTTGCCTCTAAAAGCAAATGCTCGCTCAAATCTTTTTGAACTTGATGCTTGATAGCGATCGTGGAGCGTTTTTGATGGTTGATATAAACGCTTTCAAGGTTGTTTTCATCGTTTTTCACGCTCAAATCCATAGGGGTTGTATTTAGGTTATAAGCGTTCATTATTACCCCACTAAAATGCGCGCTGAATTCTATGAAATTGTTCAGATCGTTCTCACTTAAGGCGTTATTATGAGCGAGCGAAAGTTTGACATTTAAAGGGGTTTTTAAAGAATGATTATAAATCAAATAATAAGCCAGATGCGATTCAATATTTTCACCCACACTAAGCGTGACAAAATCGCTTTTTGGCGTAAAATTTAAAGCCTTAATAGGTTTTAGGGGCGTGTGATAAAAGGCGCTAATCTCTCTGGCAATACCTAAAACGCTCAAGCAATCCCCACGATTGGGAGTCAATGAAATTTCTAAAACATGCGTGTTGAAAGGGGCGTATTCATTTAATTCTTTCCCCAAAACCAACTCCCCAACGCTCTCATCTAATTCCAAGATGCCATCATTGATTTTAGGGAAGCCCAATTCAGTGCTAGAGCAAATCATGCCATGGCTTTCAATCCCCCTAAGCTCCGTTTTAGCGATGGTGGTTGAGCCTATGATCGCTCCTTTGAGGGCGACTGGCACGAATTGGTTTGGCGCGACATTTTTAGCCCCACACACGATTGGCAACACTTCTTTGCCAATATCCACTTGACACACGCTGAGTTTTTCAGCGTTTTTATGGGGGGCTTTTTCTAAAACCCTACCCACAACCACATTTTTAGGGGCAACACAAGAAATACAGCTCTCCACTTCTAAACCTAAGCGGCTCAAATCCTCACAGAGTTTGGCTATATCTTTAGGCGTATTGACAAAAACATTCAAATCATTGACGCTCAGTTTCATTAAAAACTCTCCAACACTCTCAAATCAGTTTCAAAGAAACTGCGTAAATCATTGATTTGACAAGTCAGCATGGCTAATCTTTCAATCCCCATGCCAAAAGCAAACCCGCTCACATTCTCATACCCTATGGCTTCAAACACCGCATTATTGACCATGCCACAACCCAACACTTCCAGCCAGCCTGTGTGCGAGCAAACCCTACAGCCTTCTTGCTTGCAAAACACGCAACTAATATCCACTTCAGCGCTTGGCTCTGTGAAAGGGAAAAAGCTAGAGCGCCACCTTAATTTCACGCCGCCAAAGAAATAATGCAAAAAGTCTTCGATCACGCCCTTTAAGTGCGTGAAACGGATATTCCCTTTTTGATCCACGACAAGCCCTTCAATTTGGTGGAACATGGGCGTGTGGGTCAAATCATAATCGCGCCTGAAGGTTTCGCCTAAACAAATCATTTTAATGGGTGGGGTTTGTTCTTGCATGGTGTGGATTTGAACGGGCGAAGTGTGGGTCCTTAAAAGCTTGTGATCTTTAAAATAAAAAGTGTCTTGCATGTCTCTTGCAGGATGGTAAGGGGGCAAGTTTAAAGCGCTGAAATTGTGGAAATCATCTTCCACTAAAGAGCCGATTTCAAGCTTGTATCCTAATGGGGTAAAAAATTCAATGATTTTATTTTTAGTGTGGTTTAAAGGGTGAGAAGAGCTTGTTTTAATAGCGTTAAACAAACTCACATCAATTTTTTCTTTTTTCAAGCGTTCTTCTAATTCAAACTCTAAAATAGCCTTTTTTTTCCATTCAAAGGCTTTTTCAAACGCTTGTTTATAATGGTGGATTTCTTTAGCAAAGGCGTTTTTTTCTTCGCCGTTCAGATGTTTGAGCTGGTTGAATTTATCCGCAAAAACCCCCTTTTTGCCCAAAGCATTCAAGCGCGCTTCTTCTAACTCTTTGCTATTAGTAACCTTTTCTAATCGCTCTATTAAGGTGTGCAATAACGATCCTTATATTTTATTTTTAAAAAGCTATAATACAACTTTAATAAAAGAAAAACCTTAAAAGGTAGCAAAAAAGCATGAATGTGTTTGAAAAAATAATCAAAGGCGAAATCCCTTGTTCTAAGATTTTAGAAAACGATCGTTTTTTATCCTTTTATGACATTAACCCTAAAGCCAAAGTGCATGCGTTAGTGATCCCTAAGCAAAGCATTCAGGATTTTAATGGCATCACCCCAGAGCTTATGGCGCAAATGACAAGTTTTATTTTTGAAGTGGTGGAAAAATTAGGCATCAAAGAGAAGGGTTACAAGCTTTTAACGAATGTGGGTAAAAACGCAGGGCAAGAGGTGATGCATTTGCATTTTCATATTTTAAGCGAGGATATGCATTAAAAGCGTTGGTGGTATTTCGTGCAAGCGTTTTTAAACAGGAGTTTTGCTCCCTTACTCAACCCTAACGAGAGCCCTTTAGAACAGGTTAAATCCAGTATTGTTTTAAAAAAAGGGGTGTCTTATTTTGACTGGGGGGCTTCAGGTTTGGCGAGCGTTTTAGTGGAAAAGCGCGTGAAATCCTTACTGCCTTATTACGCGAACGCTCATTCCATCGCTTCTAAACATGCGATTTTAATGGGCATGCTTTTAAAAGAATGCCAAGAAAAGTTGAAGCATTCTTTAAATTTGAGCACTAATCATTGCGTCTTGAGTGCGGGGTATGGGGCGAGTTCAGCGATTAAGAAATTTCAAGAAATTTTAGGGGTGTGTATCCCTTCAAAAACGAAGAAAAATTTAGAGCCGTATTTGAAAGATATGGCTTTAAAGCGTGTGATTGTAGGGCCTTATGAACATCATTCTAATGAAATTAGTTGGCGTGAAGGCTTGTGTGAAGTGGTGCGTATCCCTTTGAATGAACATGGTTTATTGGATTTAGAAATTTTAGAGCAAACTTTAAAAAAATCCCCTAACAGCCTGGTTTCTATGAGTGCGGCTTCTAATGTAACCGGACTGCTTACGCCCTTAAAAGAAGTTTCATCATTGTGTAAGGAATATAAGGCCACTTTAGCTTTGGATTTAGCGAATTTTAGCGCGCATGCTAACCCTAAAGATTGCGAGTACCAAACCGGTTTTTATGCGCCTCATAAGCTTTTAGGGGGCATTGGAGGGTGCGGTCTTTTAGGCATTTCTAAAGATTTGATTGACACGCAGATCGCCCCGAGTTTTAGCGCAGGGGGCGTGATTAAATACGCTAATCGCACACGGCATGAATTTATTGATGAATTGCCTTTGAGGGAAGAATTTGGCACGCCAGGATTGTTGCAATTTTACAGGAGCGCTCTAGCGTATCAATTGAGAGATGAATGCGGTTTGGATTTTATCCACAAGAAAGAAAACAACCTTTTAAGAGTGCTAATGCATGGCTTAAAAGACTTGCCCGCTATTAATATTTATGGGAATTTAACAGCGAGTCGTGTGGGGGTAGTGGCTTTTAATATTGGAGGGATTTCGCCCTATGATTTAGCGAGAATCTTAAGCTATGAATACGCTATTGAGACCCGGGCAGGTTGCTCTTGTGCGGGGCCTTATGGGCATGATTTATTGAATCTTAACGCTCAAAAGTCAAGCGATTTTAACGCTAAACCCGGATGGCTTAGAGTGAGTTTGCACTTCACGCATTCCATAAATGATATTGATTATTTGCTAGACAGCTTGAAAAAAGCGGTTAAAAAATTGCGTTAAGCTAAAACTATTTTTAAGGAAAAATTTGGATATTTTAGATTTGAATAAAGCGCAAGCGGTGCAACAAAATGAACAAGAGGTAGAGGATAAAGAAAAAGAGTCTAAAGAGCCGGTGGTTTTAGAAGATTTGAGCGCTTTAGCATGGCTTGAATTAGAAGAGTTCAGCCGCCTTTCAGGGCTTCCTAAAGAAAGGATTTTGGAATTAGTGAATCTTGGTAAAATCAAGAGCAAAATAAGCCACAACAAACTTTTAATTGATGCGAGCAGCGGGACAAACGCTTTAATCAAAAAGGTAGAAAATAATTTGATTTCTATGGATATGAACGGGCGTTCTTTAGAGCCTGTGTTTGTGGAAAAGACCATTAACACGATTTTAAACTTGCATGATAAAGTCATTGGCGCTAAAGATGAAACGATTTCAGCCTTTAAAAATGAAAACATGTTTTTAAAAGACGCTTTAATCTCTATGCAAGAAGTCTATGAAGAAGATAAAAAAACCATCGATCTTTTGCGAGATGAACTCAACCAAGCGAGAGAAGAAATTGAATTTATGAAGAGGAAATACCGCTTGATGTGGGGGAAAGTCGCTGACATGAGCAGCGTGAATAAAAAGTAGTTTTCAATTAACGCCCATGCTTTGAGAGCTTATTAGCGATAATTTTATGTGAATATATGTTAGAATTTGGGGTATTTTAACAGAATGCAAGCTTGAAGGAGAATCATGTCCATTTCACGCAGGAGTATCCTAAAAAAAATCCCAATCGCGTTCGCTAGCGTTAATGTTTTAAAAGCCATTAATAGTTTTGAAAAAGTGGAATCCATTCCGCATGCAACGCATTTTGGCCCCTTTATCGCAAAGGTTCAAAATGGAGTAATTAAAGATATTGTCCCTCAAAAGAGCGATTATAACCCTACTATGATGTTAAAAGCGATGGCAGATAGGGTGTATTCAGATAGTAGGGTGAAGTATCCTTGCGTGCGTAAGAGCTTTTTAGAAAACAAAAAAAACCACAAAGAATTGCGCGGGAGAGAAGAGTTTGTACGCGTGAGTTGGGATGTGGCGTTGGATTTAGCGGCTAAAAAGCTTAAAGAAATCCCTAAAGAAAATATCTATAATGCCAGTTATGGTGGTTGGGGGCATGCGGGCAGCTTGCATCGTTGTCATCATTTAGCATGGCGTTTTTTTAATACGACTTTAGGGGGGGCTATTGGCACTGATGGGGAATATAGTAATGGTGCGGCCGCAAGAATAAACCCTATGATTGTAGGGGATATGGAAGTTTATTCGCAACAAACCACGCATGAAGAGATGATTAAAAATTGTAAGGTGTATGTCATGTGGGGGGCGGATTTACTCAAGTGCAACTGCATTGATTATTTTGTGCCAAACCATGTCAATGACAGCTACTACCCTAAGTATAAAAGAGCCGGTATTAAATTCATTAGTATCGATCCCATTTATACCGAAACCGCTCAAGCCTTTAATGCTGAATGGATACCCATTCGCCCTAACACTGATGTAGCGTTAATGCTAGGCATGATGCATTATCTTTATACGAGCAATCAATATGATAAAGCGTTTATCGCTAAATACACTGATGGTTTTGATAAATTTTTACCCTATTTGCTAGGAGAGGGCGATAATGCGCCTAAGACTTTAGAATGGGCGTCTCAAATCACTGGAGTGAGCGCAGAAAAGATCAAAGAATTAGCGGATTTGTTTGTCTCTAAACGCACTTTTTTAGCGGGTAATTGGGCCATGCAAAGAGCTCAGTATGGCGAGCAACCGGATTGGGCGTTAATTGTTTTAGCTAGTATGATTGGTCAAGTGGGCTTATCTGGTGGGGGCTTTGGCTTTTCTATGCATTATGGAGGAAACGCTCAAGCGAGCTCGGGGGCAAGAATTGTTCCTATGATTTCGCAAGGGCATAATTCTGTAAAAAGCGTTATTCCAGCATCTAGAGTTTCTGAAGCGATTTTGAATCCGGATAAAGAAATTGATTTTATGGGTAAAAAACTTAAATTACCTAAAATCAAAATGATCTACAATTGCGGGACGGATTTATTAGGGCATGAAGCTGATACGAACGAGCTGATTCGCGCTTTAAGAACCTTAGATTGCGTGATCGTGCATGAGCCTTGGTGGACGCCTACAGCGAAATTTGCTGATATTGTCTTTGCTTCCACTAGCACTATGGAAAGAGATGATATTACTTTTGGGGGGAGTTATTCTAAGAATGTGGTTTATGCCATGCGTAAGGTGGTAGAGCCTGTTTATGAATCCAAAGACGATTATGAGATTTTCAGACAGCTTGCTTTACGCATTGGGGGCAATGAAACAGAGCAGCGATTCACTGAATCTAAGAGTTACATGGAATGGATTAAGAGCCTTTATGAAAAAAGCGATGGCCCTACTTTGAAATCGTTTGATCAATTTTGGAGGGATGGCTTTGTGGAGTTTGAAATCCCTGAAAATGCGCGAAAGTTTGTGCGTCATGCGAAATTCAGGCAAGACCCTATTAATAATAAGCTGGATACAGAGAGCGGGAAAATTCAAATTTTTTCTCAAAAATGCGCGGATTTTAAACTGGCTGATTTTAAAGGGCATCCCACTTGGTTTGAGCCAGCTGAGTGGCTAGGCTCTAAAATGGCTGAGATTTATCCGTTCCATTTAATCTCTCCGCACCCAAAATACCGTGTCAATTCACAGCTTGATAACACTTGGGTTAGGAATGTGTATAAAATTCAAGGCAGAGAGCCTGTAATGATCAACGAACTAGACGCTAATAAATTAGGCATTAGGCATGGTGAAATTGTAGAAGTGTTTAACGCTAGGGGGAGGTTGTTAGCAGGGGCGTTTGTAACTAAGAATATCCGTCAAGGGGTTTTGAGTATCCAAAAAGGGGCATGGTATGACCCAGAAGATGGGAGGGTTAGAAACCCACGATGCAATGCAGGGCATGTGAATACGCTCACTTCTTTACGCCCCACAAGCAGCATGACACAAGCCATTTCAGCCAATACCGCTTTAGTCAATATTAGAAGACTTAGAAGGTATGAATTAGTCAAACCCTATCATTCTATTTCAACACCAAGCATCATTGGGGCTTAAACGGAGTGAAAATACTAGCATGAGAGTGTTTTTACCCAATAAAGACTTAATAACTAAAGACTTGACTACTAGCCAAACTAAAGCGTAATTCTCAATTTTTATATTATAATACCCAATCAATGCGTTTAATTTCTGTTTTCAATATTGACACTTAAAGGATAAAAGATGAATATTTTTCAAACGAGTTTGAAATGTTGCGTGGGGTTGGTTTTATTTATGGGGGTCTTATTAGGGGATTCTAAAGCTTTTAAGGTTAGGGTGGATAAAAGTTTGACTCCGCCCTTTTTGAATGTGCTTTCATTAGCTTTTAAACAAGACATGAAAAAAGAGATCATTTTTGTGGTTACCAAAAGCAACAAATTGAGTAAAAAAGTGCTTTGTGATTTTGACGCTTTTTTATTGCCTGAGACTCTGATGAGTGGCATGCCTAAAAAAGCGCTATTCCATAAGGAGTTTTTATTCCAATCTAAAGAAAATAAGACGCTCTATGTGTTTTCGCTGATTGATTCTCAATATTGCTCAAAAGGTGGAAATTACAGATACGAACTAGAAAAATTAGAACGCTGGTTTGTGCAAAAAGCGCCTGAGTTGGCTGAAAGCTATAGGGTGAATTACAAAAATCAATACAATAAAACACAGATCCCACAAAAATAAAGAATGAGCGATGATTTTAGTATTAGATTTTGGGAGCCAATACACACAGCTGATTGCTAGAAGATTGAGAGAGAGCGGGATTTATACAGAAATAGTCCCTTTTTTTGAAAGCATAGAAAACATTCAAAAAAAAGCCCCTAAAGGTTTGATTTTGAGTGGGGGGCCAGCGAGCGTGTATGCTAAAGACGCTTACAAGCCTAACGAGAAAATCTTTGATTTGAATTTGCCGATTTTAGGGATTTGCTACGGCATGCAGTATTTGGTGGATTTTTTTGGGGGCGTGGTGGCTTGCACGAATGAGCAAGAATTTGGTAAGGCTGTTTTAGAAATCGCTCAAAATTCTGTGATTTTTGAAGGCGTGAAGATTAAAAGCCTTGTGTGGATGAGCCACATGGATAAAGTCATAGAATTGCCTAAAGGCTTTACTACCCTTGCAAAAAGCCCTAATTCGCCCTATTGCGCGATTGAAAGCGATAAGATTTTTGGCTTGCAATTCCACCCAGAAGTCATTCAAAGCGAAGAAGGGGGTAAGATTTTAGAAAATTTTGCCCTTTTAGTTTGCGGCTGTGAAAAAACTTGGGGGATGCAGCATTTCGCTCAAAGAGAAATCGCACGATTGAAAGAAAAAATTGCTAACGCTAAGGTTTTGTGCGCGGTGAGTGGGGGCGTGGATTCTACGGTGGTCGCTACGCTATTACACAGAGCCATTAAGGATAATTTGATCGCTGTTTTTGTGGATCATGGCTTGTTGCGTAAAAATGAAAAAGAAAGGGTGCAAGCGATGTTTAAAGACTTGCAAATCCCTTTAAACACGATAGATGCTAAAGAAGTCTTTTTGTCTAAATTAAGGGGCGTGAGCGAGCCTGAATTGAAGCGAAAAATCATCGGCGAAACCTTTATTGAAGTGTTTGAAAAAGAAGCCAAAAAGCACCATTTAAAAGGCAAGATTGAATTTTTAGCCCAAGGCACTCTATACCCTGATGTGATTGAATCTGTGAGCGTTAAAGGGCCTTCAAAAGTGATCAAAACGCACCATAATGTGGGCGGACTGCCTGAATGGATGGACTTTAAACTCATAGAGCCTTTAAGGGAATTGTTTAAAGATGAGGTGCGTTTGTTGGGTAAAGAATTGGGCGTTAGCCAGGATTTTTTAATGCGCCACCCCTTTCCAGGGCCTGGGCTTGCGATAAGGATTTTAGGCGAGATCAGCGAGAGTAAGATCAAACGCTTGCAAGAAGCGGATTTTATTTTTATGGAGGAACTTAAAAAAGCCAATTTGTATGACAAGGTTTGGCAAGCTTTTTGCGTGCTGTTGAATGTCAATTCTGTGGGGGTTATGGGGGATAACCGCACTTATGAAAACGCTATTTGTTTAAGAGCGGTAAATGCGAGCGATGGCATGACAGCGAGTTTTTCATTTTTAGAGCATTCTTTTTTAGAAAAGGTTTCTAACCGCATCACTAATGAAGTGAGCGGTATCAATAGGGTGGTGTATGATATTACCTCTAAGCCACCAGGAACGATTGAATGGGAATGATTATCTTAAAAATAGCGCTAAAAGTGGGATTTTTTGGGTAAGATTAGGAATTGATTTTAAATAAAAAGAAAGAAAGGAAGTTAATGAAAAAAGGTAGTTTAGCAATCGTTTTAGGATCGTTGTTAGCAAGTGGGGCGTTTTATACGGCTCTAGCTGATGGAATGCCTATGAAGCAACAGCACAATAATATGGGCGAGTCCGTGGAGTTGCATTTCCATTACCCCATTAAAGGCAAGCAAGAGCCTAAAAACGGCCATTTAGTTGTCTTAATCGATCCTAAGATAGAGGCTAATAAAGTTATCCCTGAAAATTATCAAAAAGAGTTTGAGAAATCTTTGTTTCTCCAATTGAGTAGTTTTTTAGAGAGAAAAGGCTATAGCGTTTCGCAATTTAAAGACGTTAGCGAAATCCCTCAAGACATCAAAGAAAAAGCGTTGCTCGTTTTACGCATGGATGGGAATGTGGCTATCTTAGAAGATATTGTGGAAGAAAACGATGCGGCGAATGAAGAAAAGGTGATAGACATGTCTTCGGGGTATTTGAATTTGAATTTTGTTGAGCCAAAAAGTGAAGATATTATCCATAGTTTTGGTATTGATGTTTCAAAGATTAAGGCTGTGATTGAAAGAGTGGAATTGCGACGCACCAATTCTGGAGGTTTTGTCCCCAAAACTTTTGTGCATAAGATTAAAGAAACCGATCATGATCAAGCCATTAGAAAAATCATGAATCAAGCCTATCATAAAGTGATGGTGCATATTACCAAAGAGTTAAGCAAAAAACACATGGAACGTTATGAAAAAGTTTCTAGTGAAATGAAAAAACGAAAGTAGTTTTTAAGAAACAAAAAGCTTAAAATCATTGAGAGCTTTTTTAAAAAGTAGCTTTTTAAAAGGGTGGGGGAGTTGGAATTAATACAATTTTTGAGTTCCGCTTTTGATTTTAGCGGCATTTTTGAAAAATTACGCTCAAAAATCAAAAAATTCAGTTATAATAACGCTTCATGTGAAAATTTCGGGGCGTAGCGCAGTCTGGTTAGCGCACTTGGTTTGGGACCAAGGGGTCGAAGGTTCGAATCCTTTCGCCCCGACCACTTTTTTGCATAATTTATTGTTCTGTTTAAAATTCTTTGGTAGAATATCGCTTCCTTTCATTGAATGGTGGGAGTAGCTCAGTCGGTTAGAGCATCAGATTGTGGTCCTGAGGGTCGTGGGTTCGATTCCCATCTTCCACCCCATCTCATTAAATAAGCGTTTTACCAAGTTTTATGTTAGTCATTCCTTTATTTGAATTGTAAGCGTTCGTAGCTCAATTGGATAGAGCACCAGACTTCGGATCTGGGGGTTAGGGGTTCGACTCCCTTCGGGCGTACCACCTAACATTAATACCATTCAATGCGCTTGTAGCTCAGCTGGATAGAGCAACAGCCTTCTAAGCCGTAGGTCGCAGGTTCGAGTCCTGCCAAGCGCACCACTTTTGACATTCTTTAAAGAGGAGTTATGGATTCTTTAGAGTGGGGATTACTCATTTTCTTAATTCTTGTTTTTCTTATAGGCATAGGGTACTACATTTTTATGGTTCTTTCTTCTAAAGATTGATCATCAAAATAGCCCAATGACAAGTGGTAGGGTTGGAAATCTCTAAAACACAGATCTTACATGAAAAAATTCAATAAAAGCGGTTATAAAAACCTAAAAAGTGAAACATGTAAGAATAAAAGACATGCACATTATCCGTGACTTTATCGCGCCGAACAGGGAAAGCTTTTTGACTACGACTTGTGCGAAATCCTACTATAAAGCAAGACTTGTTAAAAATTAAGGCTCTGTTTTTAATTGAATCTCAATCATAAAATGTAAAAATACTCAAAGCATCGCATCAAGTAATATAGCGATCTAAAAAGAGGCTCACAATTGAGTTAAAGCCCGCTTTTTAGGGATAAATAAAAAGCGCTTTCAAATTGCATGGGTAACTTTATGGGGCGAAGCGTTTCTAATTTTTGGTATAATCGCTAGAAATTGTGAGAAAAATTTTATCTTGTTTGAGTGGGGTTTTGCATGCGTTTATTATTGTGGTGGGTATTGGTATTATCGCTCTTTTTAAATCCTTTGAGGGCGGTTGAAGAGCATGAGACAGATGCGGTGGATTTGTTTTTGATTTTCAATCAAATCAACCAGCTCAATCAAGTCATTGAAACTTACAAAAAAAACCCTGAAAGAAGCGCTGAAATCTCTCTGTATAACACCCAAAAGAACGATTTGATTAAAAGTTTGACTTCTAAAGTGTTGAATGAAAGGGATAAGATCGGGATTGATATAAACCAAAATTTAAAAGAGCAGGAAAAAATCAAAAAGCGTTTGTCTAAAAGCATTAAGGGCGATGATTTCTACACTTTCATGAAAGATAGATTGTCTTTAGATATTTTGTTGATAGATGAAATTTTGTATCGTTTTATAGATAAAATCAGGAGCAGTATTGATATTTTTAGCGAACAAAAAGACGTGGAAAGTATCAGCGATGCTTTCCTTTTGCGTTTAGGGCAATTCAAACTCTACACTTTCCCTAAAAATTTAGGCAATGTCAAAATGCATGAATTAGAGCAGATGTTTAGCGATTATGAATTGCGTTTGAACACCTATACCGAAGTCTTGCGTTACATCAAAAACCACCCTAAAGAAGTGCTTCCTAAAAACTTGATCATGGAAGTGAATATGGATTTTGTGTTAAACAAAATCAGCAAGTTTTTGCCTTTCACAGCCCATAGCTTGCAAGTGAGTAAGATCGCGCTGGCTTTGATGATTTTAGCTTTATTGTTGGGCTTAAGGAAATTGATCACTTGGCTTTTAGCCTTATTATTAGATCGTATTTTTGAAATCATGCAACGCAATAAAACAATGCATGTCAATGTGCAAAAGAGCATTGTTTCGCCCGTTTCTGTCTTTTTAGCCCTATTCAGTTGCGATATAGCTTTAGACATTTTCTACTACCCTAACGCATCACCCCCTAAAGTTTCTATGTGGGTGGGCGCGGTGTATATCATGCTTTTAGCATGGTTAGTGATAGCACTCTTTAAAGGCTATGGGGAAGCGTTAGTTACGAATATGGCTACCAAAAGCACGCACAATTTTAGAAAAGAAGTGATCAACTTGATCTTAAAAGTCGTGTATTTTTTGATCTTCATTGTCACGCTTTTAGGGGTTTTAAAGCAACTAGGGTTTAACGTTTCAGCCATCATCGCTTCTTTAGGGATTGGGGGGTTAGCGGTGGCTTTGGCGGTTAAAGACGTGTTGGCGAATTTTTTTGCTTCTGTTATTTTATTGTTAGACAATTCGTTTTCTCAAGGGGATTGGATCGTGTGCGGTGAAGTGGAAGGTACGGTGGTGGAAATGGGGTTAAGGCGCACCACAATCAGGGCTTTTGATAACGCTCTTTTGTCCGTGCCTAATTCAGAGTTAGCCGGAAAACCCATCAGGAATTGGAGCCGGCGTAAAGTGGGAAGGCGCATTAAAATGGAAATAGGCCTAACTTATAGCTCCAGCCAAAGCGCCTTACAGCTTTGCGTGAAAGACATTAAAGAAATGTTAGAAAACCACCCCAAAATCGCTAATGGAGCCGATAGCACTTTGCAAAACGCGAGCGATTACCGCTACATGTTTAAAAAAGATATTGTTTCTATTGACGATTTTTTAGGGTATAAAAACAATCTGTTTGTCTTTTTGGATCAGTTTGCGGACAGTTCTATTAATATTTTAGTGTATTGTTTTTCTAAGACGGTGGTTTGGGAAGAGTGGCTAGAAGTCAAAGAAGACGTGATGCTAAAAATCATGGGGATTGTAGAAAAGCACCATTTGAGTTTTGCTTTCCCATCACAGAGTTTGTATGTGGAGAGTTTGCCAGAAGTTAGCCTGAAAGAAGGGGCTAAAATCTAAAACTTGCAATTATTGGTAGATGTATTCTTTGGTTAAGGGGAAAGTGTTATCCACGCTGTTGGTTAAAAGCAATTGGAATAAATCCGCGCTCCCTACCCTGAAAGCGGACGCGCAAGTCCTTAAATACAGATCCCACATGCGGATAAATCTTTCGTCATAGCCGAGTCTTTTCACTTGGTCTAGATTGTGGTTGAAGTTGTCTCGCCAAATGTCTAAAGTCTTGGCGTAATGGATTCGTAAGCTTTCAGCCATGAGCAGGTGGAAGTCGCACTCGCTCATCACGCTCATCACTTCTCTTAAAGAGGGCAAGTAGCCACCTGGGAAGATGTATTTATCCACCCATGCGTTAGTCTTGCCTTCAAAACAGCATAAAATGGAGTGGAGCAAAAACATCCCGCCCCTTTTTAACACTTCTTTAACTTTTTTGAAATAAAAGGGCAAATTATCCTTACCCACATGCTCAAACATGCCCACGCTCACCACCTTATCAAAGCGGTATAACCGCCCGTCTAAATCCTGGTAATTCAATAATTTGATCGTTACTTTATCCTCTAACCCTAGCTCTTGGACTCGTTTGTTAGCCTGTTTGTATTGCTCGCTAGAAATGGTGATCCCCATCACTTGCGCCCCATATTCTTGCGCGGCTTTTATAGAGAGATAGCCCCAGCCACAGCCTATATCCAGCAGTTTTTCACCCGGTTTTAAATGGAGCTTTTTTAAAGTGTGATCTAATTTTTGGAGTTGGGCAGCATGGAGAGTGTCATCGTCTTTTTTGAAATACGCACATGAATAGCTTAGGGTTTCATCCAGCCAGATAGAATAAAAGTCATTCCCTAGATCGTAATGTTTAGAAATGTTGGAGCTTTCTTTGACAGGCTTTTGGATAGCTTTAGCGTTATCATGTTTGTGCAAATGCTCATAATTGGTTTGCAAATACAAAGAATGCATCATCTCATCCATAGAACCTTCAATATCAATCACGCCGTCCATATAAGCCTCAGCGATCGTTAAAGACATGTCTTTTTTAATATCGCTAAATTTTAGGGGGCGATGGATTTTAAGGGTGAATTTAGGCGAATGTTCGCCATTCCTATAAACGCTATTATCCCAAAAAACGACCTGATAATCGCCGTTTTTCCACTGCTTGAACATGCTTTTGAGCAAAAATTTTGAAATCATCTGTCTATTCCTTGAACTCTTTTTTCAATTTTTTGAGCGTTAATTATAATGAATTTTAAGCTAAAAACACCCCATGAATACGCATAAATTCAACCTCTATTCTCTAAATTTTTAAAAGCATGTTAAAATTAAGAGATTTCAAACAAATTTAAGGTAACACGATTATAAAGATGCAAAAATCACTGATCACAACCCCCATTTATTATGTGAATGATGTCCCTCATATTGGCCATGCTTATACGACTTTGATTGCGGATACTTTAAAGAAGTATTACACGCTTCAAGGCGAAGAAGTCTTTTTTTTAACCGGCACCGATGAGCATGGGCAAAAGATCGAACAAAGCGCGAGACTAAGGAATCAAAGCCCCAAAGCTTACGCCGATAGCATTAGCGCGATTTTTAAAAACCAGTGGGATTTTTTCAATTTGGATTATGATGGTTTTATCCGCACCACAGACAGCGAGCATCAAAAATGCGTGCAAAACGCCTTTGAAATCATGTTTGAAAAAGGGGATATTTATAAAGGCACTTATAGCGGGTATTATTGCGTGAGCTGTGAGAGTTATTGCGCGATCTCTAAAGTGGATAATACAGATAGTAAAGTCCTATGCCCTGATTGCTTGAGAGAGACCACGCTTTTAGAAGAGGAGAGCTATTTTTTCAGATTGAGCGCGTATGAAAAGCCTTTATTGGAATTTTACGCTAAAAACCCTGAAGCGATTTTGCCCATTTATCGTAAAAACGAGGTAACTTCTTTTATTGAGCAGGGTTTATTGGATCTGTCTATCACGCGCACGAGCTTTGAATGGGGCATTCCTTTACCTAAAAAAATGAACGATCCTAAACATGTGGTGTATGTTTGGCTGGACGCTTTATTGAATTATGCGAGCGCGTTAGGGTATTTGAACGATTTAGACAATAAAATGGTGCATTTTGAACGCACTAGGCATATTGTGGGTAAGGATATTTTACGCTTCCATGCCATTTATTGGCCAGCTTTTTTGATGAGTTTGAATTTACCCTTATTCAAACAGCTCTGTGTGCATGGGTGGTGGACGATAGAGGGCGTGAAAATGAGTAAGAGCTTGGGCAATGTTTTAGACGCTCAAAAGCTCGCCATGGAGTATGGGATTGAAGAATTACGCTATTTTTTATTGCGTGAGGTGCCTTTTGGACAAGATGGGGATTTTTCTAAAAAAGCGTTAGTAGAAAGGATCAATGCGAACTTGAACAACGATTTGGGGAATTTGTTGAATCGCTTGCTAGGCATGGCTAAAAAATATTTCAATTATTCTTTAAAAAGCGCCAAAATCACTGCGTATTATCCTAAAGAGCTAGAAAAAGCGCATCAAATATTAGATAACGCTAATTCTTTTGTGCCTAAAATGCAGTTGCATAAAGCTTTAGAGGAATTGTTTAATGTTTATGATTTTTTAAACAAACTCATCGCTAAAGAAGAGCCGTGGGTTTTGTACAAAAACAACGAATCAGAAAAACTAGAAGCTTTGTTGAGTTTGATCGCAAACGCGCTGTTACAATCAAGCTTCTTGCTCTATGCATTCATGCCAAAGAGCGCTATGAAATTAGCGAGCGCTTTTCATGTAGAAATCACGCCCAATAATTACGAACGCTTTTTTAAATTTAAAAATTTACAAGATATGGTTTTACAAGACACTGAGCCTTTATTTTGTAAAATGGAAAAAGTGGAAAAAGCCCCACTGAAAGAAAATCAAGAAAAAGAAAAAAAAGCAGAAAAAGAAAAAGCCCCACCAACACAAGAAAACTATATCAGTATTGAGGATTTCAAAAAAGTAGAGATTAAAGTAGGGCTTATTAAAGAAGCTCAAAGGATTGAAAAATCCAATAAATTACTGCGCTTAAAAGTGGATTTAGGCGAAAATCGTTTGAGGCAGATCATCTCAGGGATCGCTTTGGATTATGAGCCTGAAAGTTTGGTGGGACAAATGGTGTGCGTGGTGGCCAATTTAAAACCCGCCAAGCTCATGGGCGAAATGAGTGAGGGCATGATTTTAGCGGTGCGAGATAATGATAATCTGGCTTTAATCAGCCCTACCAAAGAAAAAATCGCAGGAAGTTTGATCAGTTAAATGCGATTAGGGGTGAATGAAGCCGTAGAATTGAGTTTGGGTGAATTGCAAAACACGCCCTCAATCAGCTATTTTAATTCTATTGTTTTGTCCTTAAATAAAGTCCAAAAAGGCTCTTTATTTGCCGCTAAAGATCATGCGCTCATTCCTAAAGCCTTAGAGTTAGGGGCTTATGGGATCTTATACACAGGAGAATATCCTTTAAGCGATAAGGATGTGGCATGGATCAAGCTTAAAGATATAGAGCATTCTTTGAACCATTTGTTTAAATTTTGCTTGTTGAACGAGCGCGTGGTCGGAGCGTTGTTAAGCCCCATAGAATTAGAGATCGCTTCTAAAATCATCGTGAGCGATTTTGTGTGGTGTTTGAAAGAAAGTCTTGAAGATTTATTCATTATAGATGGGTGTAAAATAGCCTTTTTTGATAAATTGGAGTGGCTTCATTTGTTTTACAAGCAGGAGCGCTTGAAAGAATATCTAAAAGAAAGCCGTTTAATGATTCTCAACCAATCGTTTTTTTGCAGCGCTTTAGTCTATGAAAAACAAGAGTATGAATTAAAAATGCCATGCGTCTTTTTAGAGCCTTTAAAAAGGGTCATTCAATTGTGCGAAAAATTAAAGATTGAATTTGATTTGAATCTTTTAAGCAAGAAAGAACCTGCTTTAGATCATTGCAAACCCTTTTTTGTGAATAAAAATTTAGAAATAGCCCCTTATGGCACAACGGCAAGGGTGGTTGTTGCTGAGACTTCAAAAGAATTGTTTGAAATGATGCTTCAAAAAGCCCTTGAGACTTTGTCGTGGGGGAAAATTGTCGTGTTTTGTCGTAAAAACAGCGCGGCTTTCTTTGAAAAAAATAACCCTTATTGTTACACCACTCATAACAACCTTAAAGAGCAATTAAAAAATTTAGCGTTTAATTTCGCTTTTATTTATGGGATTAGCTATTCTCATTTAGAATCCCTTCTAAACCCCCCTCTTTTTAGAAAAACCCCCACGCTATGGTAAGTCATGCTCATTTGTAACGATAATTTCAATCCAAAAACCCTTTTAGAAGAAGTCATGGCTCTAAGGCCATGGCGTAAAGGCCCTTTTGAAATTTCTCAAATTAAGATTGATAGCGAATGGGATAGCTCCATTAAATGGGATCTAGTCAAAAACGCCACTCCCTTAAAAGATAAGGTTGTGGCTGATGTGGGTTGCAATAACGGCTATTACTTGTTTAAGATGCTAGAATATAAGCCTAAAAGTTTGGTGGGGTTTGATCCGGGCGTTTTAGTCAAAAAACAATTTGAATTTTTAGCCCCCTTTTTTGATAAAGAACAAAAGATCATTTATGAGTCTTTAGGGGTAGAGGATCTGCATGAAAAATACTCTAACGCTTTTGATGTCATTTTTTGCTTAGGAGTGCTATACCACAGAAAAAGCCCGCTAGAGGCTTTAAAAGCCTTATATCATGCTTTAAAAATAAAAGGGGAGCTGGTGTTGGATACGCTCATTATTAATTCGCCCCTAGACATCGCCCTTTGCCCTAAAAAAACTTACGCTAAAATGAAAAATGTTTATTTTATCCCTAGCGTTAGCACGCTAAAAGGGTGGTGCGAAAGGGTGGGGTTTGAAAATTTTGAGATTCTTAGCGTTTCAAAGACCACGCCTAAAGAACAGCGTAAAACGGATTTTATTTTGGGGCAGAGTTTGGAAGATTTTTTGGATAAAACGGATTATTCTAAAACTTTAGAGGGGTATGACGCTCCTTTAAGGGGGTATTTTAAGATGCTTAAACCAAGCAAGCTTTAATAAAGGATTAAATAGTGCAAGAATCAGTCGTTCGTGTGGATTATGACTCTTTAGAGACTTGTAAGAATTTCAAACCAAGCGTTGGCACTGAACTAGTCGTTTTAGAAAAAGATATAGCCCATGCGCGTTTCAAGGGCAATGAAAGCATGGTGTATGAAGAAAATTTTGTGCATGCTGGGTTTGTGCTTATTGCGTGCAATTATGCGGCCTTGTGCGCGTTGAATAAAAGGCACAGCGTGGTGGTTTCTAATAACATCAATTTTTACGCCCCCCTAGAATTGAATCAAGAAGCGCTCATTAAAGCGCAAGTCATTCAAGATGGCGTGAAAAAAGCTGAAATAAAAATAGAGGCGTTTGTGTTAGACATTCAGGTTTTAGAGGGGATGATAGAAATCGTGGTGTTTGATAAAAAGCCTTTTAAATTCAATTTTAAAGAAGAGTAGTTAAATGGTTATTGTTTTAGTCGTGGATAGCTTTAAAGACACCAGTAATGGCACTTCTATGACAGCGTTTCGTTTTTTTGAAGCGCTGAAAAAAAGAGGGCATGTGATGAGAGTGGTTGCCCCTTATGTGGATAATTTAGGGAGTGAAGAAGAAGGGTATTACAACCTTAAAGAGCGCTATATCCCCCTAGTTACAGAAATCTCACACAAACAACACATCCTTTTTGCTAAACCGGATGAAAAAATCTTAAGAAAGGCTTTTAAGGGAGCGGATATAATCCATACTTATTTGCCTTTTTTGCTAGAAAAAACAGCCGTAAAAATCGCGCGAGAAATGCAAGTGCCTTACATTGGCTCTTTCCATTTACAGCCAGAGCATATTTCCTATAACATGAAATTGGGGCAATTTTCTTGGTTTAACATGACGCTTTTTTCGTGGTTTAAATCTTCGCATTACCGCTATATCCACCATATCCATTGCCCGTCAAAATTCATTGTAGAAGAATTAGAAAAATACAATTATGGAGGGAAAAAATACGCTATTTCTAACGGCTTTGATCCCATGTTTAAATGCGAACACCCACAAAAAAGCCTTTTTGACACCACACCCTTTAAAATCGCTATGGTAGGGCGCTATTCTAATGAAAAAAACCAAAGCGTTTTAATCAAAGCGATTGCTTTAAGCAAATACAAACAAGATATTGTATTATTACTCAAGGGCAAAGGGCCTGATGAGAAAAAAATCAAACTTCTAGCCCAAAAACTAGGCGTAAAAACGGAGTTTGGGTTTGTCAATTCTAATGAATTGTTAGAGATTTTAAAAACTTGCACCCTTTATGCGCACACGGCCAATGTGGAAAGCGAAGCGATTGCGTGTTTAGAAGCCATTAGCGTGGGGATTGTGCCTGTTATCGCTAATAGCCCTTTAAGCGCGACCAGGCAATTTGCGCTAGATGAACGATCGTTATTTGAGCCTGATAACGCTAAAGATTTGAGCTCTAAAATAGATTGGTGGTTAGAAAACAAGCTTGAAAGAGAAAGAATGCAAAACGAATACGCTAAAAGCGCTTTAAATTACACTTTAGAAAATTCAGTCATTCAAATTGAAAAAGTTTATGAAGAAGCGATCAGAGATTTTAAAAACAACCCCCATCTCTTTAAAACCTTATCGTGATAAAAGGATAAAAAATGCAAGAAGTCCATGATTATGGGATTAATTTTTGGAGCAATAACGAATTTAAGATAGAAAAAGGCTTGGTTAAAGTTTGTCATGGCAAAAACCCCTCGCTTTTAGAAATCGTTCAAAGCGTGCGCGATAAGGGCTATAGAGGGCCTTTGTTGGTGCGATTCCCCCATTTGGTGCAAAAACAAATCAAAAGCCTGTTTGATGCGTTTTCTTCAGCGATTAAAGAGTATCAATACAGCGGGGCTTTTAAGGCGGTTTTCCCTTTAAAGGTCAATCAAATGCCCTCGTTTGTTTTGCCTTTAGTTCAGGGGGCTAAGGGCTTGGATTATGGTTTAGAGGCCGGGAGTAAATCTGAGCTCATCATTGCGATGAGTTACACTAACCCCACAGCCCCTATCACCGTGAATGGCTTTAAAGACAAAGAAATGATTGAGCTTGGCTTTATCGCTAAAAGCATGCAGCATGAGATCACTTTAACGATTGAGGGTTTGAATGAGTTGAAAACCATTATCGCCGTGGCTAAACAAAACGATTTTGTAGCATGCCCTAAAATTGGCATTCGCATCCGTTTGCACAGTGCTGGCACTGGCGTTTGGGCAAAGAGTGGGGGAATCAATTCTAAATTTGGTCTTAGCAGCACTGAAGTTTTAGAAGCGATGCGCCTTTTAGAAGAAAACGACTTACTAGAGCATTTCCACATGATACATTTCCACATAGGCTCTCAAATCAGCGATATTTCGCCCTTAAAAAAGGCTTTAAGAGAAGCGGGTAACTTGTATGCAGAATTGCGTAAAATGGGCGCTAAAAATCTTAATAGCGTGAATATTGGAGGGGGGTTAGCCGTAGAATACACCCAACACAAGCACCACCAAGATAAAAACTACACTTTAGAAGAATTCAGCGCTGATGTGGTGTTTTTATTGAGGGAAATTGTGAAAAATAAGCAAGAAATAGAGCCGGATATTTTCATTGAATCAGGCCGTTACATTTCCGCTAACCATGCCGTTTTAGTGGCTCCGGTGTTAGAATTGTTTTCGCATGAATACAATGAAAAATCCCTAAAAATCAAAGAAAATAATAACCCCCCCTTGATTGATGAAATGCTAGACTTGCTCGCTAATATCAATGAAAAAAACGCCATTGAATACTTGCATGATAGTTTTGATCACACCGAGTCGCTATTCACGCTTTTTGATTTGGGCTATATTGATTTGATTGACAGGAGCAACACTGAAGTTTTAGCCCATTTGATCGTCAAAAAAGCGGTGCAATTGCTTTATGTTAAGGATCATAACGATATTTTACGCATTCAAGAGCAGGTCCAAGAGCGCTATTTATTGAATTGCTCGTTTTTCCAAAGCTTGCCGGATTATTGGGGCTTGAGACAGAATTTCCCGGTCATGCCCTTGAATAAATTAGATGAAAAGCCCACCAGGAGCGCGAGCTTGTGGGATATTACTTGCGATAGCGATGGGGAAATCGCTTTTGATTCCACCAAACCCTTGTTTTTGCATGATATAGACATAGATGAAGAAGAATACTTTTTAGCGTTCTTTTTAGTGGGAGCGTATCAAGAAGTTTTAGGCATGAAACACAATTTATTCACGCACCCTACGGAATTTAGCGTGGTTTTTGATGAAAAAGGCGATTATGAAGTGGAAGATATTTGCGAAGCCCAAACGATTTTAGACGTGCTAGACGATTTGGACTATGACACCAAAGAGATCGAGCGCCTTTTAAAACAAAAAATTGAAGACAACAACCAACTGGACATGGAAGAAAAGAAAGAAATCATGGGGCGCTTGTATGTCATGCTGAGCGAAAACGGGTATTTGCGCACGATTTCTTAAACGCAAAAACCCACTAAAAACGCTTTTTGTTGGGTTTTTATATTGTTTAAGATCTTTAAGACTTCTTTAGATTTCATTTAAGGATATTTTCCATGATTTCTTTCACTATTTTAGGGTGCAAGATTTCGCCAGAATGAAAAGGCAAAACTCACCTGATTTTATCTTTCACATAAATTCTATGGCTGCCCTTTTGCCTAGAGAAAACAAATCCATTCTGCAATAATAACTTCTCTGCTTCTTTAGCTGTGAGTCGTGGCAATTCAGGCAAAAGCTATCTCAATGGTTACAGAATTTTTCTTAGAAAGAAAAGCTAACTCATCGGCTTCTAAATCTCCCAAATGAAGCTCTATGGCTTCTTTAATATTTCTTAAGGCTTCTTCATAACTTTTCCCTTGTGATACACAACCTTTTAGAAAGGGGACAAAAGCAAAATACCCATTCTCATCTTTTTCTATGACAGCGTTTATAAGCATGGCACTACCTTTGATTAAAATTCTTATGATTATACACATAATATATTTTAAACAAAATTAAATTAACAGGTTAGAGAGGGAATAAAAAAATAAAAGAATAAAAGAGAGATTAAAAAAAGAGAGCCACCCCACATGGGGGGTTTAGTTTTCTAAATTTTCAGCCTCGCCCTTATTTAACATCTC
>NZ_JAALNT010000014.1:0-44087 GCF_017594925.1 Helicobacter pylori
TTAAAAAGCGCTTCTTTATATAGGGGGTTTAAGTTGGAGATTAAAAGGGGGAGAATGGTTTCAAATACTTCCTATCTCTTTAAGAAAATGCGTTTTATTATAAAATCAAATCTAGAACGATTATTTTTCACTCACAGAACTTTTATTTTTTTAAACTTTTTTAAAATTTTTTACTAACAGATCTTTTGATCTTTTCACTGATTTTTCAATCCGCTTCTTTTTAATCTTTTGATCGTTTAATCTTTTGATCTTTAATTTTTTCATTAACTTCCCAATCCGCTTTTAATCTTTAAGTTTTTCACTGATTTTTCATCTGTTTTTTTAAGTTTTTTCACAAAACAAAGTTTTTGATTTTTCTAGCCTTTTTAATACCGCTCTATCGCTTGCGCTATAATGAATTGGTATTTTTAATAAAAGGAATCAGCATGCCAAACACCACCAACAAAGATTACACAAAATACAGCCAAAGACAGCTTTTTAATTTTTTAAATTCTATCAAGGCAAAGCAAAAAAGAGCGTTAGAAAAATTGAAAGAAATCCAAGCTCAAAAACAAAGGATTAAAAAAGCGCTCCAATTTAAAGCGCTCTATTTAACCGAAAATGGATACACCATAGAAGAAGAGCGAGAAATCTTAGCAAGGGCTAAGGACACTAAGAACCGCCTTTGTTTTAAAAGCATAGAGGATTTTAAGAAGCATTGTGAAAACTTGTAAATGAGATTTAAAAATGCTGATGATTGAAACCAGTAAAAAATTTGATAAGGATCTTAAAATTCTTGTTAAAAATGGGTTTGATTTAAAGCTTTTGTATGAAGTGGTTGGAAATTTAGCCACAGAGCAACCCCTAGCTCCCAAGTATAGAGATCACCCGCTCAAAGGTGCTTTAAAAGACTTTAGGGAATGCCACCTAAAACCGGATTTATTGCTTGTCTGTCAAATTAAAAAACAAGAAAACACCCTCTTTTTAGTAAGACTAGGCAGTCATAGCGAGCTGTTTTAATCCACCCACACCCCTTATAACGCTTAAACTAACCGCTCAAACCAACTACCCCTTTTTAGGGATAAAATTTAGGGTTAAAACGCCACTCACGCTTTTTTATTTTTTAAATATTCTCGTGTTTGCCGCTTTTTAAATACCCTCGTGTGCGCATTTCTTTACGCTTCAAAGCCCCTTCATAACGGCGGATTTCAACCTCTGTTTTAGGCTCGTATTTAGGCATGGGGGTGGGTTTGCCATTTTCCACAGCCACCATCGTGAAATAGCATGAATTGGTGTGCGTGATTTCACGAGTCTTAATGTCTTCGCTCAAAACCTTAATCCCCACTTCGCACGAAGTGTTCCCCACGTAATTGATGCTGGCTAAAAAAGTGAGCAAATTCCCTACAGGAATGGGGTATTTAAAAGTAACCCCATCCACGCTTAAAGTGACCGTTCCTTTAGTGCAATAACGAGTCGAACACACATAAGCGACTTTATCCAATAAATTCAATAATTCCCCCCCATGCATGACGTTGTTGAAATTAGCGGTTGTAGGCACGACTAAATAGCTCATCAATAATTTAGTGCGATCCGCTGTGTCTATAGTAAAATCAAAATGGCTAGAATGCGATGATTGTATTTGAGGCATTGTTTCTCCTTAATTAAAATTGGTGTTAAAAACGTTTTTTGTAAAAAACATTCCAAGAACTATATATTAGTAAAAATTAAGTAATATTAAGTGAATATTAGAGGAATTATAAAAATAATAAGAGGGTTAGCGTTAGATAATGGGCGTTGGAGAGAAAGAAGAGAAAAAAGAAAGCCAAAAGGTGGCGATCATCACTGGGGCGAGTTCTGGGATTGGGTTAGAGTGCACGTTAATGCTGTTAGATCAAGGCTATAAGGTCTATGCGCTCTCTAGGCGTGCGACTTTGTGCGTAGCGTTAAACCATGCGTTGTGCGAGAGCGTTGATATTGATGTGAGCGATTCTAACGCTTTAAAGGAAGTGTTTTCAAACATCAGCGCTAAAGAAGATCATTGCGATGTTTTGATCAATTCCGCCGGTTATGGGGTGTTTGGGAGCGTAGAAGACACGCCTATTGAAGAGGTTAAAAAGCAATTTAGCGTGAATTTTTTCGCCCTTTGTGAAGTGGTGCAACTCTGTTTGCCCTTATTAAAAAACAAGCCCCATTCTAAGATTTTTAACCTTTCTTCCATAGCAGGGCGTGTGAGCATGCTCTTTTTAGGCCATTACAGCGCGAGTAAGCATGCCTTAGAAGCTTATAGCGATGCTTTGCGTTTAGAGCTCAAACCCTTTAACGTTCAAGTGTGTTTGATTGAGCCAGGCCCGGTGAAAAGCAATTGGGAGAAAACCGCTTTTTCAGTTGAGAATTTTGAGAGCGAAGATAGCCTTTATGCGTTAGAAGTGAATGCGGCTAAAACTTTTTATGCGAGCGTGTATGAAAACGCCCTAAGCCCTAAAGCCGTGGCGCAAAAAATCGTTTTTCTTAGCATGAGTCAAAAAATCAAGGCCCGCTATTTGATCGGCTTAAAAACCCAATTATTGCTAGCGTTGTATAGAATCCTCCCGAGCAGTTGGTATGATTCTTTGTTCAGATTGATCGTTCTTAAAAGGAAGCGTGATGCTTAAAACCTATCATATCGCCTTAGCTTGCGTGATTTTAGCGGTGGTGGTGCTTTTGTTTGGAGGGGAGTCCTTGAGTTTGGAAGAATGGCAAGAAGTGTGCCTGAATGTGAAAAACCACTTTTTGCACAATGAAGAACTGAGCTCTTTAAGTGTTATTATTTTAGAAATACGACTACCACGAGTGATTTTAGCGCTTTTAGTGGGAGCGAGTTTGTCCGGGAGTGGGGTGGTGATGCAAACGATTTTTAGAAACCCCTTAGTCGATCCTTTTTTACTAGGGATTTCTAGCGGGGCGATGCTAGGCGTGGCGATGGCGATAGCGGTAGTGGAGTCTAACATTGCGATTTTAGCGTTTTTTGGGGCGATTTTAGCCAGCCTTGCTGTTTTGGCGATGAATAGGGTTTTGGGTAATTCCGTCCTTTCGTTGGTGCTTTCAGGGGTGGTGTTGAGCGCGTTTTTAAGTGCGCTCGCTGGAGCGATCAAATTCTTTGTGATCCCCCAAAAAGCGCAAGCGATTGTCGTGTGGCTTTTAGGGAGCTTGTCTTTGAGCAGTTATAAGGATTGCTTGATCGCTTTCATAGGGCTATCTTTAGGCTTTGTCCCGCTCTTTTTGTTAAGGTGGCGTATTAATTTATTGAGCTTGAGCGATGCGCAAAGTTTGAGTTTGGGGATTAATCCCGTGCTGTTGCGATCGCTTTGTTTGGTGTGCGTGAGCGTTGCGAGCGCTTTAGCGGTGAGCGTGTCCGGCACGATCGGCTGGATTGGGTTGGTCATTCCGCATGTGGCGAGGTTGTTTTTTGGGGCGAATTTACAAAAATTGCTTTTAAGCTCTTTGTTAATGGGGGCGTTTTTCTTGCTTTTAGCGGATGTGGTGGCTAAAACCATTACCCCCTATGATTTACCGGTAGGCATTGCGACAAGCGTTTTAGGAGCGCCTTTCTTCTTGTGGCTTTTATTCAGGACTAGGGGGGTGTGATGGTCTTAGAAGTTAAAAACCTATCCTTTAAATATTCTCAAAAACTCATTTTAGACAAGTTGAGTTTTAGCGTGCCAAAAAACAGCATCACCAGCATTTTAGCGCCTAATGGCTCGGGTAAAACCACGCTTTTAAAATGCCTTTTAGGGCTTTTGAAGCCTTTAGAAGAAACCGAAATTAAAGCGTGCAACAAAGATATTTTACCCTTAAAGCCTTATGAAAAAGCCAAACTAATCGCTTATATCCCCCAAGTGGAATATTATGCGTTTAATTTCAGCGTGTTGGATTTTGTCTTAATGGGGAAAGCGACGCATTTGAATCTATTCGCTATGCCTAAAGCTAAGCACATTAAAGAAGCCACTAGCGTTTTAGAGCGCTTGGATTTAGAGTCTTTAAAAGATCAAGGCATCAATGATTTGTCCGGCGGTCAAAGGCAAATGGTGCTTTTAGCCAGAAGTTTGTTGCAAAGAACGCCCTTGTTGTTACTAGATGAGCCTACGAGCGCTTTAGATTTAAAAAACCAAGCCCTTTTTTTTGATGCGATTAAAGATGAGATGAAAAAGCGAGAATTGAGCGTTTTAGTCAATATCCATGACCCGAATTTGGTTGCCAGACACTCCACGCATGTGGTCATGCTCAAAGATAAAAAACTTTTTTTGCAAGCTTCCACGCCAATCGCTATGACTTCACACAATTTAAGCGTGCTTTATGACACTCCCTTAGAAGCGATCTGGCATGATGATAAGCTTGTGGTGTATGCGTTGTAGGGGTTGAAAATAGGGGATTTTGAGTTATAATGTTTCGTTTATTTTTATTTTCAAGGAGTTTATATGAAAATTAGCACATCTGTTACCCCCCCCCTCATTTCAAACTATCCCTATAGTAGTCGCTTTTGACAATAATTATTGCATCCCTGCTGGTGTGAGTTTATACTCTATGCTTTCTTCTTGCGCGCAAGAAAGAGATGGGGTAAAACTCTTTTATCAAATCCATTGTTTAGTGGATAATTTGAGCACTGAAAATATAGAAAAATTAAAGCGAACTATAGCCCCCTTTAGCGCGTTTTCTGGTATTGAATTTTGTGATATTTCAAAGAATGACGCTTACCCTTTTAAATTGGCTTCTCAACTTTTCTTAAGACTCAATCCTTTCGCTAAAAAGCGTTTTTCTAAAATGATTTTATGCCGTTTGTTGCTAGCGAGTATTTTCCCTCAATACGAAAAAATAATCATGTTTGATGTGGATACTTTGTTTGTGGGCGATATTAGCGAGAGCTTTTTTATCCCTATGGATGGAGAGTATTTTGGAGCGACTAAAGAAGACCTTTCATTGATTGGCATTCATAGCGCTAATGATTTGTTTGTATCTCGGCTTAATTGGTCTAAGGGAATGGGTGTCAGACTCAACCATAAAAGCCTAACCTTTCAAGAAGTGGGAATTCTATATGAAAACCCTTTTAATGTAGGTTTTATGTTGGTCAATTTGGCGTTGTGGAGGGAGAGTCATTTGGAAGAAAAGCTGATTGATTTTTTTAAAACACGAGATGAAGGGCTGTTGTTGCCAGAGCAAGATTTATTCGTGCTTGTTTGTCAAGGGTGTATTTTAGAAATGCCTTGCAAGTATAATGTCCATCCACGCATGGTTGGGACAAGGATGATACCTAAAAAATCTGATGCTTGCATGTTGCATTTTTATGCTGATGAAAAGCCTTGGAAGCATTTTGGCTACCCGTATTCTAAAGAATGGCACCAAGTAGCTTTTAAAACTTCTTTTGATTCTTTGGTTTTTGAGGATTTAGTGGGTAAAATTGAAACTTTTACTGAACTCAATAACCACAACAAAAAGAGTTTTTTTGAATTTTTAAACACCAGGCTGAATAAAAAATTCCTTATACAATACGTTTTGTTTAAGATTTTTAAAAAGCTAGAGTCTTTTTGTTTGCGTTAGCGGAGTTCATTTTGAAGGCTAACCCCTTATTTGGGGTTGGTTTGCAAACACACTCCCCCTAGTTATATTTTTTAAACTCATCACCCCCCATGCCAAAAGCATGGGTTTTAGAGTGGTGTTAGAAACTATACCTCATTCCTAAATTGGAGGCGAAATGGCCTATATTGGAAATCAAATTGTGCAAATAAACAAAGCCCAAATTCAAAAACACTTCTTTAGCTAATTTTAATTCCCCACCCATCATCACTCTCGCATGAGTATTTAAAGGGTTGCGAGCGGTATTCACTTTAAAGGTGTTTAAAGACGCCACATCATTCGATCCAAAGTGAGCGAACTCTTGTAAAACTCCAGCGTTCATATAGAAGTATGAAGTGTCCCCATAATAATAGCGCGCTTCCACATTGGCGCTAGCGTTGAATAAATGCTGACTGCTAGAGCCATTTTTCAAAGCCACTTTTTGATTGCTGTTGCTTTTAAAGTTGGTTGAACCTAAATGGTTATAGCTCACGCCCACGCTTGGTTTTAACACTAAAGCGTTCCCAAAAAACGCGAAGTCATAACCATAGCTCGCTCTTGTTGCAGCGCTATAGGCTAAGTAATTATAGCTTTGATTCAAATCTTGTAATAGAGCGCTTTTGAAATTCAAGCTTGATTGATCGCTCCCTAGCGCCCCTTGAGCTTCAAAATCAAATTCATGCTGGTTGGCAAAGAAACGGCTATACACGCCAAAATTAGCGTTATTGGCCCCAGAGTTAAGAGAGTTCGCTTGATTGCTAAAAGAGCTATAACCATAGCTTCCAAACCCGCCCACAATGGCTTCCACATTCCCATTAATGTAAGCATCTACGCCGGCGCTTGTGCCATACAATGAAGCGTTGCCACCGCTATTCAAACTCGCTCCCCCAATAGCGTTAGCCCAAACATTGGTGGGTTTTTCATATTTAGGAGCAAATTGATACAACACTTCCGCCGCGCTTTCTAAAGAAGCGAATCTTTGGTCTTTTAAAGCTTGTAAGCGTTGAGCGAACGAGTCAATATTGTTGGTGTGCCTTCTGGAGAGATTGACTAAACGAGAATTTAAAATCATCGCATTACTCAAGCTCAAAGTTTGCAAGCCGCTGGTTTTATGCTCTAAACTGGCTATGTTGTTTAAAGTGGTAGTGGCCGCATTCAATTGCTTGGTGATCTCATTAGTGCTTGTGTTATCAATCATTTGTCTGGCATAACCCGCATCATGGCTATCAATCAATAAGGTTTGCAAGAGATTCCTGCCTTGCGCGCCTGAATGAGTATAGAGCGTGTCAATATCCTTAGAGCGGTTAGCCAATTCAAACACGCTTTCAATAGTGCCAAAATCATGCTGATTGATAGCGACTAAATTAGGAGTGGCGCTGTGAGCGAAAGGAGCGTTCTTTACGAGGGCGTAGTTAGCAGAACGCGCATTATTAGTGGTGTTTGTGGGTAAATTTGTGGTACTGCCACCATTCTCAGTAGGCGTAGAATTGCCTAAATAATACACCGAAATTTTAGAGCCATTAGCTGTTTTGCTGATCCCTATATTTTTCCATGCCTTACCGATAAGATACTTGTAATTGTCAGGGTTGTTCACCATGCTTTGATCGCCGATAGCCATACCGCATGCTTTAATGTCATCAGTATTTCGCACCACACAAGTATCCATGCGGTTATTGTTGTTATAAAGGGCTAGGCGCTCTTTGAATTGTTCTTCTAGATTAACATTACTAATGCCATTGGTACCTGTAGAAACATTACCATAACCAATGATTTTCGCTTTCACTAACACATGCTCTGTATTTTTAATGAGATCTTGAGCGCTGTTAATCTTGATGAGCGGTTTGTAAAATCCGGTCGCGCTGTCTATATCATTATTAAACATCATAGCTGCTGCATTGCCTACATTTAAGGTTGCCACTTTCCCGCCTCGGACCAGATAGTTGATAGTGCCTTGATTGTTGATAAAATCCCCCTGAATGGTTAAATTTGAAAATTGACTATAGTCCATGACCGCATTTTGACCCAGGGTTAGATTATTAAACATGAGCTTTGATGTGCCCCAAGGGTTTTCTGGGGTTGAAGAAGCGAATTTTCTGGTGATTTCAACATTTTTAACATTTCTAGCGTCAAAATAATTCCAAGGGCTATAGTAAAACTCATTGATAACTAGTTTTTCGCCGCTTTTAAATTTGACACCCCCAGAAAAGATTGACCTAGTGCCAGTTTCCAAACGCACGGTATTGATGCGCGATTGACTGCCTATATCTTCGCTAAAATGAGTGTATTCCCCCACGCTCACCCCATTGGTCTTAACCAACAATTCATTAATGTTGAAGTTTTTAACGGCCACATTAGTGGAAGCCGTAATGAGCTTGTTGATATTGACTTTGTCTGTAACACCACTAAAATCTAAGGTGTTGAAACCACCATTACCCGTATCAATACCTTTAAAATTAGCTGTATGAGCATCCACCTTTAAATTCACAAATCTTCCCAGACTAATATCGTTATTAAAAGTGGCTGTGCCGTTTTTGGTATCCGTACCAGCCTTAAACTCAAAATTCGCGCTTGAGCCTGCCAAAGCATAACCACCCACTTGATTATTCACTCTTAAAGGCCCATCAACGGTGATATTCCCAGTTAGATTTTCCACTAAAAGAGAGCGCCCGCTCGCTTGATTGGACAGATTGACACCGCCTTTGCCGATATGCAAATGAGCCGCATTGGTGGTAAGAGAAGCTTTATACCCTCCCACTCTAATCGTGCCATCAGCGTTAGTGTTGATGCGATCAATATTGACAACCGTGTCTTTGCCGCCAGCAAAAGGCCCATCAATGACTTGCGTGGGTTGGATTTCTGTTTTTTGCGCGCTATTGGGTGGGTTAATGACCTGAGTGTTACTATTGTTTTGAGCGCTGTTTTGTTGGTTGTTGTTAGCATTATTTTGCGTGGTGTTACTAGGTTTATCCTTAGGTTTATCCTTATAACCGCCTTCTGGAGGGGCGATAATGTTTAGCGCCGCGCTTTGCCACAAATCCAGTGTGCCAATATGAGTCTTGTTACTAGCGATAATGCCTGCTTGAGCGGCGTTTTGATCCCCCACAGTGAGATGGTTAAAATCCACTTCCCCTGTCACTTTTGAAGTGTTGATTGTGCTGTATGAAGGGGCCAAATACGCTCCCACGTATTGCAAACGGCCCATCCACACATTACCATTTAATTTAACGCTGTTTGAAGCCAAATTGAGCGTGGCGCCATCATAAAGAGAAATTTCCGCATTTTTACTGCTAGTGATCCCTTCTGAAGCTTGCAAAGTCAAAACCGTAGAGCTGGCTTTCCTCCCAGCTCCAGAACCCACACGATTGTTGATTTCTACAAAATTTTCAATTGAGATATTTTTAGCGTTGAAATTCACTCTCGTGGTGCGATCAGCGCTATCCTTATAGCTTGTGAAAGAATTGCCATTGAATTGGCCCAAACGCAAAGTGGCTTTTTGCATATTCACGTCTAAATCCCCACCAGTAAAGTTTCTTAGCCCTGATAGTTTATAAGTCCCTACAGCGTCTTTCATATCCACTTCAAGCTTGTTCTGCTGCCCGCCTTTGACCCAATAATGCCTAGCGGCGTTCCCCCAGTCCCAACCTCCATCAATCTTACTGGATAAAAGGGATTGGTATAAGTCGTATTCCTTGTTAGGGAATTCATTAAAGCCTTTTCCTGCTTGAATGCGCCAAACTTTATCGGGTTTATCTGGGGTTTTATTCGCTTCTTCGGCTTGTTTGAGTCCCCAACTAAGAAGCCCTGAGACCGTTCCTACAGCGGTGCCTGTAGCGATGCCCCCAACAATGGCTGGAATGATCACGGTCGTGAAAAAGGCGGCATGACTCTCTTGCGGTATGGCGCTAATCAACGCTCCTGCTAAAACGAGAGAAACTAAAGGGCGATTCATTTTGCGGTGTGTTTGTTGTATTTCCATTTTCTTCCTTTCTTTTTGTAAAACGATTTTTGCACAAAGGGTGCGACTTTAGACTAGAAAATTTCTGTTGCATTTACGATTAAGGCTATAAATATATAGTATCTACAACCAATATTCAATTTCTATCAAATTAAAGTAAACGAAAATAAAACTTAACAAGATTAAAAAGCAATATTACTAGAATTTGTGGCTAGAATGTGTAAAAATGTAAAATTGGAGGCGTTTAAAAAAACTTCTCCCAAATCGTGCCTTGTGGGGTGTCCATCAAAGCGATTTTTTGTTGTAAAAGCTCTTCTCTGATGCTATCGGCTTTTAAAAAATCTTTTTGCTCTTTGGCGCGTTTTCTTTCTTCTATCTTGTTTTCAATTTCTTGTTTTTCGCTCTCGCTCACGCCTAATTGGAAATAGGCGCTAGGGTCTTTAAACCCGATGCCAAGCAGTTCTTCTATGAATTTCAAATTCGCTAAAATTTCACCCTTTAAAGCCTTGTTTTTGGGGTTTTGATCCAGTTTTTCATTCGTGGAAGAAAGCATGCTTTCTAAAACGCTCAACGCTTTGGAAATGTTTAAATCATCTTGCATGCACTCTAAAATTTCTTTTTTAAAATTTGGATTTATTCCTCCTAAAGTCCCTAAAACGCGCTGTTTCAAACGATAGATTTTATCCAAGCGTTTTTTACTCACTAACAAGTCTTCTTCATTGAAATTCAAAACAGAGCGATAATGCACCCCCAATAAATAATTGCGCAAAATCTCGCCATCATAGTTTTTGAGAGCGTCTTTAATAAAAAAACTATTCCCTAAACTTTTAGACATTTTTTCATTATTGATATTCACAAAGCCATTGTGCATCCAGTATTTAGCGATCTCCACGCCAAAGGCGCAACGGGTTTGGCACGCTTCATTTTCATGGTGGGGGAATAACAAATCCGCTCCGCCTGCATGGATGTCAATTTGATAAGGGGCGTTAGCGAGCGCTAAAGTTTCAAAAACCATGCTAGAGCATTCTATATGCCAACCAGGGCGCCCTTTGCCTAAAGGGCTATCAAAGCCCACATCATTATCCCCCTTATAGCTTTTCCATAACACAAAATCCTGCTCAAGCCGTTTTTCTTGCACCAAACCAATACGGCCAAATTCAACGCTGCTATTATGCACGCTCAAAGAGCCGTAATCTTTATCCTTGCTCGTGTCTAAATAAATATCCCCATTAGAGACTTGATAGGCGAAATTTTTTTCTAAAAGCGTTTCAATCATGCGCACCATAGCGTCTAAATACTCGCTCGCTTTAGGCTCTAGGCTGGGTTGTTTCACGTTCAAAGCGTTCAAATCCCTCGTGTAAGATTCAATATAAATGCTGCTTAATTCTTGAATGCTTTTGTTTTCTTTTAAGGCTTTGTTGATGATCTTATCGTCAATATCCGTGAAATTCCTTACTAACATCACTTCATAGCCGCTCAATTCAAGCGTGCGCCTCAACAAATCAAAAGCAATCGCGCTCCTGGCATGCCCTAAATGAGCGTCATCATACACCGTAGGCCCGCACACATAAATATTCGCCTTATTGTGGACTAAAGGCTCAAAAGGGACTTTTTGTTTTAATTTGGTATCATAAATAAACATTTAAAAACCTTGAAAATAATAAAATAAATATAAATGTGTAACCCACGATTTGAACGCTAAGAGTAATAAGATTTCCACGCAAGCGAGAAAAAAGATTACAAGCCATGATTTTAAATTCTTGATTATACCCAAGAATAATTGAAAGCCAAACGCTTTTATCGTTAAAACAAATAAAAATAACCCGCTCAAACTATTCGCTAACGCTAAACCCAAAACCCCTAACAAAGGCATTAAACTCAAAGAAGCCACCAAGCCTAAAAAAAGCGAAATTAAAGAGATTTTAGCCGCTTTTTTTTGCTCTAATTTCGCATAAAGCCACAAAGAAAAGAGTTTGGTTAGCCCAAAAGGGAGCAAGCCTAAAAGATAGAGCGAAAAGACTTGCGAAGTGATTAAGGTGTCTTTAGGGCTAAACTGCCCCCTTTCAAATAAAAGCTCGGTGATTTCTTTGCTTAACATTATCCCCCCAATGCTGCAAAGAAGCAAAACCCCCACCAAAAAAAACCACGCCTTTTGCAAGCGTTGTAAGATTAAATCCTGCTGATTGTTTTTAATGGCGATCGCAATGCTAGGGAAAAGGGCGCTAGAGATAGCGATAGCAAATAACGCTAAAGGGAGCTGGAAGACTCTATTAGCGTAATACAAATAAGACACGCTCCCGCTCGCTAGAAAAGAGGCGATTGTGGTGTCTAAAAAAGAAGCGATCTGAGCGCTAGAATTGCCTAAGACGCTTGGGAGGAATTGCTTGAAAAACGCTTTTAGGTCCTTTTTAGCCCTTTTAGAGCGGTATTCTTTTTTGAGCGCGTTTTTAGTTTTAAAGCTCAACAACCCCTTAAATAATAAATTCAATAAGCCCAATTTCACTAAAGGATAAAAGTGCAATAAAATTTGAGCCACGCCCCCTAAAAGCACGCCATAGCTCAAATAATACAGTGCTTCTAAGTGCGTTTTTTCTTTGGAAATGAAAAGGGCTAAAATCATGCATACATTGAGTAAGCTTGCGCTATAAGCGCTGGCAAAAAATCTGTGTTTGTATTGTAAAAGCGTGCCTAAAAAAGTGGTGATAAACACCAATAAAAGATACCAAAAATTGATCGCTACAATAGGGGCGCATAGTTTGAGCGTCTCTTCATCAAAGCCATAAGCTAGGAGTTTGGTGAGCCATAAGGGATTGAGCACCACTAATAAGCACCACATGAATAAAACGCCACAAAAAATAAGCCCCACCAAACCCGCAAAGCTCCCTTTAATGGAACTTCGTATGAAGCTTGGTAAAAAGCTTTGAGAAAAAGAGCCCTCCGCAAAAATACGCCTGAATAAATTAGGCAATTTGAAAGCCACAAAGAAAATATCGCTATACACCCCAGCCCCTAGAATATTGGCCATCATCAAATCCCGTAAAAAGCCAAAAATCCTAGAGCATAAAATCCCTAAGCTATTGGTTAAAAATATTTTTTTTAGCATATCAGTCGCAGTTATTACCTAATTTTCAGTGTTTTTTTGTTAGCATATTCCTTTTTCTAAATCTTTATAATACCATTTAAGGATTAAAAAATGAGCTTGGAGCGTTTTGCCCCTATAAAAGTTGAGCGGTGCAAAGACATTCAAAAAGAATTAAAAAAAGCGGCCGCTGAAAATAAATTACAAACAGAAGATCTATGGTTTGAGATTTTAAAAACTTCTATTTTTATCAAAAACAGCGCTAAAGACGATTTTAGTGAGGCTTTTGGTGGGGAATTGCAACAACTAGAAGAAGATGAATACTATGAAAAAAAAGAGCTAACCCTTTATCAAACCCACGACATTAAAATCAAATCAAACGCTTATAAGCGCTTTTTTGAAGTGGAAGTGGATGAAGATTTAAGCAAAATAGAAATTATTTTAGACGAGTGTTTTATTGTCCTAGACACTGAAGAGCATTACCAAGAAATGTTTGCGTATATTAAAGAGTGTTTAGCCTTTCAAGGCGTGGTGTTTCGCCACCTTTCACAAATGTATGAAAATTTAAAAACAGAATTGAGAAAATATCAAAAAGAAGCCCAAAATAAGCGCTTTATTTTATACGCTTCTTTAACCTTTATCCCTAATGTAGAAGAAAAATCGCATTTTTTACTAGAAGAAGAATACCTTCCAACCCATACTATCCCTTTAAGTGATCAAGAAGAATCGTTTGTTAAAGAAAATTACTATATCGCTAAAGAAAATCAAAAAGTCGCTTGCGTGAATTACCCCAAACAAGGCAGAGACGGCCGTAACCTTAAAGGCCTTTATATTGAATTGCCTAAAGTTGCCCATTCGCCCACCCCTATAGGGCATGACAAAAACGCTTTTGAAGAAAGAGAAGAAAATAACGCTTTAGTGTATTACTCCAAAGCCTTACAAGGGGTTAAAATGGAAAAAGGGCGTTTGGTTTCTAAGCAAAATTTTATCTTTAAAAACGGGATCAAATCCATTGAAACGCCTAATCTTTTAGGGGGAGTGGAGAGCGGGTTAGTTTTAGAAATCCAAGCTAAAGATGAATTGAGCGATGCGATTGATTCTAACCTCATTTTAGAAGCGAGCGCGATTAACGTTAAGGGCAATGTGGGCAAGAATGTGATCTTAGTGGCTAAAGAAATTACCATAGAGGGGCAAATCCACCCTGAAAGCTATGTCTATGCCAATCAAGCGCGTATCACTAACCATAAGGGCGTGTGCTACGCTAAAGAGTTTGAGTGCAAGTATTTAGAGCGCGCTAAAGTGTATGCTAATAGCGTTAAAGTGGAAGCGAGCGCGGGGAGTGTGGTCTATGCGAAAGAAATCGCTTTAGAAAAGCTCAAAAGCGACAACAAGCTGTATTTTTCCAAGCAATGTTGGATTGATGAGGTGGATGGCAATGGTAACCGCTTTATTTTTTACGCTTTTGGGGGGCGAGAAAACCAAGAAGAATTGAAAACCGCTAAACAAAAACTCAATGCGTTAGGGTTAAAATCCAAAAAAATCATCGCTCAGCACCAGTCCTTAAACCATTTAGTCAAAAACCATCAAGCCATCATGGAAAAGCTTAAAAACGCCACCGAAGAAATCAAACGCTCTTTAATGCAACAAGAAAGCGTGAAAGACGCTTATAGCGAGTTTATGTTTGCCTTAAAGCGTTTGAAAATCTTAAAAGCCCAAATGCTAGAATTGCAAAAAATCAATAACGAATGTTACGCTAAACTCATTAGCATAGAAAACAGCTTCCAGCATGCAAGCATTACGACTAAAAACCCTTTCAAGCAAGAAAATATCGTGATCTACCATCGCAATTACCCTAAAGTGAGCAACTTGAGTGCTATGTTAAGCCATAATGAAAGCGTGAATGTGATCTATGAAGATCATAAAATCAAAAAAGTCCCTAAAAGCGCTATAAAAGGCTAGAGCGAGAAATAAAAAAGGGATAAAATGATAGTGGGTTTGATAGGGGTTGTGGAAAAAATCTCTGCTTTAGAAGCGCATATAGAAGTGCAAGGGGTTGTTTATGGGGTGCAAGTTTCTATGCGAACTTCTGCTTTGCTCCAAGCGGGCCAAAAAGCGCGTTTGAAAATCTTACAAGTCATTAAAGAAGATGCGCATCTTTTATACGGGTTTTTAGAAGAGAGCGAAAAAATCCTCTTTGAAAGGCTTTTAAAAATCAATGGGGTAGGGGGGCGTATCGCTTTAGCCATTCTTTCAAGCTTTTCGCCGAATGAATTTGAAAACATTATCGCCACTAAAGAAGTCAAAAGACTCCAGCAAGTCCCAGGCATTGGCAAAAAGCTCGCTGATAAGATCATGGTGGATTTGATTGGTTTTTTCATTCAAGATGAAACAAAACCCATGCATAATGAAGTCTTTTTAGCCTTAGAGAGTTTGGGCTTTAAAAGCGCTGAAATCAATAAAGTTTTAAAAACCCTAAAACCCCATCTCAGTATAGAAGCAGCGATTAAAGAAGCCTTACAACAACTGCGCTCTTAAAAAAAGCTTTTTAGTATCCGCTCGCTAAAAACCTAGTAAGAATTTAGAATTAAGCGCGCAAAAATCCCACTTTAGCAACAACACGCTTAAAATCATTGAAGAGCTTAATAATGGCGTTAAACAAGCGAGCGAAGAGATCAAAGAGAAAGCCACTAAATACGAAAAAGCCTTACAAGAATTGCAAAAGATTGATGAAAGCAAGCTTACTAAAGAACAGCAACAAGTTTTAAAGGTTTTTAAAGGAGAATTAGACAAAGGCGAGATTAAAAAGATAGATTTAAACGATCTTTACATTTTAGATCAAGGCACAAGGCATGCGGGAGCTAGAAAAATTTTAATCAAGCATTACGGAGTACCAAACAAACGCCTAATGAAGCAAAGTTGAAAGAATTAGACAACAAGTTAGAAGCCGATAGCATCTATTCATTAAAAAAATATCGTTGCTAAAAACCTTAATTTTGATAAAGCGACTCATCCTATCGTAAATGATAGTAGCTTAGTGCTTTTAATGTTCAACATGCCAAAGACTAAAACGCAAGTTGTTACCAAGAATTTGCCAAGGTTAATGTGCTTTTTAAGGCCCAACCACCTCCAACAGCCCTAAAATTTTTAGAACTCGCTTAAGCTAAGTCTACTATACTCAAACTATTTGAGATAAAACTTACAATAAAAGGTTTTAATGTGGGTATGATAAAAAGAGCGAGCTTAGTATTGATGGTGGTGTTTGGTCTTGTCTTGTTCGTTGGGTGCAATGATAATAATACAAAAAGATATTAGAAGCGCTTGGTGTAAAACCACCAATAGATGTTGAAATGACTGAATACATTGAGCTAGATCCATTGATGGGACTCCCTATCTACTTTTATAAAATAAGTATAATTTCAAATGTTGATAACATTGTTATAGTGAGTGCAAAAATTAATCGTGGGAATTGTAGGCGTATAAAGATTGGTGAAAGCTAGGGTTTGGCAATAGTTATGGGTTTAGTTTTCCTGTTAATAGTTGTCGGCATGTCAAAGAAGTTAGCGTCAAAACTGACAAAGGGACTTGGTATTTTACATTCTAAATTAAGGTAAAAAAGCAATCGCAAAATGAAGACAAGTGCTAAAGTATTATTGACTTTATTGAAGTAAGGATTTGGAAAAAATTCAAAAAGATTTAGAAGACCTTGAAGAAAGAGTGCCTGAATTGTTCGAGGAGCTTGATCGTGATGAAGAGTCCATCGCTGACAATGAAAAAACGATCCAAGAGTATCAAAATGAAATCGCTAATTTTCAAAAATACTACAAAGATGTAAAAGATATTGACGATTATTCGGCGTTAATGGCTCAATGAACATAAAGATTCTTATACTTGGGATAATGATCTTGATTTTGAATCCCTTAAAAAAGCCTTTTAAGTTCTATTGAACAATCAATTGAAGAATGGCAAAATAAGGTTAAAGAGTTTTTAGATGAGAACAAATCTGCTCTAGCCGAAATGAATGGTATAAACGAACAACTCCCACAAGTGCAAAAAAACTCCAAGAACTCACAGACAAAAAAACCGCTATGCTCAAGCTTAAATTTGGAGAGTCTCTGACAACAGAACACGATTGCAAGAATCTCATGGAGATTAAAATCCGAACCGATAAGGGCAGTAAGACCCTCCATTTTAAACTCCCACAACCCAAAGAAGAGGATTATTAATTGGTCAGATCTTTGGTATTTTTTAAATTAATCGGGTTGGACTAGCTCCTTGTTTTATTTCTTTAATTTTTAAAAAAAGAAATTTCGGTTACTCTGTTTGCATCGTTACTAGAACTTCGTTGATTTTTTAGCTTAAAGCCCAGTTGGTTTTAGTGAGATTCTCTCTGATTAAAAAAAGCTTGTCTTTGACTTCGTTACTGCTCAATTTCCTCACTTTATCCGAATTGTATTTCAAATCCTGGCTAAGGAGAGACAATCGGTTAGACAAATAGGCAATATCCACCCTTAGCCCCTCATCTCTGGCTAATTTGAGCGCGGGGATTAAATCCGTATCTTTTGAAAATATAAGAATCCTATCGGCTATTTTTTTAAAGGCTATTCTTTGAATGTCAAGACCCATGAGCATATCCACCTGCTTTTGTTCTAATAACGCCTTATAACTCCCATCAAACTCCACTCTTATTGCGTTTAACTTAGTCCTCCCCAATCTCAATTCCACTTGATCCAATGAAGCTAGATCGTGTTGGAAATTTTCCACATCGCTATAAATCTTCTCCCATTTAGTCGCTTCACTGCTTTGTAAGATCTCTTCAATGTCGTTGCTTGTGAAGATTTTCATTTCTGTTCCCGGATTTTTTTCATTTTGGAGGGTGTCATTCCTCTTATCCCATAACGCATGTTCAAAATCAAAGGGTGGGGTGGTATAAAAGTAAATACGACTGATTCTCTCATCATCTAGTAAAAAAGCCCTAATAGTAACGATCACATCTAAAGCGATATTATAATTAACGCATTTTGTTTGTTTAATATCGCGCCTGAAATTCTCCCAATCTACTAATATGATTGTGTTTGCTTTCATTTATTGCTCCCTTATTTATATGCTAAATTTTTTAAAAGTTCTTAATGCAATCTTGTATTTTGCGCTCACAAGAAACATGGATATAATAATAGCGTTTTTTAAACCTTGCGATAAACAAACAGGAATGGTTGATGCGTATTTTAGGAATAGATCCGGGCAGTAGGAAATGCGGGTATGCTATCGTTTCTCACACTTCTAACAAGCTTTCTTTAATCACGGCCGGGTTCATTAATATCACCACGACACGCTTGCAAGAACAGATTTTAGACTTGATAGAAGCCTTAGATTGCTTATTGGATCGTTACGAAGTTAATGAAGTGGCGATTGAAGATATTTTCTTTGGGTATAACCCTAAAAGCGTGATCAAACTCGCGCAATTCAGGGGGGCGTTGTCTTTAAAGATTTTAGAAAGGATCGGTAATTTCAGCGAATACACGCCCTTACAAGTCAAAAAAGCCCTGACCGGTAACGGGAAAGCCACTAAAGAGCAAGTGGCCTTTATGGTCAAACGCTTGCTTAACATCACAAGCGAAATCAAGCCTTTGGATATTAGCGATGCGATAGCCGTTGCTATCACGCATGCGCAACGCTTAAAGCCCCACTAACTACCATTTGTAAGCTACTTCAAAACGCGCGTTAAAACCAGGCTCTGCGATCGCTCTTTTAACAGCGTCAGTGCCTGGCATGTCCGGGCTCATGATATAAGGGCTTGTTTGATCCACATAGAATTTGTTGAAAACATTATTAAACACGGCTGAAAGCAACAAACCTTTCCAGCGGCTTTTGGTTTTAGGACTCCAATTGATATAAAAATTACTCACGCCATAGCCCGGTTTATGCATATGCACTAACCCTAATTGGGATCCGCATTTGGCTAAATCGGTAGGGGTTTTGGGTTTCTCAGCCGTCCCGTAATCAGGCAAGTAAATATCAAACCCGCAATAATCCAAACCGGTAACAAAACGGCTAAGCCAAGCAAGATTGATCCCTGTTTTGGGGATGGTGTAATCCAATTTGATGATAAAAACATTACCGGTGCTTGCGGCAAGCTCATAGCTGTCCGCCATTAAATACCCCCTAGTGGTGGGCCAAGTGCGCGAGATCCCCACATTCAAACTCACGCCTTTGTATTTGAAAGTCCCACCCACTTCATAGCCATAGATCCTAATCGCTTGACTCAAATTGGTTACAATCAAACTTTGCGCATATTGTGAGATGAAATTATCCAAAGCTTGATAAAACGCCGCAGCCCTCCCGCTAAAATACTGGCTTGAATAATCAATATTAAATTCAGCGTTAGAGCCCACTTCAGGCTTGATATTTTTAGCGTATCGTAAATCGTTTTGGCGCATATACACGCCATCTCCTGGCATAACCCCCCTTGTAACTTGAGAATAAGTGATTTTTAAAGATAAAGGCTCAATGGGACTGATCACAAGAGCTGCGCTAGGGCTAAAGCCTTGAGTGTAGCGGTGATTCCAGTCTTTATCATAAAGCGTGTATGCGTCCCACCTTACCCCGGCTCCAAAAGTGATGATTTTATGAGGCGAGTAATTCGCTTGCACATAGCCTCCATAAATATTCCCGTTTGCTTTCCCTCTTTGGCACAAAGTAGGATCATTGGGGTTATTATCCACAAGAGAGCAAGCGATTTGTTTTTGCCCTTTATCATCAGTATAAACTTGATTAGGCCTGTATAATTCTGATTTAGGGATGCGAGCGTCAAAAACGCTTAAATTTTGGTAGTTGAATCCGTATTCAAAAAGGCTGTCTGTGGCTTCATCAATCACATGCGCGACTTTAAGGTTTAACCCGGTGTTGTTTAAAAACAAATTCCTAGGCTGTGAGCTTGGCTTATCCACATCTGAAAAGCTTGGGGTGCAATACCCGCCTTCCACGCATGGGTAATTTTCTTTTTCCCATGCGCTCGCTTGAGAAGTGGGGAATTTAGCATAAACGCCATTAGGATCAAATAGGGGATCAAACTTGGCGTTTCTAATGCTTGTATAAAGGGTAAAATCTAATCGTGGGTCGCCAAAAGAATTTCCCGCTTCCCTTTTGTATTGTAAGGAAAGATTGTTGGCGCTATTAATGGAGTGATACATGTATCTTGTGAAACTATCCAACACATTAGGACACCCTTGGTCGCTATCAGGGCTAAAAGGGGCTTCACAAGGATAGGCTAACCCTATAGCGTTACTCCTTAAAGGGCGTGTAGCGTTATCTCGTGTCATGTTCCAGCTGAAAGTGAGCGTGTCTCTGTCGCTCAAATAACCATTCATTTTAACTAAAGCGTTGTTTTGCTCGCTAGGAGTTCCTGGCTCTTTATCGGCTTGTGTGGGATTGAAAAGGTTTTTTGTCGCTGTAGCACCGCTTCTATAGTAGAAGATATTTTGGTGCGTGTAGTAAGCGATAATATCAAAATGCGCGCTTTGGTAAGCCGATCTGAAAGTTTCTCGATCCCCAAAATTAGTATAAAAACTCACCGCCCCACTCGCGGCATAATTTTTCCCCCTAGGGATAAAATCAGCCGCTCCTTTAGTCTCCATTTTAATCACTCCTGCGATCGCTCCTGGCCCTGCACTCGCATTCGCTGCACCTTTGGTAACTTCCACGCTTTTGAGCATGCCAGGGTCAATCACGGTGTTGCCTTGGTGGTGGAAGATATTGCCATTTTGTGCAGCCCCATCCACCGTAACCCTTAAAAGCCTGTCTTCAATACCTCTCACATAGATTTTCTGCCCCATCACGCTCCCTCCGCCCACATTCACATCAGGGTTAGTCCTAAACAAGTCCTTGACTTCATTGCTTTGGCGTTGATCCAATTCTTTAGAAGTTACTTTAAACTCATTGTTGTAAGTGAAAATCCTTTTAGCTTGGGTGGTAACCTTATTTAAAGTGTGCTCCTCGCTATAGCAAGTATCAGCGAGTAGGGGGAAACATAAAGCGTATCTAAGCTTTGGATATGATCTTAAAAACATCAAACAACTCTCCTTAATCTGAAAATTTAAAAAATAAAAATCAAAAAAAAAAAAAAAACAAAATCTGTCAATGCATTGAGATAGAATAGTATGATAATTATTATTAAAACTAGATTAAAAATAAAATTTTGTTTTTAATCTTTCTTATTTTCATTAATTGTTACAAATAGAAATACTTAAGGGGGTTTTTTATTCTTAAAAAAAGGATTTTTTAAGGAAATTGAATCTTGTTAGTCTTTGTATAACAAATTATGTAATAATCACCACAAGTAATCGGCTTAGTGTTAGATTACGAAGATTTAAAATAAAGGAATAAAGGAAAGAAGATGGTTAATAAAGATGTGAAACAAACCACTGCTTTTGGCACTCCTGTTTGGGATGACAACAATGTGATTACGGCTGGCCCTAGAGGTCCTGTTTTATTGCAAAGCACTTGGTTTTTGGAAAAGTTAGCGGCGTTTGATCGAGAAAGGATCCCTGAAAGGGTAGTGCATGCTAAAGGAAGCGGAGCTTATGGCACTTTCACCGTGACTAAAGACATCACTAAATACACTAAAGCGAAAATTTTCTCTAAAGTGGGCAAAAAAACAGAATGCTTTTTCAGATTTTCTACTGTGGCAGGGGAAAAAGGCAGTGCGGATGCGGTGAGAGACCCTAGAGGTTTTGCGATGAAGTATTACACTGAAGAAGGTAACTGGGATTTGGTAGGGAACAACACGCCTGTTTTCTTTATCCGTGATGCGATCAAATTCCCTGATTTCATCCACACTCAAAAACGAGATCCTCAAACCAATTTGCCTAATCCTGACATGGTATGGGATTTTTGGAGTAATGTTCCTGAAAGCTTATACCAAGTAACATGGGTTATGAGCGATAGAGGTATCCCTAAATCTTTCCGCCATATGGATGGTTTTGGTAGCCACACTTTCAGTCTTATCAACGCTAAAGGCGAACGCTTTTGGGTGAAATTCCACTTTGAAACCATGCAAGGCGTTAAGCACTTGACTAACGAAGAAGCTGCAGAAATCAGAAAGCATGATCCTGATTCCAATCAAAGGGATTTGTTCAATGCGATCGCTAGAGGGGATTTCCCAAAATGGAAATTAAGCATTCAAGTGATGCCAGAAGAAGATGCTAAAAAGTATCGATTCCATCCGTTTGATGTGACTAAAATTTGGTATCTCAAAGATTATCCATTGATGGAAGTGGGCATTGTAGAGTTGAACAAAAATCCTGAAAACTATTTTGCAGAAGTGGAGCAAGCGGCATTCACTCCGGCTAATGTCGTTCCTGGAATTGGCTATAGCCCTGATAGGATGTTGCAAGGGCGCTTGTTCTCTTATGGAGACACACACCGCTACCGCTTAGGGGTTAATTATCCTCAGATACCGGTCAATAAACCAAGATGCCCGTTCCACTCTTCTAGCAGAGATGGTTACATGCAAAACGGATACTACGGCTCTTTACAAAACTATACGCCTAGCTCATTGCCTGGCTATAAAGAAGATAAGAGCGCGAGAGATCCTAAGTTCAACTTAGCTCATATTGAGAAAGAGTTTGAAGTGTGGAATTGGGATTACAGAGCTGAGGATAGCGATTACTACACCCAACCAGGTGATTACTACCGCTCATTGCCAGCTGATGAAAAAGAAAGGTTGCATGACACTATTGGAGAGTCTTTAGCTCATGTTACCCATAAGGAAATTGTGGATAAACAATTGGAGCATTTCAAGAAAGCTGACCCCAAATACGCTGAGGGAGTTAAAAAAGCTCTTGAAAAACACCAAAAAATGATGAAAGACATGCATGGAAAAGACATGCACCACACAAAAAAGAAAAAGTAACCCTTTTCTTTAAGCGTTCTTATTTTTTAGGAACGCTTTGTCTTTCAAAATTTAGGTTTTTGGATACTTATCAATCCTTTGGTGGTGTGTCCTATTTTTTCATTCATTCAACGAATTTAAAAATTACAATAAAGAGTTATAGTTATGAAACGAAGGGATTTTATTAAAACGACTGCTTTAGGCGCTACAGGTGCTGTTTTAGGAGCACAGATTTTGCAGGCAGAAGAAAGCAAAGGGAGTGTTGCAAAATATAAAGTAGAAGCTCAATACAGCATTGATTTTGATTCTGCAGAACACACTTCACTTTTCATTCCCATGCCGAGCGTTGCAGCGAGCAATGTGCATTTACAAGGCAATCATGCCAGCTATAAAAGCATGCTCAATTTTGGAGTGCCCTATTTGCAAGTGGATTTTTTAAAAAGCGCTCAAAAAAAGCAAGTCCATTTGTCTTATGAGATCGCTAGCTATCAATTGAATGAGCGTTTGTTTGAAACGAGCGATTTTGTAGCAATGGGGCGTTATGAAAGAGACGATGCGAGCGTGGCTAACATTGCCAACCAGCTCAAGGGAACAACCCCCAAAGAAAGCGTCCGCAATTTTTATGCGTTTATCAAGCATGACATGCCTAAGAGACAGAAGGCTTTAGAGGGTAAAGAAAATTTACCCAAGCGTGAGAGTTTGCCTTGGTTTGCAACCATTTCACAAGAGAGCATGTTTGTGTCCTTATGCCATGCGTGTGGGATTAAAAGCGCTGAAGTGCAAGGATTGAAACTAGGTCAAAACAGCGTGGTGAAAAACGCTCCTAGAGTGGAAGTGTATTTGCAAGATTCATTTCTAGCGTTTGATTTTCAAAATAACCACAAGGAAGTCTTTATTCCGTTGAACCGCCATAAAGACATGCAGTTAGATTCTGCCTTATTGGCGACTTTTGGCGATGCTTTCGCCCTTGTGGATGGTAGGGATTTAGGCAATTACGAGAGCAAACTTTTTGAAAAAAGAGTGTCCTATACGATTGTCTAAAGGCATGAAATCTAGGAATATTCCTTGATAGCGGGCTTTCCTTTTTAGGGAGAGTTTGCAAAAAGGGTTTAAAGGATTGTCTTTATGCGAGAATTTTTTAAGAAACTTGGCACAGAATACGCTTCCAAGCTGTTTTTGGTTTATTGGCTTAGATGGATGTTGAGCGCGTTGGTGATGCTGCCTTTTATGGAGATTTTTTATTATTTCAATTTTCCGTTGTGGCTCAATCTTTTCTTGGGGCAAACCATTGGAGCGGTGATTTTTTTCAAGCTGGACAAGTTGATTTTTTCTAAAAAATGACTTTATAAGCTTAAAAAGTCACTAAGCTTTTCTCACTCTTAAGCTTTTGTATTTTCCTAAGCTTTTTTGAGAAATTCAGATTTTAAAGACAGGCTCTGCCCTTCTATTTTACAATCCACATTGTGATCGCTATTGACAGGCTTGATATTTTTGATTTTAGTGCCTTTTTTAAGCACTAAAGATGAGCCTTTAACCTTTAAATCCTTAATGAGAATGACTGAGTCCCCATTTTGTAAAAGATTATTGTGGCAATCTTTAACGATCAATTCTTCATCATTAGCTTCATTTTTATTCCATTCATACAAACAGCTAGGGCAAATTAGTTGTGCGCCATCATGGTAGGTGTAGGCGTCGTTGCATTTAGGGCATGGGGGTAAATCTTGCATGATAATTATCCTTATCGTGGCATTAGCACTACCATGTTATCTGAATCAAGGTTATAAAACGCTTTAATTTGATAAGTATCAACCCCCTAAGATCGCTTTTTAAGTTTTTTGTAGTTGGTATTCAAAAAGCCCTTTTTTAAAAATAGGTTACTAAACGTTACTAATAAGTTAAAATTCATTAAAATAACCATAATGATTAAAGCTTTTAACCACTATTGTAGAAAAATAACGAGAGGGTTTGTAAAAACTCTCATTAAAAACAAGGAGCGAAAAAGATGAAAAAAGCGGGTTTTCTTTTTTTAGCGCTGATGGCTATCGTTGTTGTGAGTTTAAGCGCTAAAGATCCGAATGTGTTGCGTAGGATTGTTTTTGAGAAATGTTTGTCCAATTATGAGAAAAATCAGAATCCTTCGCCATGCATAGAAGTCAAACCCGATGCCGGCTATGTGGTTTTAAAAGATATTAACGGCCCGTTGCAATATTTGTTGATGCCAACAACTCACATTAGCGGTATTGAAAGCCCTTTGTTGCTTGATCCTTCTACCCCTAACTTTTTTTATTTATCATGGCAAGCACGCGATTTTATGAGCAAAAAATACGGCAAACCCATTCCTGATTATGCGATCTCTTTGACGATCAACTCTAAAAAAGGGCGATCGCAAAACCATTTTCACATCCATATCTCTTGCATTAGCCTTGATGCGCGCAAACAATTGGATAATAATCTAAAAAATATCAGCAGCCGTTGGTCGCCATTATCAGGTGGCTTGAACGGGCATAAATATTTGGCGCGTCGGGTAACAGAGAGCGAATTAGCGCAAAAAAGCCCGTTCATCATGCTCAATAAAGAAGTGCCTAATGCGCACAAACGCATGGGGGACTATGGCTTAGCGGTGGTGCAACAAAGCGATAACTCCTTTGTCTTATTAGCGACACGATTTAACCCATTGACTTCCAATCGCGCTTCAGCCGAAGAGATTCAAGATCATGAATGCGCGATTTTGCACTAAAGCGAGTTAGATTCTTAAATTTGAGCGATAGTCTTTAAAAAGCGTTGTGGGGGTAGTGTTACAAAACTCCCTATCCCCTTATGAATTTGACCGATCTTTTTGATTAACAAAACTTTAAAATCCGCAACCAATCATTCTAAAAAACTATTTAGGAACAACTTTTGCTTTATTTTGCATAGATTGAATTTCTTTAAATTAAAGGATAACCATGCTTAGGTCTTTATGGTCTGGTGTCAATGGGATGCAAGCCCACCAAATCGCTTTGGATATTGAGAGTAATAATATTGCGAACGTGAATACCACTGGTTTTAAATATTCTAGGGCTTCTTTTGTGGATATGCTCTCTCAAGTCAAACTCATCGCTACCGCACCCTATAAAAACGGGTTGGCAGGGCAGAATGACTTTTCTGTGGGGCTTGGGGTAGGCGTGGATGCGACGACTAAAATCTTTTCACAAGGCAATATCCAAAACACAGATGTCAAAACCGATCTAGCGATTCAGGGCGATGGCTTTTTTATCATTAGCCCTGATAGGGGGATCACGCGCAATTTCACTAGAGATGGGGAGTTCCTTTTTGACTCGCAAGGGAGTTTGGTTACCACCGGCGGGCTTGTGGTGCAAGGGTGGGTGAGAAACGGGAGCGATACCGGCAATAAAGGGAGCGATACAGACGCTTTAAAAGTGGATAACACCGGCCCTTTAGAAAACATTAGGATTGATCCAGGAATGGTGATGCCAGCTAGAGCGAGTAACCGCATTTCTATGAGAGCGAATTTAAACGCTGGAAGGCATGCGGATCAAACAGCAGCGATATTTGCTTTGGATTCTTCAGCCAAAACCCCTTCAGATGGCATTAATCCGGTGTATGATTCAGGCACGAATCTTGCTCAAGTCGCCGAAGACATGGGCTCTTTATACAATGAAGATGGCGACGCTCTTTTATTGAATGAAAATCAAGGGATTTGGGTGAGCTATAAGAGTGCAAAAATGGTCAAAGACATCCTCCCTTCTGCAGAAAACAGCACGCTTGAATTGAATGGGGTTAAGATTTCTTTCACAAACGATTCAGCGGTGAGCCGGACTTCAAGCTTAGTAGCGGCTAAAAATGCGATCAATGCGGTCAAAAGCCAAACAGGCATTGAAGCTTATTTGGACGGCAAGCAATTGCGTTTGGAAAACACCAATGAATTGGACGGCGATGAAAAGCTTAAAAACATTGTGGTTACTCAAGCCGGAACCGGGGCGTTCGCTAACTTTTTAGACGGCGATAAAGATGTAACGGCTTTCAAATACAGCTATACACATTCTATCAGCCCTAATGCGGATATTGGGCAGTTTAGGACTACTGAAGACTTGCGCGCCTTAATCCAGCATGACGCTAATATCGTTAAAGATCCTAGCCTAGCGGACAATTACCAGGACTCAGCCGCTTCTATAGGAGTTACTGTCAACCAATACGGCATGTTTGAAATCAATAATAAAGACAATAAAAATGTCATTAAAGAAAATCTCAATATCTTTGTGAGCGGGTATTCTTCAGACAGCGTAACGAACAATGTTTTGTTTAAAAACGCGATGAAAGGGCTTAATACCGCTTCTTTGATTGAAGGGGGAGCGTCAGCGAGCAGTTCTAAATTCACCCACGCTACGCATGCGACAAGCATTGATGTGATAGACAGCTTAGGCACTAAACACGCCATGCGCATTGAGTTTTATAGGAGTGGGGGAGCGGAATGGAACTTTAGAGTGATCGTGCCTGAGCCTGGGGAATTAGTAGGGGGGTCAGCGGCTAGGCCTAATGTGTTTGAAGGAGGCCGTTTGCACTTCAATAATGACGGATCGCTTGCGGGCATGAACCCGCCTCTTTTGCAATTTGACCCTAAAAATGGCGCTGATGCCCCCCAACGCATCAATTTAGCTTTTGGTTCCTCAGGGAGTTTTGATGGATTGACAAGCGTGGATAAGATTTCTGAAACTTATGCGATTGAGCAAAACGGCTATCAAGCGGGCGATTTAATGGATGTCCGCTTTGATTCAGACGGGGTGCTTTTAGGAGCGTTCAGTAATGGCAGGACTTTAGCGCTCGCTCAAGTGGCTTTAGCGAATTTCGCTAACGATGCGGGCTTACAGGCTTTGGGCGGGAATGTCTTTTCTCAAACCGGAAACTCAGGGCAAGCCTTAATCGGCGCGGCTAATACGGGGCGTAGGGGTTCAATTTCAGGATCTAAACTGGAGTCTAGTAATGTGGATTTGAGCCGGAGTTTAACGAATTTGATTGTGGTTCAAAGGGGGTTTCAAGCGAACTCTAAAGCGGTAACCACATCCGATCAAATCCTTAACACCCTATTGAATCTCAAGCAATAAACCAAAGGATTACTCTAATACAATATAATAGGGGCTAATTTAGAGATTAAGGTTTAGCATGCATGAATACTCGGTCGTTTCTTCTTTAATCGCTCTTTGCGAAGAGCATGCGAAGAAGAATCAAGCCCATAAGATTGAAAGAGTCGTGGTTGGTATTGGTGAAAGAAGCGCTATGGATAAGAGCTTGTTTGTGAGCGCGTTTGAGACTTTTAGAGAAGAATCTTTGGTGTGTAAAGACGCTATTTTAGACATTGTGGATGAAAAGGTTGAATTGGAATGCAAGGATTGTTCGCATGTTTTTAAGCCTAACGCCCTAGATTATGGGGTGTGTGAGAAATGCCACAGCAAGAATGTCGTTATCACTCAAGGCAATGAAATGCGTTTGTTGTCTTTAGAAATGTTAGCGGAATAAAAACCGATGCAAGAAGAATTGAACGCTTACCAGCAAGAAATTGAAGACACTAGAGGAGTTTTAAAAAAAATCCGTTTGGAATTGAAGCAAGTCCAAGAAATCTTGCGGAAGAAAAAGAGCGTTTTAAAAGGTTTGAAACAAGAAATTTATCAAAAAAAATCAGAAAAAGAAAACTCCTGCTTAAACAAAGAAACGCAAAATACAGAAGAGGATGTGATTTTCCCTAAAGCCCTTGAAGAAGTGGAAGTTTATGCTAAAGACAATCAGGTTATTATGGCAAAACCATGTAAGCGTTTATTCAATGAAGGGCTTTACTTGCAATACCGCAGCGTTTTGCGCGAAAACAGGCTTTTAAAAAACCATCTTTCTAAAAAAGATTTTGAAAATTCGTTGCTCAAAATTGAATTGAGGGATTTGCGCAAAGAAATCAAGCTCTATCAAGTCCAAAACCTTTTGAAAGACAAATAATGCCCACGATTTTAGTGAGCGCTTTAGAAGCGAGCTCTAATGTGCATTTAGAGAAGTTACGGCGCAATTTGCCCAAAGATTATCGTTTCATTGGGGTGTTTGAAGGGAAAGACGCACTCTATAGCCCTAGAGAATTTTCTGTCATGGGTTTTAGAGATGTGATAGGCCGTTTGGGGTTTTTACTCAAAGCCCATAAAGAAATGGTCCAATTAGCCAAGCAAGCGGACTTGGTGCTTTTAATGGATTCTTCTTCTTTCAATATCCCCCTAGCCAAAAAAATCAAAAAACAAGACCCTCATAAAAAAATCATGTATTATATTTTACCGCAAGTTTGGGCATGGAAAAAATGGCGCGCTAAAAGCCTTGAAAAATACTGCGATTTTTTGGGGGCGATTTTGCCTTTTGAAGTGGGCTATTACCAAAAAAAAGCCCAATATGTAGGACACCCCTTACTAGATGAAATTAAATATTATAAAAAAGATATTAAGGGCGAAACTCTGGTGTTTATGCCAGGAAGCCGAAAAAGCGAAATCGCTAAAATGTTCCCTTTATTTGTCAAAGTGGCTCAAATTTTAGAACAAAACGAAGGGTTTAAAAGGCGTGTGTTAGTCGTTCCGAGTTTCTTTAAGGGGTTGGATTTAAAAGCTCTTTATGGAGAAGACATTCAATTATTTGAAATTTCTTATGATGCGCATAAGAGTTTGTTTGAAGCGGAGTTTGCGTTCATTTGCAGCGGCACAGCGACTTTAGAAGCCGCTTTGATTGGCACGCCTTTTGCGCTAGCGTATAGGGCTAAAACGATGGATTTTTTGATCGCTAGAATGTTGGTCAATTTGCATTATATAGGACTCGCTAACATTTTTTATAACGCCTTAAATGATGAAACTCCAGGGCTTGGGGAGAGCCAATTACACCCGGAATTGATCCAGCATTTTTTGAGTGTAGAGGGTTTGTTAAAAGCGTATAAAGAAATGGATAGGGAACGCTATTTTAAAGAAAGTTTGAGATTAAGGGAATATTTAAAACATGGGAGCGCGAGAAAAGTCGCCGAAGAGATGGCTTTTTTGCTGAATTTAACTTAATTTTTACTATAATCTCTACTGAATAAGCTTAGGAGATTAAATGAATAAAGAACCTATGAGCATGCATGGATACAATAAGATTTGTGCGGAATTGAAGCAATTAAAAGAGGTGGAACGGCCTAATATTGTGAAAGAAATTGATATTGCTAGAGGGCATGGGGATTTGAAAGAAAACGCTGAATACCATGCCGCTAAAGAAAAACAACGCTTCATTGAAGCGAGGATCGTGGATTTAAGCGAGATCATTTCTAACGCTCAAGTGATTGATCCGAGCGCTTTAGCCCATAATAAAGTGAGTTTTGGCAGCACGATTAAAATCCTTAATTTGGATAACGATAAAGAGTTTTCTTACACGATAGTAGGGAGCGTGGAGAGCGATCCGGCTAAAGGGTTAATCTCTTTTGGTTCGCCGATCGCTAAGAGTTTGATAGGCAAGAGCAAGGGCGATGCGGTGAGCATTCAATTACCCAACGGCGAGAGCGATTTTGAAATTTTAGACATTTATTATAAAGAGATTTGTTTTGATGAAAATTAAAATCCAAAAAATCCACCCAAACGCCCTTATCCCTGAATACCAAACCGAAGGCTCTTCAGGCTTTGATTTGCACGCTGTAGAAGAAGTAGTGATCAAACCTCATGGCGTGGGGTTGGTAAGGATTGGGATTTGTTTGTCTTTAGAAGTGGGGTATGAATTGCAGGTGCGTACCCGTAGCGGTTTGGCTTTGAATCATCAGGTGATGGTGTTAAACTCTCCTGGCACGGTGGATAATGATTATAGGGGCGAAATTAAGGTCATTTTAGCGAATTTGAGCGATAAAGATTTTAAAGTCCAGGTAGGGGATAGGATCGCTCAAGGGGTGGTTCAAAAAGCTTATAAAGCCGAATTTATAGAATGCGAACAATTAGATGAAACTTCAAGGGGGAGCGGAGGGTTTGGCAGCACGGGAGTGAGCAAGGCATGAGTATTAAGGAAAATTTAGAGCAGGTTAAGAGCGAATTTAAAAGCGATGAAAAGCTTTTAGAGGGGGCGTTTAGATTAGAAAAATTTTTCAAACGCTACAAGTGGGTGTTGTTGTTTGTTATCGTGGCTTTTATCGCTTATTTGGGGGATACAAAATTACAAGATTATAAGCGTGAGCAAACTAAAGAGCGGATCACTCAAATTTATAACGAAGTGCTAGAGAGTCCTAATAATATAGCCTTACAAAAAAGATTGAAAGAAGTCGCCCCAGAGTTGTATGACTTGTATCAGTTTGCCAGAGCGAGCGAGCGTAACGATGTGAGCATGTTTAAAAAACTTTCGCAATCTTCTAATGAAATCGTTAAAATTTTCGCCAAATATTCTTACGCATCGCTCTCTCAAGATAAAAACCTGCTTGAAAAAAGCCCCGTTCTTAAAGAAATGAGTGCTTTACAAGAAGTGAATTTGTTGTATGGAGAAAATTCTAAAGACGCGATCAAAAAAGCGCATCAAATTTTATCCACTATCCCTCTAAGTTCTTCACTCTATGCTATAATTTCTGTTCTAAAACACTATGGAATGTTAGAAGATATTCAGCAAAACCCTTCCAAACCAACTAATCTAAAGAAAGAAACCATTCAAGGAACGCATTGATTTGATGAATAAACCATTTTTAATCTCACTCATAGCCCTAATTGTCTTTAGCGGCTGTAACATGAAAAAATACTTCAAACCCGCTAAACACCAAGTTAAAGGCGAAGCGTATTTCCCTAACCATTTGCAAGAGAGTATCGTTTCGTCCAATCGTTATGGAGCCATTTTGAAAAATGGGGCGGTTATAGGCGATAAAGGTTTAACGCAGCTAAGAATCGGTAAGAATTTCAATTACGAAAGCAGTTTTTTAAATGAGAGTCAAGGGTTTTTCATCCTTGCGCAAGATTGTTTGAACAAGATTGATAAAAAAACAAGCAAAAGAAAGGTGGCTAAAACTGAAGAAACGGAATTGAAATTAAAGGGCGTTGAAGCGGAAGTCCAAGATAAAGTCTGTCATCAAGTGGAATTGATCAGCAATAACCCTAACGCCAGCCAACAATCTATCATCATTCCTTTGGAAACTTTTGCCTTGAGCGCGAGCGTTAAAGGGAATCTTTTAGCGGTGGTGTTAGCGGACAATTCAGCGAATTTATACGACATCACTTCTCAAAAATTGCTTTTTAGTGAGAAAGGTTCCCCAAGCACCACGATCAATTCTTTAATGGCGATGCCTATTTTTATGGATACGGTCGTGGTGTTCCCTATGCTAGATGGGCGCTTGTTGGTCGTGGATTATGTGCATGGAAACCCCACGCCTATTAGAAACATTGTTATCAGCAGCGATAAGTTTTTTAACAATATCACTTACCTTATCGTGGATGGCAATAACATGATCGCTTCTACAGGAAAACGGATTTTATCAGTGGTGAGCGGTCAAGAGTTCAACTATGATGGGGATATTATAGACTTGCTTTATGATAAGGGGACTTTATACGTGCTCACGCTAGACGGGCAGATCTTGCAAATGGATAAGAGTTTAAGGGAATTAAACAGCGTGAAACTGCCCTTCGCTTCGCTCAATACGATTGTATTGAATAACAATAAATTGTATTCTTTAGAAAAGCGTGGGTATGTGATAGAGGTGGATTTGAATGATTTTGATTCGTATAATGTCTATAAAACGCCAACTATCGGTAGTTTTAAGTTTTTTTCATCCAATCGTTTGGATAAAGGGGTGTTTTATGACAAAAATCGGGTGTATTACGATCGCTACTATTTAGATTATAACGATTTTAAACCAAAACTTTATCCCGTTGTGGAAAAATCGGCATCTAAAAAATCTCAAAAAGGCGAAAAAGGGAACGCTCCTATTTATTTGCAAGAAAGGCATAAAGCTAAAGAAAAGCCTTTAGAGGAAAAAATCAAACCCACTCAAGGGAATAGCGGGTTTGAAGAAGAAGAGGTTAAAACCAGAAGGCCTGAGCCTATTAAGGATCAAAATAACGCTATCCAAAAAGGCGTAAAAGAAAATCAAGAAAACAAAAACGCTCCTGTTTCAAAAGAGGATAACGCTTTTAAAGAAGCGCCAAAACTCAGCCCTAAAGAAGAAAAACGCCGCTTGAAAGAAGAAAAGAAAAAAGCCAAAGCCGAACAAAGAGCGAGAGAATTTGAACAAAGAGCGAGAGAGCATCAAGAAAGAGATGAAAAAGAGCTTGAAAAAAGAAGAAAAGCTTTAGAAATGAATAAGAAGTGAGTCTATGCCAGCTGGGCGATCTTTTACAGATTTGAAAAACCTGGTTTTATGCGATATAGGCAATACGCACATCCATTTCGCGCAAAATTATCAGCTCTTTTCAAGCGCTAAAGAAGATTTAAAGCGTTTGGGTATTCAAAAGGAAATTTTTTACATTAGCGTGAATGAAGAAAATGAAAAAGCCCTTTTAAATTGTTACCCTAACGCTAAAAATATTGCAGGGTTTTTTCATTTAGAAACCGACTATGTAGGGCTTGGGATAGACCGGCAAATGGCGTGTTTGGCGGTAAATAATGGCGTGGTGGTGGATGCGGGGAGCGCGATTACGATTGATTTAGTCAAAGAGGGCAAGCATTTAGGAGGGTGTATTTTGCCCGGTTTAGCCCAATATATTCATGCGTATAAAAAAAGCGCTAAAATCTTAGAGCAACCTTTCAAAGCCTTAGACTCTTTAGAAGTTCTACCTAAAAACACTAGAGACGCTGTGAATTACGGCATGATTTTGAGCGTCATCTCTTGTATCCAGCATTTAGCCAAAGATCAAAAAATCTATCTTTGTGGGGGCGATGCGAAGTATTTGAGCGCGTTTTTACCTCATTCTGTTTGCAAGGAGCGTTTGGTTTTTGACGGGATGGAAATCGCTCTTGAAAAAGCAGGGATACTAGAATGCAAATGATGCAGAATTTGAGTTTTTTGGGCATGTTTTTAGCCGCTTTGAGCATGTCTTTAGGGCATTGTGTGGGCATGTGTGGGGGGATTGTGAGCGCGTTTAGTCAAATAAGATTTTCTAAAATTACGAGCTTTTCTTACCAGCTCACTTGCCATGCCCTCTATAATGTGGGGAGGATCAGCACTTACATGCTTTTAGGGGCTATAACGGCAGGTTTGGGGCATAGTCTTAGCGTGAGCATGGGTTTTAGGGGCGTTTTATTGATGAGCATGGGGATTATTTTAATCCTTTTAGCGCTCTTAGGAGCTAAAGCGGAAAAATTAAGCTTTTCCATTCCTTTCATCTCTTTTTTGATGAAAAAAACCTTGCAATCTCAAAACGTTCTGGGGTTGTATTTTTTGGGCGTGTTGAACGGGTTTTTACCTTGCATGATGGTGTATTCGTTTTTAGCGAGCGTGATTCTCAGCCATAGCGCGTTTATGGGAGCGATGCTGGGCCTTTCTTTTGGGCTTGGAACTAGCGTGCCGTTGTTTTTAATGGGGATTTTTTTAAGCAAGATTTCCATTTCTTACAGGAAATTTTTCAATCTTTTGTCTAAAGGTTTAATGGGGGTTTTTGGGCTTTATGTCCTTTATATGGGGATCATGCTCATTAGCCACCAAACACCCCATGCAATGCATCATCAAAGCGATATAATGCACCATCAAAACAATGCCACACCACAGCAAGAAAGCCATCATGATCACCACTAACAAAGCCCTTTTTTTGGACAGAGACGGCATTATCAATATTGATAAAGGCTATGTGAGTCAAAAAGAAGATTTTGAGTTTCAAAAAGGGATTTTTGAATTACTAAAGCATGCGAAAACTTTAGGCTACAAACTGCTTTTAATCACCAACCAATCCGGGATCAACCGAGGCTATTACACCCTTAAAGATTTTGAAAACCTCACCGCATACCTCCAAGAAAGCTTGTTTAAAGAATTAGGTTTTAATTTGGATGGCGTCTATTTTTGCAGGCACGCCCCAGAAGAAAATTGCACTTGCAGGAAGCCAAAACCCTTTTTGATTTTACAAGCCGCTAAAGAGCATCAAATTTGCTTGGAGCGATCTTTCATGATAGGCGATAAAGAGAGCGACATGCTAGCCGGCTTGAACGCTAAAGTTAAAAATAACCTTTTGCTCACTCAAAACCCTTTAAAAACTCCTCATTCTTGGATACAATGTAAAGATCTTAAAGAGATGATTGATTGGATTAAATAAGGATAGTAATGCGTTATATTGATGATGGATTGGAAAATCAAACGATTTTAATCACCGGTGGGGCTGGCTTTGTAGGCAGTAATCTGGCCTTTTATTTTCAAGAGAACCACCCTAAAGCTAAAGTAATCATTTTGGATAAGTTTCGCAGTAACACGCTTTTCAGTAATAACCGCCCCAGTTCTTTAGGGCATTTTAAGAATTTAATCGGTTTTAAGGGCGAAGTGATCATAGCTGATATTAATAATCCCTTAGATTTAAGGCGTTTAGAAAAGTTGCATTTTGATTATTTGTTCCACCAAGCCGCTGTTTCTGATACGACCATGCTGGATCAAGAATTAGTGATGAAAACCAATTATCAGGCTTTTTTAAACCTTTTAGAAATCGCTCGCCCCAAAAAAGCTAAAGTGATTTACGCTTCTTCAGCGGGCGTTTATGGCAACACCAAAGCCCCCAATGTGGTAGGCAAAAACGAAAGCCCTGAAAATGTTTATGGCTTTTCCAAGCTTTGCATGGACGAATTTGTCCGATTCCATTCAAACGACAATATTCAAGTGGGCTTAAGGTATTTTAATGTCTATGGGCCTAGGGAATTTTATAAAGAAAAAACCGCCTCTATGATCTTACAGCTCGCCTTAGGCGCGATGGCGTTTAAGGAAGTCAAGCTTTTTGAATTTGGCGAGCAATTAAGGGATTTTGTCTATATTGAAGATGTGATCCAAGCGAATGTGAAAGCGATGAAGGCTCAAAAAAGCGGGGTTTATAATGTGGGTTATTCGCAAGCCAGAAGTTATAATGAAATCGTTAACATTTTAAAAGAGCATTTAGGGGATTTTAAAGTGAGCTATATCAAAAACCCTTACGCTTTTTTCCAAAAGCACACCCAAGCGCATATTGAGCCTACTATTTTGGATTTGGATTACACCCCTTTATACGATTTAGAAAGCGGTATTAAAGATTATTTGCCCCATATCCATGCGATTTTTAAAGGACAATGCGCATGAAAAAAATCCTAGTCGTAGGCGATCTGATCGCTGATTATTATTTGTGGGGGAAGAGCGAACGCCTTTCGCCTGAAGCTCCTGTGCCTGTTTTAGAAGTCAAAAAAGAGAGCAAGAATTTAGGCGGAGCGGCCAATGTGGCTAATAATCTTATCTCTTTAAAAGCTAAAGTCTTTTTATGTGGGGTAGTGGGCGATGATTTAGAGGGCAAGCATTTCATTAGCGCTTTAAAAACAAGAGGGATTGACGCTTCAGGCGTCTTAATAGATAAAACCCGTTGCACCACGCTTAAGACGCGCATCATCGCGCAAAACCAGCAAATCGCACGCGTGGATAAGGAAATCAAAGACCCCTTAAACGCTGATTTAAGAAAAAAACTTTTAGATTTTTTCACAGAAAAAATCCAAGAAATAGATGGCGTGATCCTTTCAGATTACAATAAGGGCGTGTTGGATTTTGAACTCACTCAAACAATGATCGCTCTAGCCAACCAACACCACAAGCTCATTTTATGCGACCCTAAAGGGAAAGATTATAGCAAATATTCTCATGCGAGTTTGATCACGCCTAATCGCGCTGAATTAGAGCATGCGCTCCATTTGAAGTTAGACAGCCATGCGAATTTGTCAAAAGCGCTCCAAATCTTAAAAGAAACTTATCAAATCGCTATGCCTTTAGTAACTTTGAGCGAACAAGGCATCGCTTTTTTAGAAAAAGGCGAGCTAGTCAATTGCCCCACTATCGCTAAAGAGGTTTATGATGTAACCGGGGCAGGCGATACGGTGATCGCGTCTTTAACGCTCTCTTTATTAGAATCAAAGAGCTTAAAAGATGCTTGCGAGTTTGCCAATGCAGCGGCGGCTGTGGTGGTGGGTAAAATGGGGAGCGCATTAGCGAGTTTAGAAGAAATCGTTTTGATTTTGAACCAAACGCATCCTAAAATCCTCCCTTTAGAAAAGCTGTTAGAAACTTTAGAACACAACCAGCAAAAAATCGTTTTCACCAATGGCTGTTTTGATCTCCTCCATAAAGGGCATGCGAGTTATTTGCAAAAGGCTAAAGCTTTAGGGGATATTCTCATTGTGGGGTTAAATAGCGACGCTTCCGTTAAAAGGCTTAAGGGGGATAAACGTCCCATAGTGAGCGAAAAAGACAGAGCGTTTCTTTTAGCGAGTTTGTCTTGCGTGGATTATGTCGTGGTGTTTGAAGAAGACACGCCAATCAAATTAATTCAAGCCCTAAAGCCTGATATTTTAGTCAAGGGAGCGGACTATCTCAATAAAGAAGTCATAGGGAGCGAGTTTGCTAAAGAAACCCGCTTGATAGAATTTGAAGAAGGTTATTCCACAAGCGCTATCATAGAAAAAATTAAAAGGACATGCAATGATTGATGGTTTAATTAAAAAAGAATTTTTAGCCCATAAGGAAGCGTTAGAAAAAAGTTTAGAGAGTTTGCAAGAAGCGTTAAAACAAAGCGTTCATCTTTTGATAGAAACTTTAGAAAATCAAGGGAAAATCCTTATTTGCGGTAACGGGGGGAGCGCTAGCGATGCGCAGCATTTTGCCGCTGAATTGACCGGGCGCTATAAATTGGAAAGGAAAGGCTTGAGCGCGATAAGCTTAAGCACGGATACCTCAGCCCTCACCGCCATTGCGAACGATTATGGTTATGAAGAAGTGTTTGCCAGACAAGTAGAAGCGTTGGGGGTAAAAAACGATGTTTTGATAGGGATTTCTACAAGCGGTAATTCCAAAAATGTCCTAAAAGCTTATGAAAAAGCCAAAGATTTAGGGGTAAAAACGCTTAGTTTAGCGGGGCGTGATGGGGGGAAAATGAAGCCTTTAAGCGACATCGCTTTGATTGTCCCTAGCGATGATACCCCACGAATCCAAGAAATGCACATTCTTATGATCCACATCTTATGCGATTGCATTGAAAGGCATTTCGCTAGTAAAAATTGAATTCAAAGGCTATGTGCTTGAATTTAAAAAGAAAATGATCCTACAAGAAATGAGAATAAAGAAAGGATTAAAAACAACAAAAACCCAAGTCAAAGCAAATTTTTCTGTCTTTTGCTTTCGTTTTATCAATCTTTTTAGATTGTGTCCCCATTGAAAATTGAATTTTTCACAATCACATAATCCACTTTTCGAATCGCTTCAAGGTCTCTCCCACCTGCATAGGAGATTGAAGATTGCAAATCTTGATGCATTTCAACCAGTGTATCTTTTAACGAGCCTTTATGTTGGATCCAAATTTTCTTACCTTCAACATTTTTCTTTTCACCTTTTTGGAACTCTGATGCCGAACCGAAATATTCTTTATATGCGACACCATTTTCTATTTTTGTTTCTCCAGATGATTCTTCATGCCCTGCAAAAAGCGAGCCAATCATTACCATTGTCGCGCCAAAGCGTATGGATTTTGCAATATCCCCATGCGTGCGAATACCGCCATCTGCAATAATGGGCTTTCTTGCTGCTTTAGCGCACCACCTAAGAGCCGCTAGTTGCCAACCACCCGTGCCAAAGCCTGTTTTGATTTTAGTGATACACACTTTCCCAGGCCCGATGCCAACTTTTGTAGCGTCAGCACCGGCGTTCTCTAATTCACGGACTGCTTCTGGCGTGCCCACATTCCCGGCAATCACAAAAGTTTTGGGCAAACGCGCTTTGATGCGTTGGATCATTTCAATGACAGAGTTTGAATGACCATGCGCAATATCGATCGTGATATAGTCTGGTGCTAATCCTTGCTTGGCCAACTCTTCTACAAAAACACATTCTTCCTTTTTCACCCCCACGCTGATCGAGCTAATTAATTGGCGTTCCTTCATCTTTTTGACAAACGGGATTCTTGCCGATCCATCAAAGCGGTGCATGATATAGAAATAGCCATTTTTTGCTAGAAATTCTGCGATCGGTTCGTTGATGATCGTTTGCATGTTGGCTGGGACTATGGGCATTTTAAACGCATGTTTGCCTAGAATAACGGTCGTATCGCACTCTGAACGGCTATTCACGATGCATTTATTAGGAATGAGTTGGACATCTTCGTAATCAAACACTTTCATTGACATGATCCTTTTTTGCTTTAAAACATTATTTTTACCTTAAATTGAATAAAAAATCAAGAGGAGATATAGGCTCGATCAAATTTTGGGCGTCAAAGGCCTTATGAATAACCACAATAAGCAAGGGATACAATATTGCAAAGAAAACGCTACAATAAACTTTCTATAATCTAATCACAAAAATAAGGAAATCATAAGATGCTGCAAACCATCAACTTAACGCAACGCTATGCGACTAAAAAATTGTTTGAAAATGTGAATATCAAGCTGGATAAAAACAAGCGCTACGGGCTGATTGGGGCTAATGGGGCAGGGAAGTCCACTTTTTTAAAGATTTTAAGCAAGAGTATTGATTGCAGCAGTGGGGAAGTCATTATCACAAGCGGCATGAGAATGGGGGTTTTAGGGCAGGATCAATACGCTTTTGAAGATTTGAGCCTTAAAGATGCGGTTTTGATAGGCAATAGGCGTTTGTATGACGCTATCAAAGAAAAAGAGCGCTTATACACCGAAGGGGATTTGAGCGATGATAAAGTGAATGCGAGACTAGGGGAGTTAGAAACCATTTGCGTGGAAGAAGATCCCATGTATGAATGCGAAGTGGCGATTGAAAAAATCCTAGAAGATTTAGGCATTCCTAGCTCTAAACACAACGATTTGATGAAAACCTTGCCAAGCAGCGATAAATTTAAAATCCTTCTCGCTCAAGTCTTATTCCCTAAACCGGACATTTTGCTGTTAGATGAGCCGACCAACAACCTGGATTTAAACGCCATTGAGTGGTTAGAAAACAACCTCAAACGCCATGAAGGCACGATGGTAGTCATCAGCCATGACAGGCATTTTTTAAATGCGGTATGCACGCATATTTTGGATTTGGATTTTCACAGCGTGCGCGAATTTAGCGGGAATTATGACGATTGGTATATCGCTTCCACTCTGATCGCTAAACAGCAAGAGGCCGAACGCAATAAAAAACTCAAAGAAAAAGAAGAGCTAGAAAAATTCATCGCTCGTTTTAGCGCTAACGCTTCTAAAGCCAAGCAAGCTACCAGCCGCCAAAAACAACTGGATAAATTAGACATTCAAAGTTTAGCAATATCCAGCAGGAGGGATCCTAGCATTATTTTCAAACCCAAACGCACCATTGGGAATGAAGCTTTAGAGTGCGAAAACATCTCTAAAAGTTATGACGACCAAATCGTTTTAAATCAAGTGAGCCTGAAAGTGATGCCTAAAGACAAGATCGCCCTCATAGGGCCAAACGGCGTGGGTAAATCCACGCTTTGTAAAATTTTAGTAGAAGAGTTAAAGCCGGATAAGGGCGTGGTGAAATGGGGAGCGACAGTTTTAAAAGGCTATTTTCCTCAAAATGTGAGCGAAGAAATTAGCGGGGAAGAGACCTTGTATCAATGGCTTTTTAATTTCAATAAAAAGATTGAAAGTGCAGAGGTGAGAAACGCTTTAGGGAGAATGCTTTTTAATGGCGAAGAGCAAGAAAAATGCGTGAACGCTTTAAGTGGGGGCGAAAAACACCGAATGGTTTTATCCAAGCTCATGCTAGAGGGGGGGAATTTCTTAGTCTTAGATGAGCCAACCAACCACTTGGATTTAGAAGCCATTATCGCACTAGGTGAAGCGCTCTTTAAATTTGATGGGGCAGTGATTTGCATAAGCCATGACAGAGAGCTCATTGATGCGTATGCTAATAGGATCATTGAATTAGTCCCAAGCCCTAAAGGCGCTTCAATCATTGATTTTAAAGGCAGTTATGAAGAGTATTTAGCGAGCAAAAAATGAAACCACGAGATATTGAAATCATTCAAAGCGTTTTAGAGATCACAGGACCGATTAGCCCTACTGAAGTGTATGATAAAGCCAAAGAGCTTTTTGAAAAAGGCAAGATTACAAAAATGTTTGATTATGGGGGCAACACACCACACCAGAGTGTTAGCTCCCTTATTTATACAGCCTTAAACAAGGGCGAAGAGCTACCTTTTTTGAAAGTGCAAGAAAAGCCGGTTTTAATCGCTTTAAAAAGCGCGGCTAAAGAGCCGGTTTTAAACATTGAAAAAATAAGCGCTCCAAGCGTTAAAATCGTGCATAATAAAATCGCGCATGAAAGGGATTTGCACCCTTTTTTAACTTACATGGCTATTAATAACGAAAATTTGAAATGCTACACGAAAACCATTTTTCATGAAGAGAGTTCAAAATCAATAAAAGGCATGGACAGGTGGCTTTATCCGGACATGGTGGGGGTTAGGTTTTTACACGCTGAATTATCCAATGAAAATTTAATCGCTTTTTCTAAGAAATTTGACACTTTGCCCGTTAAACTGGTGAGCTTTGAATTGAAAAAAGAAATCAGCGTGAATAATTGCAGGGAGTGTTATTTTCAAGCCATTTCCAACAGCTCGTGGGCTAATGAGGGGTATTTGGTGGGCCGTCATATTGATACGCACAATCCCCAACTCATGGATTTGTTGAAGCGTTTGCATGCGAGTTTTGGGATTGGCGTGATTGATTTAAGAACTGATGAGAACAAGAGTGCTATTTTATTGAACGCTAAATACAAAGAAAAGATTGATTACACCGTGGCTTTAGAGCTTAGCGAGAAAAATCCAAAATTCAGCGGTTTTTTAAAGAGCGTTGTGGATTATGATCCGGATTTCCCAAACCGCTATAAAGATGAATTTGATGAGGTTAAAAAGAAAGAGGAGTTATACCCTAACCCATCGCTTTCTTTTTAAAAAATAAGATTTTAAAAACGCCTTAAGCGGCTTTATAAGGGCGTTTCAAAAACCCTAAATAGAGCGCTAAAGAGCAGCACGACCAAGCAATCCCTAATAAAAACCCTCCCAAAACATCGCTAGGGTAATGCACCCCCAAATAAACCCTATCATACGACATTAAAACAATCCAAAAAAGTAAAATGATAGCGCCAATAGTTTTAATGCGATTGTTTGCGTTAGAATAGCATAGCAACAACGCCAAAGAGCCATAAAAAAGCGCTGAAGCTAAAGCATGCCCGCTGGGGAAACTAAAGCCATGCGCGAAAACCAATTCGCCATTGGTTACAGGCCGTGGGCGTGCCACTAAAAGCTTAAGGGATTTTAAGGTGAATTCACCCAATAAGATGCTAAAGAAAAACCACACCCCCAAAGCGATGCGTTTTTGAAACCCAAACCACAAGCCAATGAGTAAGGCTATAGGGGTGGTGAGCTTGCTTTGCGCAAACCAAGTGCTAAAAAACACGAAAGAAAGCCACGCACTCCCTTGAATGGGGGCAGGGTTGCGGATCAAGTCTATAAAAAATAAATCCAATTGTTGCACCCACTCTTTTTGAAAAGCCACCCCGCTTATCACGATGCCAAACAAAATAAAAAAGACAACCCCAATAATCCCAAGCGTTTTAGCCGCTTTTTTTTCTCTTACGCTGATTGTTCTGTCAAATACCATTCAAACCCCTTTTAAAAAATGACTTTAAAAAAGGCGATTATATCTTTTTTATCCCACAAACGCACAGAAAAAACGCAAGGAATAAAAAATAATATTCTTTGCTATAATGAAGCCTTTAAAGGTGTGCTGACAACGCCAAACAAAACCGCCAATCAAAAAACAAAAAAAGGGCTTATTATCATGGAAAACAACCAAACGACAAACAATAACCAAGCGTTTTTAGAGCGCAACGAATTGCACAACACCATTTGGAAAGTGGCTAACGAGTTGAGAGGCTCAGTGGATGGCTGGGATTTTAAGCAATACGTTTTAGGCATTCTTTTTTACCGCTACATTTCAGAAAACATGGCTAATTACCACAATGAATACGAGCGAAAGCTTGATCCCAGCTTTGATTACGCTTCATTAAGCGATGAAGAGGCTCAAATCGTAAGAAAATCAACCATTGAAGAAAAAGGCTTTTTCATCCCGCCTAGCGCTTTATTTTGTAACGTTTTAAAAAACGCGCCCCATAACGAAGATCTCAATGTAACCCTACAAAATATTTTCACCGAAATAGAAAAATCCAGCCTTGGCACTCCATCAGAAGAAAACGTCAAAGGCTTGTTTGCGGATTTAGACATCAATAGCAACAAGTTAGGGAGCTCTCATCAAAATAGGGTGGAAAAATTGACTAAAATCCTTCAAGCCATAGGAGGCATGCAATTAGGCGATTACCAACAAAGCGGGATTGATGTTTTTGGCGACGCTTATGAATATTTAGTGGCCATGTATGCGAGCAATGCCGGCAAAAGCGGAGGGGAATTTTTCACCCCCCAAGAAGTGAGCGAACTGCTCGCTAAAATCGCCCTGCACAACCAAGAGAGCGTCAATAAAGTTTATGATCCATGCTGTGGGAGCGGAAGCTTACTTTTACAATTTTCTAAAGTGTTAGGCGATAAAAACGTCTCAAAAGGGTATTTTGGGCAAGAAATCAATTTGACCACTTACAACCTCTGCCGTATCAACATGTTTTTGCATGACATTAATTACTCTAAATTCCACATCGCGCTAGGTGATACGCTTTTAGACCCCAAGCATGAAGACGATGAGCCTTTTGATGCGATCGTTTCCAACCCTCCTTATTCCACTAAATGGGTGGGCGATAACAACCCCCTTTTAATCAACGATGAGCGTTTTAATAAGGCCGGTGCGCTAGCGCCCAAAAACGCCGCCGATCTCGCCTTCACCATGCACATGCTTTCTTATTTATCCAATCAAGGCACTGCTGCGATCGTGGAATTTCCCGGGGTGCTTTATAGAGGCGGTGCCGAAAAGAAAATCAGAGAGTATTTAGTGAGAGAAAATTTCATTGACTGCGTGATCGCTTTACCGGATAACCTCTTTTTTGGAACGAGTATCGCTACTTGCATTTTAGTGCTTAAGAAAAACAAAAAAGACGACACCACGCTTTTTATTGATGCGAGTAAGGAATTTGTCAAAGAGGGCAAGAAAAACAAGCTCAAAGAGCGCAACCGAGAAAAGATTTTGCAAACCTATATGGAAAGGAAAGCCATCAAGCATTTTTGCGCTCTAGCTAATATTGAGCGGATTCAAGAAAACGATTACAATCTATCGGTGAACCGCTATGTGGAGCAAGAAGACACGAAAGAAATCATTGACATTAAAGCGCTTAATAGTGAGATTTCTCAAATCGTAGAAAAACAAAGCGCTTTAAGAAACAGCCTTGATCTTATTATCAAAGAGTTAGAAATTTAAAGGGGGCCAAATGCATAAAATAGAGCGCTTACTCCAAACTTTAGCACCTAAGGGGGTGGAGTTTA
>NZ_JAALNT010000015.1:0-41453 GCF_017594925.1 Helicobacter pylori
AAAAAAAGCGTTAAGGCTTATTTAGACTGCGTTTCAAGAGCTAGGAATGAAAAAGAGAAACAAGAATGCGAGAAATTGCTCACCCCTGAAGCGAGGAAATTTTTAGAGAAAGAACTCCAACAAAAAGATAAAGCGATAAAAGATTGCTTGAAGAACGCCGATCCTAACGACAGAGCGGCTATTATGAAGTGTTTGGATGGTTTGAGCGATGAAGAGAAGCTCAAATACCTGCAAGAAGCTAGAGAAAAGGCTGTTGCGGATTGTTTGGCTATGGCTAAAACCGATGAAGAAAAAAGGAAATGCCAAAACCTTTATAGCGATTTGATCCAAGAAATCCAAAATAAAAGGACACAAAACAAACAAAATCAATTGAGTAAAACAGAAAGGTTGCATCAAGCAAGCGAGTGCTTGGATAACTTAGATGACCCTACTGATCAAGAAGCCATAGAGCAATGTTTAGATGGCTTGAGCGATAGCGAAAGGGCGCTAATTCTAGGAATCAAACGACAAGCTGATGAAGTGGATCGGATTTATAGCGATCTAAGAAGCCGCAAAACCTTTGATAACATGGCGGCTAAAGGTTATCCATTGTTACCAATGGATTTCAAAAATGGCGGCGATATTGCCACTATTAACGCCACTAATGTTGATGCGGACAAAATAGCTAGCGATAATCCTATTTATGCTTCCATAGAGCCTGATATTACCAAGCAATACGAAACAGAAAAAACCATTAAGGATAAGAATTTAGAAGCTAAATTGGCTAAGGCTTTAGGTGGTAATAAAAAAGATGACGATAAAGAAAAAAGTGAAAAATCCACAGCAAAAGCTAAAGCAGAAAGCAATAAGATAGACAAAGATGTCGCAGAAACTGCCAAGAATATCAGTGAAATCGCTCTTAAGAACAAAAAAGAAAAGAGTGGGGAATTTGTAGATGAAAATGGTAATCCCATTGATGACAAAAATAAAGCAGAAAAACAAGATGAAACAAGCCCTGTCAAACAGGCCTTTATAGGCAAGAGTGATCCCACATTTGTTTTAGCGCAATACACTCCCATTGAAATCACTCTGACTTCTAAAGTAGATGCCACTCTCACAGGTATAGTGAGTGGGGTTGTAGCCAAAGATGTATGGAACATGAACGGCACTATGATCTTACTAGACAAAGGCACTAAGGTGTATGGGAATTATCAAAGCGTGAAAGGTGGCACACCCATTATGACACGCTTAATGATAGTCTTTACTAAAGCCATTACGCCTGATGGTGTGATAATACCTCTAGCAAACGCTCAAGCAGCAGGCATGTTGGGTGAAGCAGGGGTAGATGGCTATGTGAATAATCACTTCATGAAGCGCATAGGCTTTGCTGTGATAGCAAGCGTGGTTAATAGTTTCTTGCAAACCGCGCCTATCATAGCCCTAGATAAACTCATAGGCCTTGGCAAAGGCAGAAGTGAAAGGACACCTGAGTTTAATTACGCTTTGGGTCAAGCTATCAATGGTAGTATGCAAAGTTCAGCTCAGATGTCTAATCAAATTCTAGGGCAACTGATGAATATCCCCCCAAGTTTTTACAAAAACGAGGGCGATAGTATTAAGATTCTCACAATGGACGATATTGATTTTAGTGGCGTGTATGATGTTAAAATTACCAACAAATCTGTGGTAGATGAAATTATCAAACAAAGCACCAAAACTTTGTCTAGAGAACATGAAGAGATCACCACAAGCCCCAAAGGTGGCAATTGATTCAAGAGAAAGGATAAAATATATTCATGTTATTAAACTCGGTTCTTTACAAAATAAAAGACAAAACCAACTAGGCTCTTCTAGAGGATATAGTGGCGGAAAAAACCAAGCAAAAACAATGAAAGGAAACAGCAATGGAACTAGGTTTCAATGAAACAGAAAGACAAAAGATCTTAGATAGCAATAGTTCTCTTATAAGAAATGCGAATGAAGTAAGGGATAAGTTTATTCAAAATTACGCCACTTCTTTAAAAGATAGCAACGATCCACAAGATTTTTTGAGAAGAGTTCAAGAGTTAAGAATCAATATGCAAAAGAATTTTATTAGTTTTGATACTTATTACAACTATTTAAACAACCTTGTGTTAGCCAGTTACAATCGCTGCAAACAAGAAAAGACTTTTGCAGAAAGCACGATCAAAAATGAACTAACGCTTGGAGAGTTTGTTGCAGAAATTTCTGACAACTTCAATAATTTCATGTGTGATGAAGTGGCAAGAATTTCAGACCTAGTGGCTTCTTATCTGCCAAGAGAGTATTTACCGCCATTCATAGATGGCAATATGATGGGCGTGGCGTTTCAGATTCTAGGGATAGATGATTTTGGGAGAAAGCTCAATGAGATTGTCCAAGATATAGGGACTAAATATATCATTTTGAGCAAAAATAAGACTTATCTCACTTCTTTAGAAAGGGCTAAATTGATAACCCAGTTAAAATTAAATTTGGAATAAGAACATGACTGAAGACAGATTGAGTGCAGAAGATAAAAAATTTCTAGAAGTAGAAAGAGCTTTAAAAGAAGCGGCATTAAATCCTCTAAGGCATGCTACTGAAGAACTTTTTGGTGATTTTTTAAAAATGGAAAATATCACTGAGATTTGTTACAATGGGGACAAGGTTGTATGGGTTTTAAAAAATAATGGCGAATGGCAACCGTTTGATGTGAGAAACAAGAAAGCCTTTAGCTTATCTCGTTTAATGCATTTCGCTCGATGTTGTGCAAGCTTCAAGAAAAAAACAATAGACAACTATGAAAATCCTATTTTGAGTAGCAATTTAGCGAATGGTGAAAGGGTGCAGATTGTCCTTTCCCCTGTTACAGTTAATGATGAAACCATTTCCATATCCATAAGGATACCTAGCAAAACAACCTACCCTCATAGCTTTTTTGAAGAACAAGGTTTTTATAATCTACTAGACAACAAAGAACAAGCGATCAGCGCGATTAAAGATGGTATTGCTATTGGCAAGAATGTGATTGTTTGTGGTGGCACAGGAAGCGGTAAAACGACTTATATCAAAAGCATCATGGAGTTTATCCCCAAAGAAGAAAGGATCATATCCATTGAAGACACCGAAGAGATCGTATTCAAACACCACAAGAACTACACGCAGCTTTTTTTTGGTGGGAATATCACCTCCGCTGATTGCTTAAAGTCATGTTTGAGAATGCGGCCTGATAGAATCATTTTAGGGGAACTCAGAAGCAGTGAGGCATACGATTTTTATAATGTGCTTTGTAGCGGCCATAAAGGCACGCTAACCACTCTACATGCAGGGAGCAGTGAAGAAGCGTTTATCCGTTTAGCTAACATGAGTTCATCTAATAACGCAGCAAGGAATATCAAGTTTGAAAGTCTTATTGAGGGCTTTAAAGATTTAATTGATATGATTGTCCATATCAACCACCACAAACAGTGTGATGAATTTTATATCAAACACAGGTAGTAGACACAATGGAAGACTTTTTGTATAACATCTTATATTTCATAGAGGATTATAAGTTGGTTGTTATTTTTAGTTTCATAGGGTTAATAGCGTTATTTTTCCTCTACAAATTCATAAAAACTCAAAAAAAGGTTTTTAAAGATAAAGCTAATCAGCCTCAAAAGAAAAAAAGTTTTAAAGAAATCATTATAGATGGGCTAAAAGAAAGGGTTAAAACCTTTGGCTTTTGGTTGCAAGCTATACTATTACTATCCTATTCTTTTATCACATCAGGGTTATTTTTCTTGATCCTCTTAGGTAATTTTTATGATGATAATAAATTGCCTGAGAGTGATGATGATCTTTTTGATATATGGATCTATGCGATACAAGATTTTCCTGCATACTATTTTAAGGCGCTCACTTTTAGCTCACTCAAGATTTATGGGTTCAATATATCCTTAGTCGTATATAGTTCTATTTTATGCTCTTATATCTTCATTACCTTTTTTGTGTGGTTCTTAAAATACTTAACTCGGACTAGAGATATAGGAGCGAATAAAAAAGTTGATGATCTCTTTGGTAGCGCGAGTTGGGAAACTGAAGAGAAAATGATCAAAGCCAAGCTTATCACACCCAATAATAAAAAACGCGCCTTTGACAAACGAGAGGTTATTGTAGGCAGGCGTGGCTTGGGGGATTTTATCGCTTATGCAGGACAGGCGTTCATTGGCTTGATTGCCCCTACTAGAAGCGGTAAAGGTGTGGGTTTCATCATGCCCAATATGATCAATTATCCTCAAAATATCGTTGTGTTTGATCCTAAAGCTGACACTATGGAGACTTGCGGAAAAATCAGAGAAAAACGCTTCAACCAAAAAGTGTTCATCTATGAACCTTTCTCCTTAAAAACACACCGATTTAATCCTTTCGCTTACGTGGATTTTGGTAATGATGTGGTTTTGACCGAAGACATACTCTCTCAAATTGACACACGCCTAAAAGGGCATGGCATGGTGGCTAGTGGAGGGGATTTTTCCACTCAAATCTTTGGATTGGCAAAGCTCGTGTTCCCTGAAAGACCTAATGAAAAAGATCCTTTTTTTAGCAATCAAGCACGAAATCTTTTTGTCATCAATTGCAATATTTATAGGGATCTCATGTGGACTAAAAAGGGGCTTGAGTTTGTCAAAAGAAAAAAAATCATCATGCCTGAAACCCCTACGATGTTTTTCATAGGTTCTATGGCAAGCGGTATCAACTTGATTGATGAAGACACAAACATGGAAAAAGTCGTGTCTCTGATGGAATTTTTTGGAGGTGAAGAAGATAAGAGTGGCGACAATCTAAGAGCGCTTAGTCCTGCTACTAGAAACATGTGGAATAGCTTCAAGACAATGGGCGGCGCTAGAGAAACTTATAGCTCGGTTCAAGGGGTATATACTTCAGCCTTTGCACCTTACAATAACGCCATGATTAGAAATTTCACGAGCGCTAATGATTTTGATTTCAGGCGTTTAAGGATCGATGCAGTGAGTATTGGTGTGATCGCTAATCCTAAAGAAAGCACTATTGTTGGACCGATATTAGAGCTGTTTTTCAACGTGATGATTTATAGCAATTTGATTCTGCCAATCCATGATCCACAATGCAAAAGAAGTTGCTTGATGCTCATGGACGAATTCACTTTGTGTGGCTATTTAGAGACCTTTGTTAAAGCGGTAGGGATCATGGCAGAATACAACATGCGCCCCGCTTTTGTGTTTCAAAGTAAGGCGCAACTAGAGAATGACCCCCCACTTGGTTATGGTAGGAATGGCGCTAAGACTATTTTAGACAACCTTTCTTTGAATATGTATTATGGGATCAACAACGATAACTACTATGAACACTTTGAAAAACTTTCTAAGGTGTTAGGGAAATACACAAGACAAGATGTGAGCCGAAGCATTGATGATAATACAGGTAAGACCAACACTTCTATCAGCAACAAGGAACGGTTTTTGATGACCCCTGATGAATTGATGACTATGGGCGATGAGCTTATCATTCTAGAGAACACGCTCAAACCCATCAAATGCCACAAGGCGCTTTACTATGATGATCCATTCTTCACCGATGAGCTCATTAAGGTAAGTCCAAGCTTGAGCAAAAAATACAAATTGGGGAAAGTGCCTAATCAGGCAACATTCTATGATGATTTGCAAGCCGCTAAAACCAGAGGTGAATTGAGTTATGATAAATCTTTAGTGCCTGTGGGTTCAAGCGAACTGTGATTTTAATTTCTAATCATTAGTTTCGTTTTGGAAATCTTTCAAGATCAGATCAGGTGCTTCTTTGCTAAAAAAATAATCTTTGTCTTGCATGAAGCGTTTGAGTTTTCCTATATCTTTAATGGAATTTTCACTCATCAAAAGCTTGTGTGTTCTTTGATTTGCTAGCCATCGCTTTTATTGGATTGCTGCATGTGCTAGATTAAAATTCATCAATCCATTTTTACAGCACCTATGCCCAGAGAAAATGGCATGAATTGGAAGAATTCTTACGCTATATGTCTTTATAAGGAAAGCAAAAGCCTATTCCAAAAAATAAAAAGACAAAATATCTTAATAAAAAGAAGCAAAATATATTTTAGAAAAATTAAAAGATAATGATGTAAATGATATTATTATAAATTCATAAGATAGGAGAAGTGTATCACCAAGATTGCTTGTAAAAATTACAAAGATTCAAAAATAGTTAGTATGCTCTACTCGTTGTAACGCACTTGAGAATAAATGCAGCGAAACTTCTTCACATAAGTGCCATTAGGGTTGTGTTTCATTCCCCCATTATAAGCGCCTATTGCCATTTCCACTAATTGATACACGCTTTTGTTGGGGTGTTTTTGTTTGTAATAATCAAAATTTTCTTTTAAAATTTGTTTGGCTAATTGGATCGCAAAATCCACATCGTTTAACAATTTGGTTTTGAGGAGCGTTTTAGAATAGGTAGGATAGAATTTTTTAGCGGTGTTTAAAGTGATATGAAACATGGAATAAGAAGTGTCTTTTGTGGAAATTTCGCGCTTGTTGTTCAACCCTAGAGAGCTTTCTAACAAAGCGATAGAAATAAGCGTTCTGCACACCACTTCATTGTTGCAACCTTTTTGATGGATATGGATAAGATTTTCATACTGCTTGAAACTAATGGTTACCTTTTGGCATGGATAGGCTAAGGAATTAAGAAGCAAAGTCAGACCAATCCATTTCTCAAACAAAACTTTAACTTACTTTGAATCTTTCAGTAACGCTTTTTGTAACTTCTGCTTGTCGTATTTGAGCTTGTCCTTTAGAGGTGAGAGCAGATTTTGAACACTCTCATAACCACACAGCATTCCCTCTTTATAGGGGTCGTTTTTGATTTTTGCATAGAGGCTAATGCCATTAGCGTAACACAAGCCGTTAGACTTGATGTAGTAGCTTTTGATTTCTTCTTCTAAGTTCCTCAAGTCATTAGGGTTGATGGGCGATTTTTTGCTGTAAGAATTTTCACTGATCAAAGTCCCCTCATAGCTTCTTTTGATCGTGGTCTCCTTATCCACTAATAACCCATTATAGTTCTCTTTTTCTTTGACAACTCTCATTGTTTCATCAGAATTACTTGTTTGAGGAGAAACAGGCACTTCCACTACTCTAGGTTTCTTAGCGTTTTTCTTTTTCAACTCTGCTTCTAAAGCTTTTAGTTTCTTTTGATTTTCTAAGTCTTTGAGCTTATATTTAGCCAATTCAGCCTCTTGTTTTTCTTTTTCTGCTAAGAGTTTCTTTTCCCTCTCTTCTTCATTGGCTATGAGTTGGGAGTTAGCGATTAGCTCTTCTATGAACTTCTCTTTGCTGTTTTCAGGAGCGGTTTGGGTGGCATAAGGTGATGGTTGGGCCTCATTGGCGTTATTTGTCTCTTTTAGTCTATACAAGCTATAAGGAGCAACGATATTGGGTTTTTGAGTAACGCTATCGCTAGTGGGCATAGCTACCATCTCATCTCTTAGGGGCGAACACACTTCATCATTAGGTCTGCAGATCACATCGTTAGCGTAATTGAAATACATTTTCTTTTGTTGTTCAAAAAGCTTATTCTCATCAATTGACGCTCCCTTATCAAGCGTGTGGGCATTAGGATCGCTTCTTTTTGGCACTCTTAAAAAAGTCGCTTGGGCATAAGGCATGTTCTCATTGATTTTTAACACAAACTTAGCGTTTCGTTTGTTGAGCGCTTTTAGAATGTTGTAATACCCATTGACTTGTTCTAACGAACCTGTGATGATGATGAGATCCGCATAAGTCCCCATTGCTCTTGTTTTGATAATGGGGTTTTCTATGGATAAATAGTTGTTGTAATCCAATAGATCCATAGCGTAGAGATAAGTTTTGTCTTTCAAAGCGCTATTACCAAACCAATCCCCAAAGCTTTTGTCATTCACATTCAAGGTGTCGTATATATCAAAAAGCGCTTGAGTTTTTGTGTCATCAACAGAGACATATTGAGGTTTCTTATTATCAGGGATCTGTTGGCGCTGTTTAGCTTCTTTTTTGAGGCGTTTAGCCTCTTTCTTGGTCTCTTTAGTTTCTTTAGTGGCCTTAATGACCTTATCGGCTTCACTTATTTCTTTAGCATAAAGAGCGTTGGAGATTAGTAAGCCTATGAGCGATACAGAGATTGCTAGTTTTCTAAACATTGGTTTCCTTTTTTTTCAGATTGATATAGAGACAAAATTCCATTGCATTTAAGATAAGTGATATAGCTGTAAAAAACTCATTGTTTTTGAAATTCTTTTTTCTTTTCATTAACCTGTTGCATTTGAGACATTTAAGATCTTGTGAATCCATACTAGCAGTCCATTTGCACTTATGATAATTTTTACATCCTAAGAAAAAAGAATTTTCTTTAATATTAGCTTTTACACCAGCCAAAATGAAACGCTCAAGGCGTTTGATTTTTTGCTTTTCAATCTTATTAAGCAATTCTTTTTTTTCTTTTTCTAAATCTTTTTTTCGTTCGTTTTGTTTTGCAAGATCGATAAAGTAAAACTTCCTATTGCAATTCTTACAAGCGTAAGCTCCTCCCCTACCACTTTCTACTTTTTCCATTATGGGCGTGTTTTCACAATGCAAGCAGACCATTTTCATTGAGCCATTTATTTCTCGTAAAACGCCCTTAAAGTCGCCTTTATTTACACAATTAGAGCAACCATAAAATGAGACACCATTCAATTCTCTTTGTATCATTTTAGGTGTGTTACAAACAAGACAAATCAAATATTCTCTGACTCTCTTAATATTAAACTTAGAAAAATTATTACTCACATTGTAACTCGTAGCTAGACTCATATTGCAAATAACTACTCTTAAATCTAAAAAAAGAATTTATAGGTTGCTTGTTTAGGTCATGCAGTGAGTAACAAACCACTAGAACACCTAAATTTTTGAAATTTTCTCTTATTCTTTCTTTAGTCAGAATCGTTGTTTTACCTCAGTCTTTATTCTCTTTAGCTTCAGTTGGTCCGTTGGTAACGCTTGTTGCTTGAGATTTTTGGGTTTCGTTATTGACAGTTGTTGCCACTTTAGGTTGTTTTTTGGACAATTTTTCAATTAATTTCACTAAGTTGATATTAGAAAAAGACAAAAAGATTCCTATTGCGACAAAGATTATCCCAACAATCCCCATAGCACCGCTCAAGACACAACATAAAACCCCTGCTCCAATGAGACCTAATGAATCATAGCGCTTATCAGTCAAATTGTTTTTGAAAAAATTTACAAAAGCATTTGGTTTCTTTGTTTCGTGGGTTGTTTCAGTTGTATTGATTGTGTCAGCCATAGTGTTACCTCCATCAAGGTATATTCTCAATTTGTTACTATGAAACAAATTCATGCTATTATAGCAAAAAATATAAAACCATCTCCCTATTGCTTGTTGCCATTATTATGCTGTTGTTTGTAGTCTAAAAAAGAGATGATTTGATAGAATGAAGCGTTTAAGTTAGATCGGTTAAGCTTGCTCTTTTGTTTGACATTTTTAAGTTTAGCTTTGAGTTTAGCTCTTTTAGTCTTGTTCTTTACTTGCAATTCTTCAACTGCTATCCATTCAAATTGCTTTGAAAGTTCGCTTGTGATCTAGCTAGAAAGACAAGCTAAAGAATGGCTCAAATTGTAAAAGGATCTGACATGTTTGAAGATTTTTATCGCACCACCCTCTCTTTTTTAAAGCCTTTATTGCTTTTACTAGTTTTATTGTTGCCGTTTTCGCTTTGTATAGCTGATGAATATATTAGCATCAGTGATGATTGGGATGAAAGGGCGCGAAATCAATGGGATGAAATTGCGCGAAATCATAAGACATATTATTTTGAAAATGGTTTAGACCATTTTAATCAAGGCCAATACAAACAAGCCTTTAAAGATTTTAAATTGGCGCAAGAATACAGCATTGGGCTTGGCAGCGTTTATTTAGCCAAAATGTATTTGGAGGGAAAGGGCGTGAAAGTGGATTACAAAAAAGCGCAATTCTATGCACAAAACGCTATCAAAGGGTATGGGAGCGGGTTGTTAGGGGGTGCTCTTATTTTAGGACGCATGCAAGCGCAAGGCTTAGGGATGAAAAAGGATTTGAAACAAGCGCTTAAGACTTACAGGCATGTGGTTCGCATGTTTTCTAATAAAAGCACAAATTATTTTGCTAACAATTTTAGATTACCAAACCTTGCGTTCACTAGTATGCTTATTGGATCGCGATTCATTGATCTTTCAGGTTTGAGCGCGAATCCTATAAAATTTGGAAAGAAGTTTGGAATACTTGTTATGAAATCCACTCAAATCAAAGATAAGACACTTCTTTGGGAAGATATTGCTGAAATTTCAAGCAATATTACTTTACTCAAACAACAAATGGGGGAGATCCTTTATAGAATTGGGATCGCTTATAAAGAAGGGCTTGGCACTAGAAAGAAAAAGGACAGGGCTAAAAAATTCTTGCAAAAATCCGCAGAATTTGGCTATGAAAAAGCCATGGAAGCTCTGTAGTTTTTAATCAAACTTGTATCAAAGCTTTAAGGATTAGAAAAATCCGCTTAAATTATCCTAATTAAAACAAAGCCCTATTTTTCTTATTTTTCCATTATAATAGACGCTTGATCGTTTTCAATCTCTATATAGAGTTCTTTTTGAGAATTGGAGCTATAAGAGAGTTTGTTATGCTGATAGGCCTTATAATCTTGGTCAAATACCACATAAAACAAGCGTTTGTTTTGAGAGTTGGGGTAAGGGATCACATTAATAGAAGAAAAAGCGATATTCTTTTTTTCATTTTTTGCAAACACCCTTTTTTTATACTCTTTAAAAGCGTTGAATTTCATGCCGTCATAGCGAGTGAAATCGGGGTTATAAAAACGCATGTAGCGTTCAAAATCGCCCCTAGCCCAAGCTTCTTTCCATTGGAAAAGGGAGCTTAAAATCATGCTCAATTCTTCTTTAGTGCTAGGGGAAAACTTGTCTTCATAAGTGATAAGGAACGCTTTTTCGCCTTTCAACACTTTGTCATAAGAGCTTAGAATAGGGTTTTCAATCGCAATGCAACCCTTAGTGTTCAATTCATTCCTATCGCCATTTAAAGGCATTCCATGCACCCAAATGCCATGCCCGGTGCGTTTTTTCAAAGTGTCATACAAATTAGGGTAATTCGTTACAAAAGCCAAAACGCCATAATATTGATCCAAACGCTCTAATTTCTGCGTGATACGATACACTCCAATAGGCGTGGCCAAATCGCCCTCTAAAGTTTTATCGCCCTTTTTAGAGCCTACAAGGGCTTTAGAGCTGTTGATTTTTTTAAGCATGTTATTTTCTATTTCATAAAACTCCAAACTAGGCTTGGATTTATCCGCCACAAATAAAAACTGCTTGTTTTGATAATAGCCAAAATCCGTGTCCTTGTTTTGAAGCTCTCCTGCCCAAAAAGACTTATCCGCTAAATAAGAATCCAGCTTTTGACCCACCACTTCTAAGCCTTGTTTTTGATAAAGGCGCATGATTTCTAACAAACGCTCATCAGCGTTCAATCCCACAAACCCCATTAATAGAGCCGGTAATATTTTTTTCAATCCCTATTCCTTTGATAGATATAGCCCAGTTTTTGCAAGCTCTTTTCTTCCTTACTCCATGATTTTTGAGCGATCACTTGCAAGTTTAAAAAAACCTTTTTTTCGCCCACTTCTTGCATTTTTAATCGCGCGTTAGTCCCGATGCGTTTGATATTCACCCCGTTTTTGCCTATCACGATTTTTTTTTGGCTTTCTTTTTCTACGATAATGTGCGCATACACCTTGTCTATGCGTTCTTCTTCTATAAATTTATCAATCATCACATCGCTTTCATAGGGGATTTCATCGCTCAAAAAATCAAACAAACTCTCCCTAATGATTTCCTTATAAATATCGCGCATTTTTTCATCGCTCATCAAATCCTTTTCAAAAAGCCATGCACTAGGGCTTAAATGCTTACTGATGCATTCTAAAAGCGCGTTTAAATTTTGAGATTTTCTTGCGCTCAAAGGCACTAGATCTAAAAATTGCGATGAATATTTTTGATACTCTTGTAGTTTTTGTAAAACTTGCTTATGCGTGGCTGTGTCAATCTTGCTCAAAGCCAAGATATGGGGTTTTTGGCACAAACTCAAAAACTCTTCATACCCTTTCAAATCATCATGCACAGAAGCCAAAAAAACGCACAATTCAGCATCGCCCATCGCTTTTAAAGCCTGTGAGAGCATGCACTGGTTGAGTAATTTTTCTTGATGATGGAGCCCTGGTGTGTCTAAAAAAATGATTTGGCTCTCATACCCTTCTTTGTCTTTAAAAGGCACGATGCATTTCATCAATTTTCTGGTCGCGTTAGCCTTATGCGAAACAAGGGCTAAACGAGCGTTTAATAAAGTGTTTAAAAGAGTGCTTTTTCCAGCGTTTGGTTTGCCTATAAGAGCTACAAAGCCCGTCTTAGTTTTCATTATAAAATATACTTCACTAAATTTTCATCAGCCACTAAATCCTCTAGCTTGGATTGAACCAATTCTTTAGTGATAGTGATACGTTGCCCTGAATAATCCTCCGCTTCAAAACTAATGTCTTCTAGCACTTTTTCAATGGTGGTGTGCAACCTTCTAGCACCTATGTCTTCGCTTTTTTGATTGGCGTTATAAGAAAGTTTGGCTAACTCTTTGATCGCATCATCTTCAAACGCAATTTCTACGCCTTCCACTTTTAAAAGGGCTTGGTATTGCTTGATGATAGAGGTTTTAGTTTGGGTTAAAATCATATACATGATTTCTTCGGTTAAATTCTCCAACTCCACCCTTAAAGGGAAACGCCCCTGCAATTCAGGGATCAAATCGCTCGGTTTAGAAAGATGAAACGCCCCTGCTGCAATGAATAAAATATGCTCTGTTTTAATAGAGCCATACTTCGTATTCACCACACTCCCCTCTACAATCGGCAACAAATCCCTTTGAACCCCCTCTTTACTGGGATCTTGACGGCTTCCTTCTTTAGAGCTGACAGCGATCTTATCAATTTCATCAATAAAAATCACCCCTGAACTTTCCGCGCGCTTCAAACCTTCCATTTTAATGGCTTCGCCATCTAAAAGCGTGTCGCTAATTTCTGCCTTTAGGGATTCTTTAGCCTCTTTAACGCTTAAAGTTTTTTTGACTTTATCCTGTTCTTTATGGAAAACTTTAATCAAGTTTTCTTGAACCCTTAAAATTTCAGGCGGCACATTAGAATCAATCTCTATGCTTTTTTTACGCACTTCAATTTCAATTTCTCTACTATCCAACTCGCCTTGCGCGATTCTTTGTTGCATTTTTAAAAGGCTGTTAGCGTATTCTTGTTTTTTTTCTTCGCTCACGCCACTAGGCAAGGGGGGTAGGAGTTTTTTAGCGATTTTTTCTATAACCGCCTCTTCAATCTTGTCTTTTAATTTTTCTTTATGCTCATTTTCCACTAAAAGCACGCTGTTATTGACTAAATCCCTTACCATAGACTCCACATCGCGCCCCACAAAACCCACTTCTGTGTATTTGCTCGCTTCCACTTTCACAAAGGGGAGTTTCATGATTTTTGCTATTCGTCTTGCGATTTCAGTTTTACCCACACCAGTAGAGCCAATCATTAAAATGTTTTTAGGCGTGATTTCTTCTTGTAAGGATTTTTCCAGTTGCAAACGCCTGTAACGATTCCTAAAAGCGATAGCGATAGACTTTTTAGCTTCCTTTTGCCCAATGATGTATTCATCTAAATAAGCGACAATTTCTCTTGGGGTCATATTCAATTTAGACATTAAAGCTCCAAAATTTTAATATTCGTGTTGGTGTAAATGCAAAGATCCCCTGCGATTTTTAAGGACTCTTCTACAAGTTTTCTAGGCTCTAAATGAGCGAAATGATCTAAAGCCCTAGCCGCGCTTAAGGCGTAATTCCCCCCACTCCCAATAGCAGCGATCTTATTATCTTCAGCCTCTAAAACATCGCCCGTGCCGCTCAAAATGAAAATGTGATCGAAGTTTAAAACGATCATCATCGCTTCCAATCGGCGTAAATACTTATCTTTGCGCCATTCTTTGCTGAAATCCACCACGCTTTTAAACAAATCCCCTTTTTTGCTCTCTAAAATGCGTTCAAACATATCAAACAAACTAAAAGCGTCCGCGGTGCTTCCGGCAAACCCGCTTAAAACCTGGTTGTGATACAAGCTCCTGATTTTTGTCGCATTGGCTTTGACTACGCAATTACCCAAAGTCACCTGCCCATCGCCTCCAATGAGCGCGAACTTTTTGTTATCAAATTCCCCTCTATAGCCCAAGATCGTCGTCGCTTCAAACATTTTCTACTCAGCCACCACATCAATTTTAAACACGCCCGCAATCCCCAATCCAAGCTTGACTTCAATCTCATAAATCCCTGTGCTTTTAATCGGGTGTTTGAGTTCGATGTCTTTTTTATCTAAATTTAAACTCGCATGCTGCTCTTTCAAACGCTCCGTGATTTCTTCCTTAGTGATCGCTCCAAATAAAGAGCCGTTCGCGCCGACTTTTTTATGGATAGTCAGCGTGATGGTTTGTAAGGTTTCTACCATTTGCAATTTTTGCGCCTTTTCTAGGGCTTCTTTTTCCGCTTTCTTTTTAACTTCGGCTTTGTATTTGTTGATCACTTCGTTAGTGGCGAGTTTGGCTTTTTGGTTAGCGATTAAAAAGTTATTCCCATAGCCATCTTTAACTTCGCACACTTCACCCGCTTTGCCTAAATTTTTCACGTCTTCTAATAATAGAACTTTCATCATATCCCCTTTAAGTTGTAAGTAATTTGTAATTATACTCTTTATTTTGAATAAGTTGGGTTTTTATTGCCTATTCCTACCACCCATCTGTTTTTCTAAAGCCTGTCTGATCAATCCCAAACAATAAGGGATATTCTCTTTTGTTTCTAGTTTGACTTCTATTTCCCCATTCCCCAAATGACCTTTATTAGTCATATCCCTTGCCAGATTTTTTTCGTCTTGCAGTTCATTAAATGGCATATTCAAATACAATTTTAATCCATTTTTTAGCGGGACAATATCCACAAAATTTTTGTCAAACATATAAGAGATATACTCTTGATTAAATTTTTCGGTTATCCTTTCATCAAAAGCTTTAATCTCTTTTCTTAAAATATCAAATAACTCCCTTGAATTAGGGCTAAACTTATAAGAGCTTAAACCATAAGCCTTTTTTTCTTTCTTGTCTTTCTTGGGTTTATATTTCTCTAATGTTTCTGCATCTAGCTTGGGGTAAGTCCAAATCTTTAAAGCCCAATCCGCTAAATCATTAGCTCTTTTTTCAATCTCTTTTTCGCCAAAAGATTCCAAATTTTTTAAACTTTGATTGAGTTTCAACGGACTTTGTTTGAAGCCCTTCTCCATATCTCTTTTTTCTTGGAAAGATTTGTTACTATACTCTTGGTTATAACCGGTTAGAGTGAGATTCCCTATTGTGTGGAGGTATTTATCGTGTATTGCTTGAAAATTTCCACCCAAATCCCTTTCCCATTCTTCCTCGAGTGTTTGAGGCATGATATGCTCAGTAGTGTATTCATGGGCATAAACTCGCTCTTTTCTTTCAAAATTTTCTAACCTTTCAAGAAAGTATTCCCTTTTTTGAAAATTATAAAAATCTATCGTAATAAAAAGCTTTTTAAACTCGTCATTGTTTGGAAATCTTTGTTTTTCTGTCAGATAGACAAAATGCGCCTTTAGGCTTTTAAAATATTCATCTTTTTGGATGTGCTTTGTAAAAGAGGGAAAGACTTTATTGAGACTATTTGTGCCAAGCCCGCACACCGCCCTTCTGCAAATATAGCTCTCTGTTAAATAGATAATAGGGATAAAATCAGCCTTGGATAAAACGCCATCGCTATAATCGCTATAAAGCTCTAGTAGTAGCGGATAGATCACATCCATCTCTAAATCCACCAAAAAACCTAAAGCCTTGTTTAAATCTTTATCGGCTTCTTTTTTGAATACGATCTGGCAAAAATACCCGCAATATTTTTGTAAATCTTTTAATAAATCCTCTGTCTCTATCCCCCTTTCTTGTTGGTAACGCTTGAAAGCTTCATAAACTTTTTTCTCATTGGGAATCTTTCCTGTTTTGATCGTGAGGTAATGCCGGACAAACCGATTAAACAAATCTTTATTTTGTTTAGACGATTTTTTATTTTGTTTAAACAATGTTTCATTTTGTTTAAAATCCTCCTCCATAGCCCTCCAATATTGATTATAAAAGTCTTCCTGTTTTTCAACCTCCGTTTCCATTACGATATAATTTCTGATCAAATCTGTTTGCGTGAGTTCGATACCTTTTGAGTTCATGCTCTCAAAAATAAGTTGAGGATCATCTTTTTCTTTCTTTAAAGCAATCCAAACTATCATGAGTTTTTCTAATCCTTTAAAAATCGTTTCTAGTTTGTCGGTGTTTTCATTGATCCATTTTTCAAATAATTTAAAATTTTCCATTATTTTTAACGAAGGCTCGCTCGGTTTTCTTCTGTCTTTATCAATCAAAGATAACAAGGTGTCTTTATCAGACTCTGATAAGATGAGTCTGAATTTTTTATCGCCTTTCTCATCGCTGTTGATAAGATAGCTCTCCATTTCTTTACACTTAACTTCATCGCTTAAGTGATTCCTTAAAGCGATAAACAAAAGCGTGATAGTAGTGAGCCTTTGTTGGCCGTCAATGATGAGTAATGGGCTAGAGTGCGTATCATCAACTCGCGCATACAAAATAGAACCGATAAAATGCCCATTCATCTTATCATTTCCGCCAATTTTTATAATATCATCCCATAATTGTTCGCATTGTTCCTTTCCCCAACTATACAACCTCTGATAGATGGGAATGACAAATTGATTGTTTTGATTTTCTTCAAAAAATCCTAATAGTGTGGTTGCGTCTGCTTTCATAATAACACTCCTTGATTTAGCGGATTTTACCGCATGCATCTTAATCAAACTTGATACAGATTTTACTTTTTTACCCCATAAATGCTATAATCACCCCTATCAATCAAACTCAATTCATAATAATTAAAGGTGGTTAATGATAGTAAGAACTCAAAATAGTGAAAGCAAGATCAAAGAGTTTTTTGAATTTTGCAAAGAAAATGAAGTGGAATTTGTGGATTTTAGATTCAGCGATATTAAAGGCACTTGGAATCACATCGCTTATTCTTTTGGGGCTTTAACGCATGGCATGTTTAAAGAGGGGATTCCTTTTGATGCGAGTTGTTTTAAAGGCTGGCAAGGCATTGAACACTCTGATATGATTTTAACCCCCGATTTGGTGCGTTATTTCATTGACCCTTTTAGCGCGGATGTGAGCGTGGTCGTGTTTTGCGATGTGTATGATGTGTATAAAAACCAGCCTTATGAAAAATGCCCTAGAAGTATCGCCAAAAAAGCCTTACAACATTTAAAAGATTCAGGTTTGGGCGATGTGGCTTATTTTGGCGCGGAGAATGAATTTTTTATCTTTGATTCCATTAAAATTAAAGACGCTTCCAATTCCCAATACTACGAAGTGGATAGCGAAGAGGGCGAATGGAATCGGGATAGAAGTTTTGAAAATGGCGTGAATTTTGGGCATAGACCGGGCAAGCAAGGGGGCTATTTGCCTGTGCCGCCAACGGATACGATGATGGATATTCGCACTGAAATTGTGAAAGTCTTAAACCAAGTGGGGTTAGAAACTTTTGTCGTCCATCATGAAGTCGCGCAAGCGCAAGGCGAAGTGGGCGTGAAATTTGGGGATTTAGTGGAAGCGGCTGATAATGTCCAAAAACTCAAATATGTGGTTAAAATGGTCGCTCATTTAAATGGGAAAACCGCCACTTTCATGCCAAAACCCCTATATGGGGATAACGGGAGCGGGATGCACACCCATGTGAGCGTTTGGAAAAATAACGAAAACCTTTTTAGCGGCGAAACTTACAAGGGCTTGAGCGAGTTGGCGTTGCATTTTTTAGGGGGTGTGTTGCGCCACGCTAGAGGGTTAGCCGCTTTCACTAACGCTTCTACTAATTCTTACAAACGCCTAATTCCTGGCTATGAAGCCCCATCTATTTTGACCTATTCAGCTAATAACAGGAGCGCGAGCGTGCGTATCCCTTATGGGATTTCTAAAAATAGTGCTAGGTTTGAATTCAGGTTTCCTGACAGCTCATCAAACCCCTACTTGGCTTTTGGGGCTATTTTAATGGCAGGCATGGATGGCGTTAAAAACAAAATGGATCCCGGCGAGGCGATGGATATCAACCTTTTCAAATTGACTTTAGATGAAATTAGGGAAAAAGGTATCAAACAAATGCCCCACACTTTAAGGAGATCGTTAGAAGAAATGCTAGCCGATAAGCAGTATTTAAAAGAAGGTCAGGTCTTTAGCGAAGAATTTATTCAAGCCTATCAGTCTCTTAAATTCAATGCTGAAGTGTTCCCATGGGAGAGCAAGCCCCATCCTTTTGAATTTATCACCACTTATTCATGCTAAAACAATGAGTGGGTTAATAATCCCACTCTAAAAGTTTAGAATAAGGCAAAAATACCTTATTTTTAAAAGAGTGGTTGGAAAAATTGATTTTCTTTGCTTTTTGGATAAGTCTTACTTAACGCTTTTTAATTTTTTAAAAGTGGGGTTTTAGTCGCCTTAATTTAAGATTTTATTTTATGGTAGAAATTTATTTTCTTTAAGGGAACAGAGGGTATCTAAAATAACACCCCTAAAACCCCAACTAAACCCACCTAAAACCCAGTGCCGGTTTATTCAGTGTGGTAAGGGCTACCAAAATCTTTGGGTGTGTGGCGTGCTTCTTTCTCTATAACAGCGTCTTTAATGCAAGCGACATGCAAAGCGTCAAAATAAGTCCCAACGCTAGCGCAACCGCCGAGTAAAGACGCTCCAATAAACATACTATTTCTAATGGTTTTCATTTTATATCCTTTTGTTTTAAAATTTTTAATAACTCAAATACTTTAATCATGCGTCTATGATAGTTAAGATTTATTATGAAACAAAAAGTAAATGAAACTCAAAATAATCACAATAACGCTCTAAATCCAAAACAGAAACGCTACCCTTTGTAATCCTTGATAATTTTTGCTATAATAAAGCCCTAACTAAAATTTCTCCTTTTATTTTAGTTAGGCTCCTTGAATTGAAATTGTAGTAGGGTTTACCACACTTGCCTTGTGTTACTAATCACACAAGGCAAGATTAATTCTTGCAAAATAAACTCTTCCAATACAGCTTAATCGTTAGCAATATCCCTTATAGTATAGTAAAAACCTTTTAGTAAGGCTAAAAAGGGGAAATATTTCATCGTAAAAGCGTGAATTATTTATACAAAAAGAATTAAAACATTCAACCAAACATTTCGCTGATTTCATATTTTTTAGCGGCTTTATCCTTAAGCCACAGAGCCACTTCTAAAGCCCCTTTAGCAAAAATAGATCGGTTAGTCGCCGTATGGCTAAGCTCTATGTATTCGCCCTCTAAATAAAACCCTATCGTGTGCTTCCCGGCGACATCGCCCCCCCTTAAAGCGGCTATGCCAATGCTTTCTTTAGAGCGCAAACCTTCTCTGTGAGTGATTAGGGCGTTTTTTTCATCATACCCCCTAGCCTTAGCACAAGTTTCATACAAACTCAACGCCGTGCCGCTCGGAGCATCTTTTTTGAGATTGTGGTGCGTTTCTATAATTTCAATATCCGCATCTTTTAATTTCAAAGAAGTTAAAAAGGCTAATTGATTGAGCATCATAATCCCAATAGACATGTTGTGTGCATGCAAAAGCGGCGCTTTTAAGGCTAATTGTTGCATTTTTCCTAGCGTTTCTTTTTCTAAACCGGTTGTGCCAGAAACTAAAATTCTAGGGCATTCTAAAAGAGCCTCTAGCAAATTATCCACGCCTTTAGGTAAAGAAAAATCAATCACGCATTCGCAAGCTCTCACAAACGCTTTTAAATCATTGGTTACTAAAGGGGCGTGTGAAAAAGAGCTGAAATCCGTTTCGCATTTTTGCCTGACAAACACGCTAGATAACTCTAATCCCTTATACCCCCCTTTTAATTCTTCTAAAAGCAGTTTCCCTATACGACCGCTCGCTCCATAAACACCGATTTTCATGCGTTTTCCTTGCTTTTAAATCTTACAACCCCATTTTAAAAGGGTTTAAAATATTATTAGGATCAAGGGCTTTTTTAATGTTCCTAAAAAGCTCCATTTCACTATGATTAAACGCTAAAGGCATGAATTTGGCTTTAGACAAGCCTATGCCATGCTCCCCGCTTAAAGTCCCCTCCAAACTAATAGCGGCCTGAAAAATCTCTTCCATAGCCTGATGCCCTTTTTCTAAATCCCTTTTAGGATCTTCTAGCATGATATTCACATGCACATTGCCATCGCCCGTATGCCCAAAGCAAGGGATTTTAAAGCCGTATTTTTGGCTGATTTTGGCGACTTCTTGCAACAAACTCGGCAAACTCGCCCTAGGAACGGTCACGTCTTCATTCAATTTCTTTTTACCATAAACGCTAATACTTTGAGAAGCGTTACGCCTTGAAAACCATAAATCCTGCTCTTCTTGTTCGTTTTGAGCGATCTTAAAATCCACGCACCCATTGGCTTTGAAATGCTTTTCTATCTCATTGAGTTGCCATGCGATCTGCTCTTTAACCACGCCATCCACTTGAGTGATGAGTATCGCTCCAGCGTCTTTGGGCAAGCCTTTAGAAAATCTCTCTTCAACCGCTTTGATACTCAAATTATCCAAAAATTCCATCGCTACAGGCGTAACGCCACTGCTCATTGTCTTATAAACAGCGTTCATGGCGTCTTCAATATGATTAAAAACCCCCATCGCACTTTGTTTTAGGGGCGGTTTGGCTAAAAGCTTTAAGGTGATTTCAGAAATCACGCCCAAACACCCCTCACTAGCGATCATCAGCCCTGCGATATTAAAGCCGGCGACATCTTTGATCGTCTTTTTGCCTGCCCTTATGATTTCACCATTCGCTAAAACCACCCTTAAAGCCATGACATAATCTTTAGTGATGCCGTATTTAGCCGCGCGCATGCCGCCGGCATTTTCAGCGACATTCCCCCCTAAAGTGCTTTGATTCTCGCTCGCTGGATCTGGGGGGTAGAATAAATCCAATTTTTCCACTTCGTTTTGGAAATGCTTGTTAATCACGCCCGGCTCTACTCTAGCGATTAAATTTTTAGTGTCAATCTCTAAAATCTTATCCAAATGCTTTTCTACGCTTAAAACTAGCCCCCCGCTCACGCTCAACGCCCCCCCTGTAAAACCGCTCCCAGCCCCCCTAGGCACAACGATAAGGCGGTGCTCGTTGCAGTATTTTAAAATCTGGCTGATTTCTTGCTCGTTTTTAGGGAAAATCACGCCGCTAGGCAAATGCCTTTCTTTGGTAGCGTCATAGCAATAAGCGTTCAAATGCGCTAAATCAGTGAAAAAATCCTCTCCCCCTACTAGGTTTTTAAAGTATTGGATGTGTTGCTTCTCTAACATGGGCCTACTTCTTATTCATTTCTAAAGCTTTTCTTCTTTCTTCAAGCTCTTTTTCATCTCTTTCTTGATGCTCTCTCGCTCTTTGTTCAAATTCTCTCGCTCTTTGTTCGGCCTTGGCTTTTTTCTTTTCTTCTTTCAAGCGGCGTTTTTCTTCTTTAGAGCTTGGTTTTGGCGCTTCTTTTTTAGCGGCGTTCTCTTTTAAGACAGAAGTATTTTCTGTGTCTTTTGGAGTGGCGTTGTTTTCACTACTTGGCTCATTAGCGGATTCTTGATTGATTTCTTGCTCGTTTTCTTTGGCATTGACTTTTTTATTGCCTTTATCCATTCCTAAAGCTTTTCTTCTTTCTTCAGTCTCTTTTTCGTCTCTTTCATCATGCTCTTTTTCTCTTTCTTCAAATTCCATAGCCTTTTTGGTGGCTTTAGTTTTTTTCCTTTCATCTCTTAAATAGCGCCTTTCTTCTTTGGCGTCAAGTTTTCGCTCTGCTTTTTGGTAGTTTTTCTCTTCTAAAGTGGGAGCGTTTTCTGCACCTTGATTGGCTTTTTTAGGCTCTTTAATGGCTTCTTGCTTGATTTCTCTTTTATTTTCTCTAGCATCAATCCTTTCTTCTTTCTTTTCAATCCTCACTTCTTTTCGTTTTTCTTTTTTCACTAAAGCGTCATAGTAAGCGAAGTAATTTTTAGATTGACTGCCTGAAAAAAGTTTCCCTAGCGTGCCTGCATCAATGCCCTCAACCCTAGAAAAAAACGGCGTGGAAGTTTTAGTAACGCCGCTTGTATCCAGCTCTCTTTTTTCTAAAATTTCAAAACTCTCACAGCTTAAAATATTGAGCGTGTTCGTGGTTACAATATAAATCACCCCCACACTATAAACATTGCACGCTTTCCTTAAATTAGCGATTTTTGGGTCAAACCCGTTCAAAAAAGTAACCAACAAATCAGAACTAATAAAATTAATATCAGTATTAGTCGCTCTGATTTGCTCATAAATTTCATCATTAGGAGCGATCAAAAACGCCTGGTTGTTAAATTGCCTGAAATAGACTAAATCCCCTTTTTTAGCGACCATTCTTGGAGTGGGTAAATGGCTTTGTTTCATCGACTCAAACGCTTTGAATTTAGCCGTTGCGACGCCATTTTCAACAGCAATAATGACCACTTCAGAATTAACGATTTCATAATCTGAAAGTTTAGTAACCACAAAACCAAACTCCCCCACTTTCAAATCATGGGCCGGAAAACGGATGATTTTTTTAGGCAAATCCACAAATTCTATACTCACTCTTAAGGGTTCTTGCCAAGAGGCTGATTGCAAGCTTATAAAACTCATTAAAAGAAGTCCTATCAAAAGCCTTAACATAAAATTCCTTTTAAATATTTTTAAACTTTTTTAAATGCCACAAAATGGCTAAAGACAAGCCGGTGGTTTTAGCGTATTGAAAATCCATTATAAAATCAAGAGCTTTTGATCGCTCTAAAAACAGCACTTCAATCTTTTCTGTATCAATCCCCCCACCCTTTGAAACCTTCAAACCCTCATGCGCTTCAGCGTAATAGAGCGTTTGCAAACTCCCGCTCAACCCGGTCGCGCTATAAAATTGGCCTATGGTTTCTAAGTTTTTAGGGCTAATTTGATAACCGCATTCTTCTAACGCTTCTTCGCAAGCGATTTCTTCTAAACTCTTATTAGCCTTATCCACAAGCCCCGCGCACAATTCATAAGTGTATCCGTCAATCTCATGCTTAAAATGAAAATGGCGTGCATAAATGGCTGGGCGGAATTGTTTCACAATCACAAAACAATCGGATTCTTTTTCATAGAGTAAAACCGCCACGCTGTCTAAAGACTTAATAATATCCCATGTTTTCTTAGTATTCTCTTCATTATAATGCATGCGTTTTAATTCTATGAAATTAGAGCTAGAACAAGGCTCTAAATACACACTAGAATCATCTATTAAAGATTTTTGATTGAAAGCATTCTTAAAATAAGACATTAAAAACCCTCTAAAAGATAAAATGAATTTTTTTCAAAGGAATGGGTTTTAAGAAGTTCTTCTAATTTTTGCTTAGAATGCTGAGCTTTTTCTAAAAAAACCTCTCTTTGTTTGCCATGCAGCTTGCTTTTAGCGGTGCGGATATAGCCTAAAGGATTAATGGGGCGGGAGTTTTTATACACGCCAAAATGCAAATGCGGCCCGGTGCTTAAACCCGTGCTTCCCACTCTGCCTATGATTTGTCCTTTTCTAACGAATGATCCCTTTTTCAACCCCTTAGCAAAAGAACTCATGTGAGCATACACCAAGCGCAATTCATTCAAATGGATTTCAACCACCTTCCCATAACCCGCCTTAACCCCTATAAAACCCACACGGCCGTCTGATGCTGAATGGATCAAACTGCCATGTTTAGCCGCATAATCCACGCCGTAATGAGGCCGTCTGACTTTTAAGACAGGATGGAACCTCCCATAAGAAAAAGGCGAAGAAATGCGGGTGTATTTCACCGGGGTTTCTAGTAAAAACCCTGCCACTTCTTGCGCTTTTGAATCGTAATAACGCCCGTTTGAATGGGAAAAGAGATAGTATTGGTTAGAGCGAGAGCTAACCATTGCCATTTTGATAGTCGGCTGGCCAAACGCTTGCCCCACACGATAATCTCTTGTATAAACGATAGCGATTTTATCGTTTTTCACTAGGCGTTTAAAAGGCACGCTTTTTTTATACGCGTTCATCAATTGGTTGGCTAAAAGGGGGTCATTGGTGGCTTTGACAATATCTTGATAGGGCGAAGTTTGTAAGGAAAGAAGGAGAGTTCTTTCTTTACGAGTGAAAACAATGGGGATAAAGTCTAAAAAATAATCCTCTCCTTTTTTGTAAATATGGATTTGCAAATCCTGGCTAATAGGGATAAGGGCTTGAATGAGCGTGTTGTTTTCATCTCTTAAAGTGTAGTAGGTAACATTGCTTTGGATTTCAGCGCTCAATTCTTTATCTTGAGAGCTTAGGTTGTAGTAGAGTTTTTGGGGGATATGGTTTTTTTCTAAAAACCCTAATAGCGTGAGCTTATCCCACACAAGCCTTTCGCCCACCAATAAAGTTTGCTTTTTAGCCATTCCATCGGCTTTTAAAAGAACCCCATGGGATAAATGGAATAAAAAAGCAACCATTAAAGAATAGGTAAAATTTAAAATAACTTTCTTATGAAAAAATACCATGCAGTCGTTTAATGCCTTCAATCAAATCTGTATTTTATTAGTATAACATAAGCCATTAAAGAAAATTGATACAAGTTTTAAAACCTAGCCTTGTTTTTATAGCTTTATAAAGCGCGTTGTATTGGTACATGGTTATTCCCTATAAACGGGCTTGTTTCGCCTGGATCTTGTAGCGTTGGATATTCATTCTCTTTTTAACAATTCGTATCGTTAGTTAATTTTCAAGTATTTTTTCTAAAATCTTTAACACATCGTTATGGTGTGCTTGGCTTAAAAGCCCAAAAATTTTAAGCATTTCTAAAAACATGGGAGCGTTGGTTTTATGGATAGTTAAAAGAGCATGTTCTTTGAGTGCAGCCGTTCTATTTAATAAAGGGGTAGCGGTTTTTAATTCCAGAATAGAAAAGCAAAAATACAGCATGGCTTGGGTTTTAGAACCGTATTGTTGCTCTCTAATAACGATTTCGCTCAACTGATTATCATTAAAAGAATGAATGAGTAAAGGATAAGAAATGCGTGAAAGTTCAAAATCCATGCCACCAAATTGATGGGATCTAAATCTTTCTCTTGTGATCATAAAATTATCTTCTATGAATTGTTTTTGCTTTTCTAAATATTTTAAAGTATTTTCTAAATTTTCTAAACTGATTAAACCTAATTGCTTAGCGTAATAAATTATTTCGCTCAATTCATAAAGGGTTTTTACTTTATTATTAGCCCCTAAAAAATGATATTTTTCATCTTTTAGGGTAGTGAGTTCAAATTTTTCTTTATCTTTAATAGGGACATCATAACCGATTTGCCACTCTACATAATGCTTTAAACTAAAAGGGATTTTTCTAGTCGCTGTTGAAATGCCATAATCGCTAAAGGCATGTCTGATTTTCACACGCACTTTGCCTGAAATGGAAGTTAAAGGAATAGAAACCTCAATCGCTTTTTTATCATCATTAACTTTAATCAAACTCACAAGGGTGTCCTTGAAACAATTTTTTAAAATATTCTAAACGCGCTCTTTTGTCTTTTAAAAAAGCGTCTTTAATTTCTAAAAAAGCGAAATGATCAATAATAATATCCAAATTACCAAAATAATAAGGGATTTTAGGGGCGATTTCCTTAAAATAATGGATATATTGGTAATAAATCAATTTATCTTGACTGATATACACCGCATTTTCGCTTGGCGCGTTTAAAAAAGTCTTGTTGCGTTTGAGAGCGTTAATGTCTCGCATAGGGAAAAAATAGCCCACGCATGCACCAACCTTTTTAGCGTTAGGGTATTTATCCACATAATTGGCTATATAGTCAAAATCGTTTAAGCATAGCGTCGTATCGCAATCAGTTGGAAAAATAAAACGCCTAATATCTGCATAGTCCATTCGCCCTCGCTCATATAAAGCTATCACAATAGGAAATTCGTTACTTTTAGTGAAAGATTTAGAAGAAACAACCAAAGCGTCTAAAAGCCTGTAATGATCCTTAAATAGCTTTAATTGCTTAAAATTAGCTTCTTTGATGAGATAAGATAAAGGGTGTAACACGCAAATAAACGCCGGCTTTAAAATTGCAAAAGATTTTAAAAAACTTATCCCCAAATCTCGGGATTTCAAATGATGGTCTATCTCAAAATGAAAGCTTTTATCTTTTAATTTTTGTTTGGCAAAAGAAGTTCTATCGTTATAGGGGGGATTTCCCACGATGATTAAAGGTTCATCTTGGCTAATGCCATAATTTTCTCTTTTAGGATTAACTAAAGCGTTTATTATTAAAGCATCACACTTGGGGTCAATATCCGCTCCTATTTTTTTAGGGTGTTGGAGTTTTAAAAACTCTTTATTACCACATGCAGTGTCTAAAAGCGTGTAGTATTCAATACCAACATGCTTTTTTAAAAGCTTGTAAGCACAATCCACTAAATAAGGGGGCGTGTAATAAGCCCCTAAATTCACGCTCTCTCGCTGATTTAAATGTTTAGGAGTGGCGATTAAAATCCCTTACACATCTAGTTGTTTCACGTCTTTAGCATGCGCTTGGATAAAGGCTCTTCTAGGCTCTACTTCATCGCCCATGCAAAGCGAAAAGACTGCATTGGTTTTTTCTAAATCTTCAATTTTGAGTTTGATCAAGCTGCGGTTTTCTTTATGCATGGTCGTTTCCCACAAATCATTAGGGTTCATCTCGCCTAGCCCCTTATAGCGCTGGATATTCGCTCCCTTTTTAGCGTGATTTTCCACTTCTTCTAAAAACGCCAAAATATCCTTATTTTCTAAGAAATCTAAATTATACTCCATAAGCTTTTGGTAAGTGTAATTCGCTTCTTCAAACAACACCTCTTTAAAGAGGTTGTCATCTAAATTAAATTCCACCAAGCCTTTAGGGGTTTGCGTGTGCAAATGCAAGCTTTCTTCAGTAGCAAAAGAGCGTAAGATCTGATAATTCAAGCCCTCTAATTTTTCCAAAATGCTTTTTTCTAAAACTTTCATATCAAGGCTTAAGGCGTCCTTAGTCTCAATGAGAAAGCGTAAAATCTCTAGCAAGTTGTAGCGTTTTTCTAATTCCAAAAGCGCGTAGCGGTAATGGCGTGCCACTTTTAACAAGTTCATCAAATCGTTCTTGCCAATCCCTTCAATATCCACCGAATTGATGCCATGCTCAATTAAAAAATGATCCAAAGCGACGCCGTCTTTAAGATAAATTTCTGTCTTGCCTTTCTTGTATTTATAAAGAGGGGCTTGAGCGATATAAACATGCCCTTGTTCAATCAGCGGGCGTAAATAACGATAGAAAAAAGTCATCAGCAAGGTTTGGATATGGCTCCCATCCACATCAGCATCGGTCATGATAATGATTTTATGATAGCGCAATCTTTCTATATCAAAACTCTCTTGAATGCCGCACCCAAAAGCCGTGATCATGTTTTTAATTTCTTCTGATTTCAGGATTTTTGACAAATGGCTTTTTTCCACATTTAAAATCTTACCCTTTAAGGGCAAGATCGCTTGGAAAACCCTATCGCGCCCTTGTTTAGCGCTCCCTCCCGCGCTATCGCCCTCCACTAAAAAGATCTCACTCTCTAAGGGGTCTTTACTCTGGCAATCGGCTAATTTTCCCGGCAAGGTGCCGACACTCAAATTGTCTTTTTTTCTTGTAAGCTCTCTGGCTTTCTTACTAGCTTCTCTGGCTTTTGCGGCTAGTAGGGCTTTATTAGCGATGATTTTAGCTTCGTTAGGGTTTTCTTCTAAAAATTGATGGATTTTATCATAGACTAATTTTGAAACCAACGCGCGCGCATACGAACTGCCGAGTTTGGATTTAGTCTGCCCTTCAAACAAAGGCTCGCTCATTTTCAAGCTCACAACAGCGATCAACCCCTCTTTAATGTCTTCAGAAATGGGGCGCGACTCTTTGGTTTTAATGTTATTGTCAATGTATTGTAAAATCGCCTTAGACAAGCCCATTTTAAAGCCCGTCTCATGCGTGCCACCCTCAGAAGTTTTAATGTTATTCACAAAGCTTAAGGTGTTTTCATTGTAATCATCAGCATACGCTAGAGCGACTTCTATAGAAGTGCGCGTTTCTTCATCCATGCTTTTAAACGAAATAACGGGGGTGAGTAATTCTTTTTTAGCGCTGTCTTTAACGAATTGTTTCAAGCCGTCTTCATAGAAATAAGTTTCTTGCAGTTGGGTTTTTTCTTCTTTGAAAGAAATTTTTAAGCCATCATTAAGATACGCCATTTCTTTGAAGCGCTTTTGCAAAATACCCGCTTGAAATTCAACGACTTCCATCACGCTTTCATCAGGGAAAAATTCAATAGTCGTGCCGCTTTCTTTAGCGCTTTTAGTCTTGCCAATGATTTCAAGCTCGCTAATGGGGATACCCTTTTCAAACTCTTGGCGATAGATTTGACCCTCTTTTTTAATGGTCATAATCAAGCGTTTGCTCAAGGCGTTCACAACCGAAACACCCACGCCATGCAAACCGCCTGAAACTTTATAAGTATCGTTATCAAACTTGCCCCCCGCATGCAAAATCGTTAAAACCACGGTGCAAGCGGGGATTTTTTCCGTGGGGTGAATATCTACAGGAATGCCTCGCCCGTTATCTTCTACAATGCATGAACCCTCACTAGTCAAAGTGATATTAATCCTATCACAAAAGCCCGCCATGCTCTCATCTACAGCGTTATCCACGACTTCATACACCATGTGGTGCAACCCGCCTATATTGGTATCGCCAATATACATTCCAGGGCGTTTCCTAACCCCCTCTAAGCCTTTTAAAACCTTAATACTATGGCTCTGGTAATTTTGCATTCAAATCAGCCTTTATAGTGTGATTGGCATCATCAAAGTAGAAATTTTAGCGTTCAAGTGGCTTTGCTTTTCATCAAGGGGTTCTTGGATCAAAAAAGGCGATGAAGGCTCATTGCATTTTAAAACGAATTGCGTTGTCCCCAAAGCGTTTAAGGCTTCAAGGAAAAATTTAGCGTTCACGCCCAAATGAAAGGCTTTTTCAATATCCAAACCTTTTTCAATCTCAACAGAGGTTTTAGCCGTTTCGCTATGCTCAGAATCCAAAGATTCAAACAAAGCGTTGTTTTTTTCTAAAGTGAGTTTAATGGTGGAGCTTAAAGAACTGCACAATTTAATGCTCTCTTTAAATTCCTCCTTGCCTAAAGTGAAAGAAGAAGTGTATTCTTTGGGGAGGATTTTTTGATAATCAGGGTAATTCCCATCAATGAGCTTGGTGAAAAAAGTGTGCGTTTCGTTTTCAATCACCGCTAACATGCCATCGCTTTTAAAACTGAAATTTTCATAAAAAAGCTTAAGGATTTCTAATAAAGCCCTTTTAGGTAAAATGCAAGAAATATCTTCTTCAGTGGAATGGATAGAGATTTTTTCTAACTGCGTGTAAGAAAGCCGTTTGGTATCCGTGCCTACCACCGAAAGGGTTTGATGTTTTTGATCAAATTGCATTAAAATACCGGCTAATTCCCTTTTATGGCTGGTTTGCTCAATCACAGGAGCGATCTTTTTAAACGCATCTACCAAAAAAGGGGTATTGACTTCTATACTCACTTTGGGATCTATAACAGGGAATTCAGGGAACTCATCAGCGTCAAACATGGGGAGTTTGAAAGAGCTTTTATTTTGTTTGATCACCAAGCTGTCATCTTTAGTTTCTAAAACAATATTAGAGTCTTTTAAACATGAGATAATATCCAAAAACTTTTTCCCATTGATTGTGCCTACGCCCTCTTTATCGCTAGATTGCGTAAAAATATAGCTTTTTAGCCCAATATCGGAATCGCTAGCCTTTAAAAAAAGCTTTTCTTTAATGACTTCTAAATGGATGTGTGAAGCGATAGAAGAAGCGTCCTTTTTATCCAAAAAAGCTTGCAAGTAGCGCAAAGTGTTTTCTAAATCGTTTTTACTAACACTGATTTTCATAATTGAATGATCCCCTTGAATTTTTAGTCTTATTATAGCATAAAAGAACGCTTTTTTAAGGGTTTAAGCGTATTCCTACCCCTATACGATTGGAAAAAACATCGTATTCATACAAGCCATCGCCATAGCCGTTAAACCACTGCGCATAAATCCCCACAAAGGGGTTAATGCGGTAGGTATAGCCTAAGCGGAAAGCTCCATGCCAGCGATCATAACGCCAGTATTGCGTGAAAATATCATAAAGTTGCAATTCAAAATGATGGCGCCCTCTCCTGTAATCAACTTTAGCGTTACCATACCCCATGTAATCAATCAAATTAGGGTTGGATTGATCATAAGGGACATAGGGCCAATAAGCGACCATGATTTTTAGGCCTCCCTTTTCCCACACCAAGCGAAACACAGGGCGTTGCCCCGCGCTCACAGAGCGGCACCCCCCCCAGCGCACGTCTTTTTGCCCGTTATAATCTTTAACGATTACAGGCCCTCCTGGGAATTGGTTTTCAGGATTACCTTCTTTATTAAAAGGCTGGTAACATTGCGCGCCTCCCACGCCATTAGAAATGTGCTGCCAACCTATCCAAATTTCAGAAAAATTCCCTATTTTACCCCCAAAAGGTTTAAAATTAATAGGATAAACATAGATGAGTTCAGGCATGAAATTGATCATTCGCATGGGAGCGGATTGAGGGTTATTATAAATTTGAAACCAGTCAGTTTGGGTATAAGCCAAATAAAGCGTGCCTTTAGTCCAAAGAATATGCCTAAATACAGGCACTCTAAAACTGATTTGGAACTTAAACTCATTGCGTTGATACGGGTTGATATTAGGATGATACCATTGAAAAATGGGGGTGAAACTATGATAAAAAGGCAAAAAATAAGTGCCTAGATAATCCATCATGTTTAAATATTTTTTAGCAAAATCCACCCAAGAATGTTCTTTGGGGGCTTTTTGTGGAGGGAGATACCAGGCATTGGACAAATCGTTTTGCGTCTTAATGATGTGTAAATCCTGTTTGCGCAAATAGTAGTTATAATCCACCTTAAAATTATCTTGCAAAAATTTTTTGCCTTCCAACTGACAAACTACAAAAATCATAAAGAGCAAAATGCTTTTCATCAAGTATCTTTATTTCACTTAAATTGCAAGATAAAAATCGCTAAAATCACTACAGGCGCGATAAAACGAACGCTAAAATGCCATGCTTTAAAGGCGTTTATATTAAAGAAGTGCTTCGTGGCTAAAAAAGAGTGCTTTTTATTTAAAACCCACCCCACAAATAAGACTGAAAACAAGCCTCCCAAAGGCATTAAAAATGAAGAAGTGATGAAATCCAGCCACCCAAACACGCTCTTATGAGCAAAACTCAAAAACTTAGCGTATCGTTCATTCATAGAAAGAATGACTAAAACGCCTAAAACATACACAACAACCCCTATCCATAGCGACGCTTGAAGGCGCGAAAAATTAAAACGATTGATTAAATAAAGCGCTAAAGGCTCTATCAAAGAAACCGTGGAAGTGATCCCAGCAAAAACAAGCGCCATAAAGAAAAAGAGCGAAACGATCTGCCCGCTGATTCCCATTTTAGCGAAAGTCAAAGGCAAGGAAATAAAAACAAGCCCTGGCCCTTGAGACACATCCGCATGGTATTCAAACACAAAGGTGAAAATCATCACCCCGGCAATGAGAGAGATTAAAATACCCGGTAAAACAATAAATAAAGAGCTTTTGAGTAGATTTTCTTTTTTAGGCGTAAAAGCCGAATAAGTAATGATCGTGCCTACCCCCAAACTCAAAGAAAAGAACATCTGCCCTAAAGCGTCCATAACAACCTTAAAATCAATCTTTTGAATCTCAAAATTAAACAAAAAGTGCAAAGCTTTAGGCATGCTTTCTAAAGTCATCGCATAGATTAAAAGCCCTATGAAAATCACAAACAATAACGGCATCAGCACGACATTTAATTTTTCAATCCCTTCTTCAATCCCCCTAGAAACAAACCATATTGTCGGCAATAAGCATGCGCTAAAGCCAATAACAGGCCAGATCAAACTGCCATTTTGGAGCATGCTAAATTGCATTTTGGCTTGCTCTAAATCTTTAGGCAAATCAAAAGTTACTACAAAAAGATAGTAAAGCACCCAACCTAACACCACCGCATAAAAGGATAAAATGAGAGGGCCGCCTAAAATAAAAAAAGAAGTGAAAGGGTAATATTTTTTCCTTTTAGGATCTAAGATTTGATAATTAGAAACAACATCTTTTTTACCCAAATTCCCAATCAGCATTTCCACTAAAAGCATAGCAATGCCTAGACTCAAGGTTAGCACCAGATATAAAAGCACAAACGCACTCCCCCCATTATGACCTACCATATAGGGAAAGCGCCAAATATGCCCTAAACCGATAGAGCTACCCAAAGTGGCTAAAATAAAGCCTAATTTAGAAAATTTTCCCATGCTAAATATTTTAATAAATCTTGCTCAACCAAATAGAAAATACAATTAAAGGGGTGATATATTTAAGCAAGAAATACCAAGTTGCAAACAATTTAGGGCCTAAAAAGTGCGTGCTTAAAAGACGCAATTTTTCTTTTTTCAAAACCCAGCCCATAAAAATAAAGGTTGCCATCCCGCCTAAAGGCATGATAATGGTGCTTGAGGCAAAATCCAACCAATCAAAAAGACTTTTTTCAAAGAAAGTGAGATAATCTTTATAATCCTTATGGAGCGAGAAAATCAACACCACGCCTACGATAAAAATTAGCGCTACAAGACCCCAAGTAACCTTAAAACGAGAGTATTGATACCTTTCGGTAAGATACATCACGCTTGGCTCTAATAAAGCCACCGTAGAAGTGATGCCAGCAAAAGCGAGCGCGAGCAAGAAAAGAACTGAAACAAGAACGCCTATCGCTCCCATTTGGCCAAAAACCACCGGTAAAGAAGTGAAGATTAACCCTGTGCCTTGTGAGACATTAGCCCCATATTCAAACACAAAAGTGAAAATCATAAGCCCTGCCACAAGAGAAATTAAAATCCCTGATAAAACCACCCAAATAGTGCTTTTAAGCAAATTCTGCGTTTTATCCGTAACCGCAGCATAAGTGATATTGATCCCTAAACCGATGCTTAAAGAAAAGAAAACCTGCCCCAAGGAATAAGTGAATACCTGAGAAGTCAAATCTTTTGGCTTGAAATCAAACATGAAATGGAAAGCTTTAGAAAAAGAATCCATGCTCATCGCATAAAAAAGCAAACCAAAAAAAGTGGCAAAGAGTAAGGGCATTAAAACCAAATTGAGTTTTTCAATCCCTTCTTTAATCCCTCTAGAAACAATCCATCCGGTTATGAATAAAACGCTAAAAAGCCCTATGGATTGTAACCTAATGGATTGCAAGGTATCATTAAAGATTTGTTCAGATTCTTGGATACTGTTAGGCAAATTAAAACTAATACTCACTAAATAATAAAGCACCCAACCTAAAATCGTGCCATAAAAAGTCAGTATCAAAGGCCCAGAAATCAGCAAAAGCCCTGCGTATTTCCAGCGTTTTTTAGGGTTAAGGTCAAGCTCTTTAAAAGCTTCTGTTACATTTTTTTGCGTGCTTTGTCCTAATAGCATTTCAGCGATAAACATCGCCGCACCAACGCTTAAAGATAAAAATAAAAACAATAAGACAAAAGCACCCCCACCACTCACCCCAGTCATATAGGGGAAACGCCAGATATGCCCTAAACCTATCGCGCTCCCTAAGGCCGCTAAAACAAATCCTAATTTAGAAAAATGATTACCCATATCTTAACTACCAAACTCCTTGTAAATGATTAAAATTAAGAGACTATGCCCTTAATCGCCCAACTATTGCTGTATTTTTTTGAAATCTTTAAAAACCCTAAAATTTAAGGAAAAACCCGCTTCAAAAATACCTAAAAAATATAGAGCAACGCCCCCAAATTATACTATAGTTAAGTTACATATTGTATAATTTTAAGAAAGTTTCATTATTTAAGTAAGGGGAATTAATGCGCTGTAGGGTATATTACGAAGATACCGACTCTGAAGGCGTGGTCTATCATGCGAATTATTTGAAATATTGCGAAAGGGCTAGGAGCGAGTTTTTTTTTAAAAAAAATGTCTTGCCAGAAAATGAAGAAGGCGTGTTTGTCATCCGCTCTATCAAAGCGGATTTTTTCACCCCCGCAAGCCTTGGACAGGTCTTAGAAATAAGAACGCAAATTAAAGAATTAAGAAAGGTTTTTGTGGTGCTTTTTCAAGAAATTTATTGCATCCAAAACGCTTCTTTAGAGCCTATGAAGCCTTTCAAAGTCTTTGCTTCAGAAATCAAGTTTGGCTTTGTCAATCGCTCCACATACAGCCCTATTGCCATTCCTAAATTGTTTAAGGAGCTGTTCAATGCCGTCTGATTCAAAAAAACCCACCATTATTTACCCTTGCCTTTGGGATTATAGGGTGATTATGACCACTAAAGATACGAGCGTGTTAAAAGAGCTTTTAGAAACCTACCAACGCCCCTTTAAATTGGAACTAAAAAACACTTCTAAAAACGCTAAATTTTATAGCTTTAACGTTTCTATGGAAGTTTCAAACGAAGAAGAACGGAACGAGATTTTTCAAAAAATTTCACAATTAGAGATTGTGGCGCATGCGCTTTAATCTTTTAAAACAAACGCCTTAAATTTTTCACCCCTTTCTTTATACGAAGAGAATTGATCCAAACTGGCCGCGCTGGGTGAAAGCAAAGCGATTTCATTTTGCAATAAAACGCTTTTAATTTTTTGAACCGCTTTTTCTAACTCCAAACAAACCTGACAAGAAACATTAAATTCTAACGCTAAGGCTTGGATGATAGGAGTGCTTGATCCTATGGCATAAAGGCTTATTTTATAGTTTTTAAACTCTTCAAAAAGGGGAGTTAAATTGACCCCTTTAATATCGCCCCCTAAAATCAAATGGATTTTTTGGTTTTTAAAGGTTTTTAGAGCTTGTAAGGTGGCATCAATGTTCGTGGCTTTGCTGTCATCTACCCACAAACGCCCTTCTTTATCCCTAAATTCCTCCATTTTATGCGATCCGATTTTAAAAGCGTTCAATCTTTTAAGGGCGTTTTCTCTATAATCTTGCCATTTTAAATTCTTTATTTTTAAAAATTGCTCATAAACTAAAAGGGCTAAAGCCGCGTCTAATAAAAACGCTCCCTTAAAAAAAAGGGCGTTAGAAGGGATTTTTAAACGCTCTAAAACCTCTTCGCTTTTGTCAAAAAAGATTTTTTGCGCTTGCGAGTTTTGAATAATGGGGTGTTCTTTGAATTTTAAAGGGAGGATAGCGAGCGAAGTTTTAGGCATCAACGATAAAACCTTGAGTTTAGCGTCCAAATAATTTTCAAAATTGCAATGCCAAGTCAAGTGATCAGCTTCCACATTGATGAGCAAGTAGATTAAAGGGTAAGCCTTATTAGTGTAATGCAAAGAAAAAGAGCTTGTTTCTAACACCCACAAGGGCGATCGTTTTTCAAACAATTCAATCAAGGGCGTGCCGATATTCCCCCCACTCACAGCCTTAAAATCTTCTAAAAGCGCAGTGAGCATTTCGGTCGTGGTGGTTTTACCATTAGTGCCGCTAATACTGATTATAGTAGGCGTGAAAACCAAATCAAACAAGCTGTCAATATAATCGTATTCGCTCACTAAATGCTTGGCTTTCATGACTAAAGGGTGCGTAAAACTAATGCCAGGGCTGACTACCTCTAGTTGGGAATCATTAGGGTTAAAATCCTTACTGGGATAGCAAAGAAAACCCTCGTTATCCTTATGAAATGAAGAGAATTTATCATCAAAAAATTTGACTTCATTATGGTTTTTTTTAAAAAAACGCGCTAAGGCTAGAGTGGTTTTACCATGCCCCAATAAAGAGATTTTCATTTTAACGCACCTTTAAGCTTAAAAGAGCGATTAAATTACTCAGCATAGAAATGATCCAAAAACGCACGATCACCTTATTTTCTGCCCAACCCTTTTGCTCAAAATGATGATGGATTGGCGCCATTAAAAAAAGGCGTTTTTTACGGGTTTTATAACTCCCTACTTGCAAGATCACAGACAAAGTTTCTACCACAAAAATAGATCCCATTAAAACGAGTAAGATTTCATTATGCGAAACAATAGCGTTATAAGCGATAAACCCCCCCAAAGCCAAGCTCCCGCTATCGCCCATAAACACGCTTGCCGGGTTGCAGTTATACCACAAAAAGCCAAAGAGCGATCCCACTAACGCTAGCGAGACAACAAACAATTCCCCCACATCTATGACTTTAGGATAGAGCAAGTATTTAGAAAATTCCGCATTCCCTGCCACATACACAAAGATAGAAAGGCTTAAGAGGGTGAAAATGCTAGGCACACTCGCTAAGCCGTCTAACCCATCGGTTAAATTCACCGCATTGCTCGTGGATAAAAAAACCAACACCCAAAAACCAACCGCTAACATCGTGGGCATTTCAAACAAGGGGTTTTTCAAAAAAGGCACGTATAAAAAAGTGTCTAACCCTTTAAGGCTCAATAAAACAGACACTATAAGCGAAAGGATAAAAAGCATGCCAAATTTCATTTTCGCGCTCATCCCGGCGTTATTTTGTTGGTTGATTTTAGTGTAATCGTCTCTAAAACCCACAAAACTAAAGCCCATTAACACGATTATCCCTAACAACACATAAAGATTACCCAAAGACGCGCACAACACGCTCGCAACAATGGTGGCAAAAACAAACACAATCCCCCCCATTGTAGGGGTATCTTTTTTATTCTGGTGGCTTGGCACGAAGCTAGAAATGGGCTGGTTAGCCTTTTTAGCCTTGGCCCATAGAATGAATCTAGGCATTAAAAAAAGCGTGAGAAAAAAAGCTATGAAAAACCCTAACCCTGCTCTAAAGGTCAAATACTGGAAAAGATTGATATTGAAATAGCCATATAATAAAGAATAGAGCATAAAATCCCCTAAAATCGCCATGCTTGAAATTAGAAAAAAGAAAATTGTAGCGCAAATTGATTTACTTAAAAATAGTATAATTATAATTTCAATTTTTATTTTTAGGAGTCTTTTATGGAGTGTTCGCTTATTTTTAAAAAAGTTAGAGTTTATTCTAAAATATTAGTTGCTTTAGGGCTTTCAAGCGTGTTGATCGGTTGCGCGATGAATCCAAGCGCTGAAACAAAAACACCAAATGACGCCAAAAATCAAGTTCAAGCTCATGAAAGAATACAAACAAGCTCTGAATATGTTACGCCGCTAGATTTTAATTATCCGATACATATTGTTCAAGCCCCACAAAACCATCATGTTGTAGGTATTTTAATGCCACACATTCAAGTGAGCGATAATCTAAAGCCCTATATTGATAAGTTTCAAGACGCTTTAGTCAATCAAATCCAAACTATTTTTGAAAAAAGAGGCTATCAAGTGTTGCGTTTTCAAGATGAAAAAGCTTTGAACGAGCAAGATAAGAGAAAGATTTTTTGCGTTTTGGATTTGAAAGGGTGGGTAGGAATCTTAGAAGATTTGAAAATGAATGTAAAAGATCCCAATAATCCTAATTTAGACGCGCTAGTGGATCAAAGCTCAGGCTCTGTATGGTTTAATTTTTATGAGCCAGAAAGCAATCGTGTCGTCCATGATTTTGCTGTGGAAGTGGGAACTTTTCAAGCAATGACCTATACTTACAAACATAGTAATTCTGGAGGGCTTAATTCTTCAAACAGCATTATCCATGAAGATTTGGAAAAGAATAAAGAAGACGCGATACATAAGATCTTAAACAGAATGTATGCGGTTGTCATGAGAAAAGCTGTAACAGAACTTACAGAAGAAAATATCGCCAAATACAGAGACGCTATTGATAGAATGAAAGGCTTTAAAAGTTCTATGCCTCAAAAAAAGTAGTTCTTAGACGAACCATTTAAAAATTGGTCTTAAAATCAGTCTTTTTAAAGGCTATTTTAAGTATAATGCAAAGTTTATTTCAATATTTAAGGATACACAATGGCAAAAAGATGCGCTTTAACTTTTAAAGGGCCTATGATAGGCAATCATGTCAGTCATGCGAACAACAAAAACAAACGCCGCTTACTCCCTAACCTACGCTCTATTAAGATCCAATTAGACGACGGCACGACCAAACGCATTAAGGTGGCTGCTTCCACTTTAAGAACCATGCGTAAAGGGGCTTAGCCGTTTAGGGTTTTTATAACATCTTTAAAAACCCTTAAAACTAAACTCCTTTATTAAGCATCAATTCTAGTGCGATTGGGCTTGATATTTTTAAGGGAGTTTAAAAATAAAACGCTTTCAAAAGAATTTATTTTGATTTAGGAATTGGTTTTGTTTGAAAAGTTGAAATTTTTTAAAATCAAAAAAGACGATGAAAATCAGCCAGAAGTCAATTTAAATTCTGAAATCTATGAGCAATTTAAGGTTTTTAGACTCCCGCTTATTTTAATCCAATTACTCGTGCTTTTAGGCACTCTAGGATATTTCGCCCTAGAAAATTATAGCCTTATGCAAGCTTTCTTTCAAACGACTTACACCATGACAGCTACAGGGTTTGGCGCTTTAAATGAAAGCCAGTTTGGGCCTATAAGTATTTTTTTAACTTCCATTTTAATGTTTTTTGGGGCAGGAATTATTGCCTTTAGCGTGGCTATTTTAGTTAGCGTGGTCAATAAAGGCACGCTTACCAGATTGATTAAGGAGAAAGGTATGATTTATAAAATCGCACGCCTTAAGGATCATTATGTGATTTGTTACCACAACGAATACACCATTGAATTGAGCAAGCAGTTCCGCTCCGCTCAGATCCCTTTTGTGGTTGTGGATAATGACCCTAGTTTTGAAGAAGAAGCCATTAAGCACAAATACCCCTACTATATCATAGGCGATCCGCACACCAATTTAGCTATGCTCAAAACCCACTTGAGCAGCGCTAGGGGCGTTGTGGCTTTGTCTAAGATTTTACCGGTGAATGTGGCGTTAATGGTGAGCGTGCGCTTGTTTGAAAAGGAATTAAAGCGCAAACCTTACTACATCATTGCGAGCGCGCATAGCGATGAAGGCTTAGAAAAATTAAAAAAATTAGGGGCTGATATGGTGGTTTCCCCCACAAAGCTCATGGCGCAGAGAGTGAGCGCGATGGCGGTGCGTCCGGATATGGAAAATATCTTAGAGCGTTTTATCAATAAAAAAGACACGCTTTTAGACTTAGAAGAAGTGATTGTCCCTAAAACCAGCTGGCTTGTGTTAAGGAAATTAAAAGAAGCCCATTTTAGAGAGATCGCTAAAGTCTTTGTGATTGGTATCACTCAAAAAGATGGCAAATACATCCCCATGCCTGACGGGGAAACGATTATTGCAAGCGAATCCAAACTATTGATGGTTGGCACTTCAGAAGGCGTTGCAACCTGCAAGCAACTCATTGCCAACCATCAAAGACCCAAAGAAGTGGATTACATTTCCTTGTGATTGATACAGCCCTTTTTAAATAAAAAAAGCTTGGCTCTCATCAAATATGGATAATAAAATCTAAAATGCTAAAAACATTTTTTATAATTAATAGCAAAGAGCTTGGCGTTAGTCAAAAAGTTTTAGCCATTCATGTTTGATGAGAACCGATCCAAGACTTAAACGGATTTGAGGCTTATTTTTCTCACACCCATACGCTCAAATGAGAGTTAATGTTATAACCCTTTTAAAGCCCTCTTTGTTAAAAGGATTCTTGAACTTTTTTAAACCATGTTTTAATTTGTCCTGTGATTTATTTATCATGCTCATTCTCTTCGCATTTTTGAAGCGTTGCCCTAAATTCCGCACAAAACAAATATTCATCAATCTTCCAACCTAAAATTCTACTCTCCTTTCTTGCTTTTCTCTAGCGCATAATCGCTCAAATCCTTGACTTTCTGCTCCCATCCGCCTTGGATATAAATCACATTTCGTATATAATACGCGCCAACAAACAAGCCGCTAAATTTCGGCTTTAAGGTTTCTAAAAGTTCGTTAAATGCGGTTTTTTTCGCTTCGGTAATCTCGCTTGTGGCTTGTTGTTTTTGTTGCGTGATATTATTTAAGACTTCTTGTTTATTCGTGTTTATTTGCGCCTGTGTGCTTTCTTTAGCTTCGTTAATGTTATTGATCGCTTGCGTTTGATTAGCGGTTATTTCATTATTAGCGTTCGTTTTCGCTAATAATGTTAAGGTGCAAAGCGTTACCTACCACTTTAAAACTGCCATTAAATCCCATTGCATCAAACACGCTTCCTAGGTAGTCCTTATACTCGCATGCGTTTTCTAAAATCATCATTTTTAACTCCTTGTGTTTGTTGTGTCGTTAGGGATTTCTCTTATTATCATTTTATCCTCCTTGACTTGTTAGATCTTTTTATTGTAATATCAATCAATGGGTTAGAGAATATTTCTAACCCATAAAAACACTTTTTAAGTGTGCCAAGAGACCCTGACACATAAGACGAAAGGGCTTGTGTATGGTCAAGGTGAGGCTTTTAAATCATTTTCTTTAATATTTTTCTTATAATCTGGTGCATTTTTATAATCTCCTTTCTCTTTAAACATGGTTTTAAATATAAATTCGCTTTTGTTTCTATTGATTTGTTCCACTACCACAAAATGACCATTAACTTGCTTATAGCTTATTATTCTATTACCGTGCTTAATTGTTTCATCTGCATTTTTAACAATATCTCTATAATTAGCTATGTCTTTGTAAGTTATTGGTGGTTGTTTGCTGAATTTAACGCTAGGTGAATTAATCCCATGCTTATTTAATGCATGTTGTATTCCTTGATAATCAATAATAGCTTTTGCATTTTTAGGATATGTGAAATTTAAAGTCGTTATCTCGTCTTCATCTAGCCTCTCTATACCTACCTTAGCATGTTTTTTGTGAATGTATTCAACGATCTCGGGCGTTAAATTATCATCTCCTATCACTACAATGTCTTTTCCATTATTTGGGCTTTCATCAATGAGTTTTTTAATTTCATCAAAATTAAGTTTTTTAAGCGCTTCAGCTTTAATCCCTTTCTCGCTCTCTTTTTGCATGTCTTTCACGGCTTCTATCAAGCGCTTTAAGGTAGGATTATTTTCGT
>NZ_JAALNT010000016.1:0-38435 GCF_017594925.1 Helicobacter pylori
CGATACAAAAAGATAAAAATAAAGATAAAGGCAAAGATAAAGAAAATAAGGTTTTTTGAAATTGCATGGGTGATCCTGCTATGAATTAGGCTTGTTAAAAACAAGTTTAATGATACCATTAAAAAGCATAGCGCATACCAATATTTCCGGTAATATTAATATCTTTATAATCAAGCCCAAACCTAGCCCCAATGCCGGCATTCACATAAAAGGTTTTGAATAACCTTATCTCCCCGCCTGTGATAATGCTAGCAAAAGTGTTGTATCTGCCACCATCTCTATAGCTTAGGGTGTTATTACCAATAAAACGCACCATTTTATCCCCCATAGAATTAATGAATAAGTCCCTACCCACATCCGCAATCACAAAATAATAAGAGTTTTTGTTGAAGTAATGCCGACTTTCTAGGGCAAAATTGATCGTTAGAACGGATTTTTTATTAGGGTCAGCATTGGCTCTGAATTGATTGTAAATAGGATCATCCATAATGCCCCTTAAACCGGACAAGCCAATGTAATAATAGCTTAAGCCTACTTGGGGTTTAAAAATAACGCTTTTATCTTTAAACATGAAATCATAGCCATAATTGATTTTAGCGTCAGTCGTCCAAGTGTCGTATCTGTAAGACTGATTGATGATTGAGAGTAGGGGGTCATAGGAGTTGATGAAAGTCTTATTGTATCCCCAAGTCTCATTCAAGCTCATGGTTAATTCGCTTCTTTTGATAAACGCTCGGCTATAAACGCCCATATTAACATTGCTAGAGCCTGATTGAGTGATGTTTGCATGGAACCCACTATACCCATAAGCGGCATAACCCCCCACAATCACGCCCTTAATGAACCTATCATACCCTACATTGATACCATATAAAGTTCCAGTGCCTCCATTAATGAAACTAGCCCCTCCAACTCCTGTCGCCCACACATTATTTTTGACTCTGTTTCTTTGAGAGTATTTTAAAATCACATCCATAGCGTTAGGGATCGCATCAGCGAATCGCTTGTTTTTAAGGGCTTCTAAGCGCTCGTGAAAATCAGCACTGGCAAAGGTTGAAGTGTCAGAGAGCTTGGCTAAACGGCTCATTTGTTGCGTGTAGGTGTTGATCTGTAAAATATTAGTGGCGTCATTTTTAAAATCAGGGTTAGCGATGACTTCTAAAGTGTTAGCAATATCTCCAGCGATCGTGGTTAAATCTTTTGCGGAATGGCTTTCTAAATAATAGGGAGCGAATAAAGGGCTTCCCTTAGTTTCAAAGATTTTATTGAGCCAATCAATCGCTTGATTGCCTCCAGCTTGATCAATACTATTCACGCTTTGAACGCCCTGAATTTGAGCGATATATTGTTTTAAAGTGGGGGCTTGTAGGTTATTGATAGGATCATTAGAAACAGCGATTTTCACTTTATTATAAAGAATGGAAGTGTAAATGTATTGATTTTGAGAGTCCTTAAAGCCTACAACTAAACCGCCATCTTTAACGCTCACGGCTTGCCCGTTATAAGTTAAGCCGTTGTCAGTCATCACCATGTGCTTGCCATTAATATCAATGAGCGCATAAAGCTTAAGGTAATTATCCAGGCTGCTGCCTCCTGTGATTTGGTTGTTATACCCGTAATAAATGGCTTTAGCGCTATCAATCAGCGTGTAAGTGCCTGTTTCTTTTGAAGAAGCGTTGAATTGGATTAAGGGGTTATTGTCATTAGCCATGATCGTCGCTGTGCCTTGAGTATTAATAATGGCATGACTAACTGAATGACTGAGGTTAAACACCAAATCGCCATAGCTATTAAAATTCCCCATGACATTCAAACCATTAGCGTTAGTGCTTAAAGTCGCTTGTTGGTTTAAAGTGAAATTACCATTAATATTAGCCGTAGAATTAGAGGCGTTGTTAAAAGCGTTGGTGATCGTTAAATTATTGGCTTGCAAAGTCGCGTTTTCATTGAGATTGAGCGTGCCTATGACGCTATTATTTGTTACTTGAGACAAATCAATAGCCCCATTAGAAGCGATTGCACCTAAGAAAGTGAAGTTGTTAGCACGCACGCTTAAAGATTCATTAGTGGGGGTTACGCTAGAGTTTGTAGAAGAGCTGTTTTTGGTTGTAGGGCAATTGGCTAAATTGATACAAATTTCACCCTTTTGAACGCTCACGTTATTCAAACCCGCATTAAGGCTTAAGCCATTAGTAGCGTTTAGGGTGGTGATATTGATACTAGAAATATCATTAGAAGCAAAAATCAATGTGCCTTGATACTTGCTAAAGTCAATCGTATTATCGCCATTAAAAATAATAGACTTGTTGGCGACAAAATTCAAACTGCCTCCTGTAGCGTTGCTAAAAGAGCTGTTGTTGACAAAAACATAGCCATTGCTTAAAAAGTTAAAATACCCTTTTTGCCAAAAATCATGCAAGCCTCTAGGCGATAAAAGAGCACCTAAATCGTTTTCTTTGAGTGCGTTTTGTAAAGAGGGCGGCAACACGCTCCCTAAACCTTGATTATAAACGCCGCTTAACCCGCCTTGAGAAATGATATTATTGATGATATTATTCACTAAGCCTTGACTTTCTAGCTTTTTAACGACATTTTGTCCTAAAAACTCGTTCAACAAGTCATTCGCTACCACACCAATGTCTTTTTGCAAGCTTGTAGGGGGATTAGTAATATCCTTTAAAACCACGCTTAAAATAGAGCTTAATTCAGAAGCATCTATATACCCACCGATAAAATTCAAAAGCCCTTTATCGTCTAGCATGCTTTTTAAAGACTGCTTAGCAAGGTAGTTTTCTATGATGGATGGGGTAACAAAATTGCCAAAAATGCTTAGTTTTTTACTGATAATATTTTGGATTGCATTCATGACCCCACTATTATTCAATAAATCATCTAAGTTATTTTGACCTATAAGTTGGCCCAAGGTTTCATCTTGCAAGCTAGTGGGCAATTCCTTACTCAAAGGGCTTAGAGCGTTTTCTATAAAGTTTCCTAAACCGCCGGCTTGCTTGATTTTTTCCATAGCCACTTGACTGAGAACATTCGCTAAATTCCCTTGATTAAAGATTTTATCAATCCCTTTTTGGCCCAAAAGATTAAAGATATTGTCTGTAGCTTGAGCTTCTATGTTGGCTTTATTCAACACTAAATTATTAGTGCTTTGAAAGGTTACATCCGCACTCCCTCCGCTTTCAAAGGCGTTACCACTTCCAATTGTCCCGGTAATATAAATGCCTTTAGCTTTAAAATCAGCGTTAATGTAGCCTAAATAAGGGGAAGTTGAGCCTAATAATTGCCCCAAGTAAGTGTTTCTAAAAGAAGAACAAGTGGCGCTATCTAGCGCGCAAGGACTGCTATAGCCATTGCCCCCAAACCATATAGAGCTGGTAGAGTTTGTAACATTATCTTGAGTAGCGCCTATAATTAGATTCCCGTTATTAAAGGTTTGATTGATGTTGTCAGTCAAATGGTTGATCGTTTCTAGGAGCGCTTGCTTTTGCGCTTGGGTGATTTTAATCTTATCTAAGAGTTGCAACACTTCATTAATGTTAGTGATATTGTCTAATTGGTTGGATTCAATCATTTCTTTTAAGGTAGCGGAATTTTGAGAAAGGATCCCTAAAAGCGTTTTTAAATTCTCGCTAGAAAAACCCTTATTGTAGATATTCAAACTACTCAAAGGCTGGTTGAACGGGCTATAAGTGCCTGGGGCTTGAGGCGTTTGAGAGCCTTTAGGCGTGAAAAGGCCTTTAATGTTGCTTGTCAAGTAATAAGTGCCTGCTTGATTGTCGCTATAATCATAGCTATAACCGGTAGGATTTTGCTTAGAAGCTTGGTAATTATAAAGCTCAGGAGCGATATTAAAAATAGTGTTAGAAGCCGAGTTAGGGTTATTTAAAACTTCTATGGTTAAATCCCCATTTTTAATGCTCTCTTGAATGATTTGAGAAGAATTGAGAGGGTTTATAAACGACCAAGTTTGAATGTTGTCATTATCGCTATAGGTAGCGTTTTGGATTTTCATGCCATAAAAAAGGATTTTTTCATAGCCATTAGCCCCACTAATGCCAGTAATCCCTTTTTGAGCGTTTAGGATGTTGTAAGTTACAGATTTTGTAATATTGTCAAAGATATTGATGTCAGATAAATTAATATCCCCATTATTCCCTAAAACAAACTGCCCGCTAACGCTCATTAAAGCCTTAGTTAAAGAGGGTGCATAACCATTAAAATTTAACGCCCCATTAGCCGTAAGGTTATTAAAATTCAATGAACTTGCGCTATCAAAATTAAAGCTTGCTGTATCAATGGTCGTGTTGCCTCCAAAATCAGCCTGGCTTGCACCTTGAAAATTGATATTAGCGTTTAAAGAGCTTGTGTTATTGGCTGATAAAACGCTATCGTCTAAATTGATAGTGGTGTTGTTTGAAAAACTAGCACTAGAAGCGTTGAGCTTGCTATTCGCGTTAAGACTGAGTGTCCCACCATTAAAAAAGAGACTATTAAAGGTTGCTTGACTCCCGTTATAAATATTGAGACTCGCTTGATTGTTAAAAGCGCTTGTGTTATTCGCATTCAAAACGCTTTGATTGTCTAAACTTAAATTAGAATTATTATCAAGCGTTAAAGAATTTTTAAAAGCGGCTTGACTTTTATTGCCAAGCGTGATATTAGCGTTGTTTTGCAAGGTTGTATCGCCATTAAAGTTCAGCAAACTTTGAGAGCTAAGCGTAAAACTAGTGTTACCTAAAAGCTGTGTGGTGGCGTTAAAATTGCTTGTCCCCCTAGAATACAAGACATTGAAAACCGCTTGCGTGTTATTGAAAATAAGGCTATTAGCCTGCAAATTATAAACTGCCCCACCATTCAAACGAGAATTGATAAAGCTTAAAGAATTAGAAGCGTTAGCACTGATAGTGCTTGATCCTCCAGGGTTTGTAAAACCGCTGAACGAAGCGTTAGAAAACGAAATATTCTTAGCGCTAAAACTGAATTTCCCCCAAGTCATATCGCTAAAACTGGAATTAGTCACGCTGATATTGTTTGTAGCGTCAAAAGCGGCATAGGAATGCTGACTAGCCCCCGTTTGAATCATTTTAGTAACGGTTTCAGCGTCATTATAATTCAAGCCATCCATAGTGATATTATCGCTTGCTTTAAAGGTAATGTTCGCTCCCCCACCATCTGAATTTGAAACGCCTTCACCGGTTTTAAAACTATTGGTCAAGTAAATGTTAGCCGCACTAAAAGTTCCCGTGATATAGCCAAAACCTCCATGCCCTATCCAAATCAAGCCGTTATCATTCACGCTCTCTGTATTGTTCCCTATGATCAAAGTGCCATTTTGGATATTAACGCCAAAACTTCTTCCAAACAAATTAGCTGTATAAGTGCTGAGCGTGTTGCCGCTTTGACCGCTCTGTCCTGAAAGATTGGGATCAATATAATAAACCCCTTTGTTTGAGTAAGTTTGATTTTGAAGCCAATAAACTCCATTCCACACATTCGTTGTGGGTAAATTTTGAGTAGGGGGTGTGGGCGGAACTTTATTAGGGGGAGTGTTTGGCACGGTGTGTTTTGTAGGAGTGGGTGCATGGCTTGGTGTGGGGCTTGTAGGCTTAGCGTTAGCTATCGCTTGTTCTAATCCCTCTTGTTCAGCGTTAAAAGTCTTTTCATCGTTTTGTAAGGTTTGTTCATCTTGTTGCTCTTGTTTTTGTGCTTGATTGAAGGCTTGCTCGTTAAAGCCTGTTGGGGAGTTGGCTAATTGTTTGAGCTTGTCTAAATCTCCTTGTAACGCTTGTTCATCTTGAGCGATTTGTTGGTTGGTGTTTTCTAAACCTTGAGCGTCTTTAGCGATAGTGGTGTTTTTATTGTTGGTGTAGCTTGTATCGTTATTTGCGATCGTGTTGTCGCTAGCAGCGTTATTTAAAGCAGTTTGTGAGTTACTCAAGTCTTGTTGATAGGTTTTTTGGGCTTGTTGTTGTAAATCGTCTCCTAAAAATTGGGTAATGATGGATTGTTTGTTAAAGGTTTCTTGTAAGGTTTCATCTTGCCCGTTAATGTCAAAGGTTACATCATAAGTGTTATTACCCACTTCAACATGGCTGATAGCCTTATCGCCCTTATAATTGATTAGATCCCACAAATAGCTTTGATAAACCCCATACTGGATCGCTCCGTTTGTAGTGAGAATGTCATAGGTTTGATTATTATTAAGGGTTTGATTGAGGTTAAAGATCGCATTAGAATTAAAAGACACACTGCCTTTAAGGCTGGCAAAAGGCGAACTTGAATTTAAAGTGTTAGTGCCTGAGAAACTCACCTTGCTGGTATTAGAGTGATAAGTCCCTTGATTGAAGGTGTCGTTATTAAAGCTAACATTGTCATTAAAATTATAAGTGCCTTGATTGAAATTGCTGTTTTCAAAAGTGGATTGGGCGCTATTAAAGTGGTAAGTCCCTTGATTGAAGTTACTATTACCAAAGCTTGAACTTGTGCTGTTACTAAAATTATAAGTGCCTTGATTGAAGCTCGTTTGATTGAAGGAGATGGCGTTATTATTATTATTACCGCTGAAACTAAAGCCCCCATTAGTGTCGTCTTTAAAGCTAGAGCCACTGACCTTGATATTAGAGCCTTTAAAATTCATGTAAGAGTGTTGCGTCCCTGCATCGTTATTATCAAAACTCGCTTGATTGATAGTGATATTGTTAGCCGCATTAAAATTGAGCGTGGCCCCACCGCCATCAGCGTATGAGTTTCCGGTTGTTAAATGGTTAGAATTAAAATTAATCGTTTGAGCGTCATAAGTGCCTGTGATATAGCCGACATCACCCCCATTAATACCTGTGCCTCCAAAGCGGATATTCCCCCCTATATCAAGCGTGCCACCATTGAATTTTTGCGTGAAACTAGCCCCACCAGCGCTATAAGTGGTAAGAGTGTTTAAATAATAAGTCCCAGAGCCTTGAGTGTTGCTAAAAAGACAATAAGAGTTGTGCGTGGGTGAATTAGAACCGCTTTCAATATTGTCTTGATAACTCAAAGACGACCATGACCAATAACGGCATTCGTTAGCCCTTAGGTGGGATAACCCCCCTAACGCTCCTATCAATAAAACCGAAGCTTTTAAAAAAGATTTGTTTTTATTAAAGGGCTTTTTAATGGATTTTGTTTTTTTATGGCGTTTTAAGAGCTTTTCACGCTTCAAGATTCGATTCAATGTGAAAATTTTCTTTGAGATCTTATTCAATTTGAAAGATCCCTTTGAAACAAACCTGGAAATCAATCTGGCCTTTTTAAACGCCATTTAAAACTCCAATCGTTTTTATTAAATCCCACATTATACAATTTGATGTTAAACAAACTCAAAAAGATTCGCAAAATGACTCAATAATGATACATGAATTGCGCCATATCCACCAAACGATTAGAATACCCCCATTCGTTATCATACCACCCCATGATTTTGACCATATTCTCTAGCGTGAAAGTCAAATCAGGCGCGATGATAACGCTACTGGGATTGGAAATGAAATCAGAACTCACCCTTTCTTTCAAATCTATCTCTAACACGCCTTTTAAAACCCCTTTTGAAGCTTCAATCAATAAATCGTTGATTGGCTCTTTAAAGGCCTTTTTTTCTAAAAACAAACTCAAATCTATCATGGACACATCAAGGCTAGGCACCCTAACGCTGTGCCCATGCATTTTGTTTTTGAGATTGGGTAAAACTTTATGCAAGGCTAGAGCGGCTTTAGTGGTGGTGGGGATAATGTTACTTGCGGCCGCTCTGGAGCGCCGTTTATCCAAAGGGTGGGCCAAATCAATGAGTTTTTGATCGCTCGTGTAGCTATGAATAGTCGTTAGCATGCCCTCTTTAATATTAAAAGCTTTATCTAAAATAGCGCAAATGGGCGCGATAGCGTTAGTCGTGCAAGAGGCGTTAGAAACAATGGCCTGGTTTTGATAGAGAAAATGATTGACCCCATACACTAAAGTAGGGTATTGTTTTTCATCGTATTCGCCCATAAAAGGAGCGGATAATAACACCTTTTTAGCCCCAAGCAAAAGATAATTTTCTAGCGTTTTAGGCTCTAAAAACTTCCCTGAACACTCTATGATAACATCCACACCCTTCAAGTCTTTGATGCTATTAAAAACAGGGATTTCTAACGAGCCGATAATAAGCTTACCATTAGAGTAACGCACTTCTTTAGGAAGCAGCCCATGCACGCTGTCATGCTCTAAAAGATAAGCCAAGATTTCCCAATTAGCAGGGTCATTGATGCCTATCACTTCTAGTTGAGGGTTTGTATCATTGCGCTCTAAAATCGCTCTTAAAACGCATCTCCCAATGCGGCCAAATCCATTGATAAAAATTTTCATGGTAACTATTATCCTATTTTCAGACTTCAATTTCAATTTTAGGGGGTTTTGTTTGGTATTTTACTACATTTTGTGCTATTATATTGGACCTAGCTGTAGGGTTAATTAAAATTATTTATTGAGTTGAAATTCAAGGAGTAAAACATGGCATTGTATGACAGAGCTGATTCTCATAATGCGTATGCAGAAGATTCTGTGTTGCATGAAAGCGAGCTGGTAAGTTTTGTTAAAACGACTTACAAGTTCTTTGCGGGCAGTTTGTTATTAGCGACTATCGGGGCGTTATTAGGTTTAATGAACTTTCAAGCCGTAGTGCAGTATAAGTGGGTGTTTTTTATCGCTGAAATTGCGGCGTTTTTTGGTTTGATGTTTTCTAAATCTAAACCCGGATTGAATTTGTTCATGCTGTTTGCTTTCACTTCATTATCAGGGGTTACTTTGGTGCCTTTGTTGGGTATGGTGATTGCAAAAGCTGGTTTAGGAGCGATTTGGCAAGCTTTGGGCATGACAACCATTGTTTTTGGTTTGATGAGCGTGTATGCCCTTAAGACTAAAAACGATCTAGCGAACATGGGTAAAATGCTCTTTATCGCTTTGATTGTGGTGGTGGTGTGTTCGCTCATTAACTTGTTTTTGGGTAGCCCCATGTTCCAGGTTGTCATTGCGGGAGCGAGCGCGATTTTATTCAGTCTTTATATCGCTTATGACACTCAAAACATCGTTAAAGGCATGTATGATAGCCCCATTGATGCGGCGGTGGACTTGTATTTAGACTTTTTGAATGTCTTCATTTCTATCTTGCAAATCATTGGTATTTTTTCAGACAGAGACAAATAGTTTGAAAAAATAGGGGGGGACGCCACGCAAAAACCTAATAAAAAATATTTTAAAACTAATAACACTTCATTTTATATTCTTTCTTTAAGGATTGGTTATGCCTAAACGCACCGATATTTCCAACATTCTACTGATAGGCTCAGGCCCTATTGTGATCGGGCAAGCTTGTGAGTTTGACTACTCAGGGACTCAAAGTTGTAAAACCTTAAAATCTTTAGGCTATAGAGTGATCTTAATCAATTCTAACCCGGCCACCGTGATGACTGACCCTGAATTTTCTCATCAAACTTATATCCAGCCCATCACCCCAGAAAATATCGCCGCTATCATTAAAAAAGAAAAGATTGACGCTATTTTACCCACAATGGGCGGGCAAACCGCTTTGAATGCGGTCATGCAAATGCACCAAAGGGGCATGTTAGAAGGCGTGGAGCTTTTGGGGGCTAAGATTGAAGCGATTAAAAAAGGCGAAGACAGGCAAGCTTTCAAAGAAGCGATGTTAAAAATCGGGATGGATTTGCCTAAAGGGCGTTACGCTTATAGCGAGTTAGAGGCCCTAGAAGCCATTAATGAAATTGGCTTTCCAGCCATTATCAGAGCGAGTTTCACGCTAGCTGGGGGAGGGAGTGGGGTCGCTTACAATATTGAAGAGTTTCAAGAATTGGCTAAAAATGCCCTGGACGCTTCGCCCATTAATGAAATTTTGATTGAAGAGTCCTTGTTGGGGTGGAAAGAATATGAAATGGAAGTCATACGAGACAGCAAGGATAATTGCATCATTGTGTGTTGCATTGAAAATATTGACCCCATGGGCGTTCATACCGGCGATAGCATCACCATCGCTCCAAGCCTAACCTTAACCGATAAAGAATACCAACGCATGCGCGATGCGAGCTTTGCGATTTTGAGAGAAATTGGCGTGGATACGGGCGGGAGCAATGTGCAGTTTGCTATCCACCCAGAGACTTTAAGAATGGTCGTGATTGAAATGAACCCACGAGTGAGCCGCAGCTCCGCATTAGCCTCAAAAGCGACCGGGTTTCCCATTGCAAAAGTGGCTACCATGCTTGCGGTGGGTTTTAGCTTAGATGAAATTAAAAACGATATTACCAACACCCCAGCGAGCTTTGAGCCTAGTTTGGATTATATCGTGGTGAAAATCCCTCGCTTTGCGTTTGAAAAATTTGCCGGTGTTTCTAGCACTTTAGGGACTTCTATGAAAAGCATTGGCGAAGTGATGGCGATAGGGGGGAATTTCTTAGAAGCCCTACAAAAAGCGCTATGCTCTTTGGAAAACAATTGGCTAGGGTTTGAATCGTTAAGCAAAGATTTAGAAGTAATAAAAAAGGAAATCCGCCGGCCCAATCCCAAACGCTTGCTCTATATCGCTGATGCGTTCAGGCTCGGCGTTAGCGTGGATGAAGTGTTTGAATTGTGCCAGATTGACAGGTGGTTTTTATCTCAAATTCAAAAGCTAGTCAAAGCAGAGGAGGGCATCAATTCTAGCGTTTTAACGGACGCCAAAAAATTAAGAGGGCTTAAAAATTTAGGCTTTAGCGATGCCAAGATCGCCGCTAAAATCAAAGAAAATGAAAATTTGGAGGTCAGCCCTTTTGAAGTGGAATTAGCTAGATCTAATTTACAAATTGCGCCCAATTTTGAAGAAGTGGACACTTGCGCGGCGGAGTTTTTATCGCTCACGCCTTATTTGTATTCCACCTATGCCCCTAACCCTTTGCCCCCTATTGAAAACAAACAAGAAAAACAAGAAAAGAAAATCCTAATCATAGGCTCTGGGCCTAACCGCATCGGTCAAGGCATTGAATTTGATTATTGTTGCGTGCATGCGAGCTTTGCCTTAAAAGATTTAAACATTAAAAGCGTCATGCTCAATTGCAATCCAGAAACCGTAAGCACGGATTATGACACGAGCGATACGCTCTATTTTGAACCCATTCATTTTGAGTGCGTGAAGAGCATCATTCAAAGGGAGCGAGTGGATGGCATTATCGTGCATTTTGGAGGACAAACCCCTTTAAAACTCGCTAAAGATTTAGCCAAAATGCAAGCCCCCATTATTGGCACGCCTTTTAAGGTGATTGATATTGCTGAAGATAGAGAAAAATTTTCCCTCTTTTTAAAAGAGCTTGACATTAAGCAGCCTGAAAACGGCATGGCTAAAAGCGTTGATGAAGCTTATAGCATCGCTAATGTGATTGGTTTCCCTATCATTGTGCGCCCTAGTTATGTGCTAGGCGGCCAACACATGCAAATTTTAGAAAATATTGAGGAACTGCACCATTATTTAGAAAACGTTACGCATTCTTTAGAGATTAGCCCTAAAAATCCGCTTCTCATTGACAAGTTTTTAGAAAAAGCGGTGGAATTAGATGTGGATGCCATTTGCGATAAAAAAGAGGTCTATATTGCCGGCATTTTACAGCATATTGAAGAGGCGGGTATCCATTCAGGCGATTCGGCATGCTTTATCCCTTCCACTTTAAGCCCTGAAATTTTAGATGAAATTGAGCGAGTGAGCGCGAAAATCGCTCTGCATTTAGGCGTAGTAGGGCTATTGAATATCCAATTTGCTGTTTATGAAAATTCGCTGTATTTGATTGAGGTCAATCCCAGAGCCAGCAGGACCGTGCCTTTTTTAAGCAAGGCTTTAGGCGTTCCTTTAGCCAAAGTGGCGACTAGGGTTATGGTGTTAGAAGATTTGAAAGAAGCCTTGAAGTTTTATGATAAAAAAAATATCGTAGAATATTCTAAAGGCGTTTATAAGCCTAAAATGCCTCATTTTGTGGCTTTAAAAGAAGCGGTTTTCCCTTTTAATAAACTTTATGGATCGGATTTGATTTTAGGGCCTGAGATGAAAAGCACCGGCGAAGTGATGGGGATTGCTAAATCTTTAGGGCTTGCTTTTTTCAAGGCTCAAACGGCTTGCTTTAACCCCATTAGAAACAAGGGGCTTATTTTTGTCTCTATCAAAGATAAGGATAAAGAAGAAGCGTGCGTTTTAATGAAGCGATTGGTTGAATTGGGTTTTGAATTGTGCGCCACAGAAGGCACGCATAAGGCTTTAGAAAAAGCCGGTGTGGAGTCTTTAAAGGTGCTTAAAATCTCTGAAGGCCGCCCCAATGTCATGGATTTAATGATGAATGGGGAAATCAGCATGGCTATCAACACCAGCGATCACAAATCTCAAGATGACGCCAAACTCATTCGCGCTTCTGTGCTTAAAAACCATGTGAGTTATTTCACGACTTTAAGCGCGATAGAAGTCTTACTTTTAGCGTTAGAAGAAAGTTCTCAAAAAGACGAGTTGTTAGCCTTACAGGATTATTTGAAGTAATTTAATGGCGCTAGTGTATTTAGCTCAGAGCGATACCACTATCGGGCTACTCTCTAAAGACAGCGAAAAACTCAACGCCTTAAAAGGCCGCCCTAAAAACCAAAGCGTTTTAATAGAAAGCGCTGATTTTACCACTTTAAAAAGCCTGGTGCACGCGCCCAACGCGTTTAAAAACCTCATCAGGAGAAGCGCTAAAACCACTTTTATCTACCCTAATTCTAAAGCCGTTCGTGTGGTTAAAGGCAGGCATGGGGATTTTTTAAAGCGTTTTAAAACGCTCTATAGCACCTCAGCCAACATCACCCAATGCGCTTATGATAAAGAAATCGCTTCCAGCCTCGCAGATGTGATTGTGAGCGATGAAAGGGGTTTGTTTGAAAGTGGTAGTTCTAAAATATTCAAACTCTATAAAGATAAAAAAGTGAGAATAAGATAAAAAAGACCTTTCGCATTCTGCGCGTTTTGAAAGGGGTTTTTGTGGGATTTTTCTAAAAGTTTATCATTTGTTTATCAAAAATGGCTAGCTCTTTTAAGGTGATTGTAATATTTTTTTGATTATAATAACACCTTTATTTTTTAAGAGAAATTATTATTATATTTAGGATTTTAAGAATGAATGACAAGCGTTTTAGAAAGTATTGGAGTTTTTCTATTTTTTTGTCCTTATTAGGAACGTTTGAATTAGAGGCTAAAGAAGAAGAAAAAGAAGAAAAAAAGACAGAAAGGAAAAAAGAAAAGAACGCCCAACACACTCTGGGTAAAGTTACCACTCAAGCGGCTAAAATCTTTAATTACAACAACCAGACAACCATTTCAAGTAAAGAATTAGAAAGAAGGCAAGCCAACCAAATCAGCGACATGTTTAGAAGAAACCCCAATATCAATGTGGGCGGTGGCGCGGTCATAGCGCAAAAAATTTACATGCGCGGTATTGAAGACAGATTGGCTAGGGTTACGGTGGATGGCGCGGCGCAAATGGGCGCAAGCTATGGGCATCAAGGCAATACGATTATTGACCCTGGAATGCTCAAAAGCGTGGTGGTTACTAAGGGGGCGGCTCAAGCGAGCGCGGGGCCTATGGCTTTAATTGGCGCGATCAAAATGGAGACTAAAAGCGCGAGCGATTTTATCCCTAAAGGCAAAGACTACGCCATAAGTGGGGCTGCAACTTTTTTAACCAACTTTGGGGACAGGGAAACCATTATGGGCGCTTATCGTAACAACCATTTTGATGCGCTTTTGTATTACACGCACCAAAATATTTTCTATTATCGTGATGGGGATAACGCGATGAAAAATCTTTTTGACCCTAAAGCGGATAATAAAGTTACAGCAAGCCCCAGCGAGCAAAACAATGTGATGGCTAAGATCAATGGTTATTTGAGCGAAAGGGATATTTTAACGCTCAGTTATAACATGACCAGAGACAACGCTAATCGCCCTTTAAGAGCGAATTTTACCGGCACTTTTTTACCCTATTCTTGCGGTGATTTTAACGCTTTCCCTAACGAGAAAAACCCTGATGATTGTTTGTTTGAAAATGACGCTAGTTTGTTTAAAACTTATAGCGTCAATTTAGTGCATAATGTGAGTTTGAACTATGAAAGAGAAGGGGGGAGTCGTTTTGGTGATCCTAAATTAAAAATCAATGGCTATACGAGTATCAGGAATGTCCAAATTGATCCGCTTTTTAGGCCTAGCGATATAGCGACTATCATCCCTTTCACCCCAAACCCAAAACTTAGCGAAGAAAATCAATGCGTGGCGCAAGGGGGCATTTATGACGCTCTTAAACAAACTTGCTCCATCACTTTTAAAAGCCTTGGAGGGGGTTCTGTGGTCGCTAATAAAAATCTATTCATCATCAATTCTGGGTTCAATGCGAACGTGATCCACACCATAGATCATAAGAATGACAATCTTTTGGAATACGGGTTGAATTACCAAAACTTAACCACTTTTGATAAAGCGATCCCTAATAGCGAATTAGTCAAGCCCGGCGATGCCCCTGATGCGTGCTTAAGGGTTACAAGCCCTAATGATCCTAACATGAACGGGCGCTGCCAACGAAATGGCGCTACGGCGAATGTGGTTGGGGTGTATGCGCAAGCGAATTACACCTTGCATCCTATGGTAACTTTAGGGGCAGGGACTCGTTATGATGTCTATACTTTAGTGGATAAAGATTGGCAATTGCACATAACTCAAGGGTTTAGCCCTAGCGCGGCTTTAAACGTCTCGCCTTTAGAAAATTTGAATTTCAGGCTTTCTTATGCGTATGTAACCAGAGGCCCTATGCCTGGAGGTTTGGTGTGGATGCGTCAAGATAATTTGCGCTACAACCGCAATTTAAAGCCAGAAATTGGGCAAAATGTGGAATTTAACACCGAATACAGCAGTCAGTATTTTGATTTTAGAGCCGCCGGTTTTGTCCAATTGATTTCTAATTACATCAATCAATTTTCTTCAACGCTTTTTGTAACCAACTTGCCCGCACAAGATATTATTTATGTGCCGGGTTATGAAGTTTCAGGGACGGCTAAATACAAGGGTTTTTCTTTAGGCTTGAGCGTGGCACGATCATGGCCTTCTTTAAAGGGGCGTTTGATCGCTGATGTGTATGAATTGGCTGCCACGACCGGCAATGTATTTATTTTAACGGCAAGTTATAAAATCCCACGCACCGGCCTTAGCATCACTTGGCTTTCACGCTTTGTTACGGATTTGAGTTATTGCTCTTATAGCCCTTATCGTAACGGCCCTACGGATATTGACAGACGGCCTAGCAATTGCCCTAAAACGCCCGGGATTTTTCATGTGCATAAGCCGGGTTATGGGGTGAGCAGTTTCTTTATCACTTACAAGCCCACTTATAAAAAACTTGAAGGGTTGAGCTTGAATGCGGTGTTTAACAATGTTTTTAACCAACAATATATTGATCAAGCAAGCCCGGTGATGAGCCCTGATGAGCCTAATCAAGACAAATACGCAAGGGGCATGGCAGAGCCTGGCTTTAACGCTAGGTTTGAAATTTCCTATAAGTTTTAAAATTTGAGCACGCGGGGGGCTATTTTCTTTGAAGCGGTTAAAAAAGTGAAGAAATAAAAACGCCCGCGCAAAAACAAAAAAGGAGGGTTAAAAGAAGCGAGAATTTCATGCGTAATAAGCCCAATCAAAAATAACGCATTCTTTAAAAGTAACAAATATATGATTTTAATCCTTTAATTTTAAACCAATTTGAAATAAAAGGTTATTTTTTGTAAAATAAGGTTGTGGATTTTAATTGATATTTTAACTTTATGCTGTTTTTTTTTTTTTTGATTATAATTATAATCTCAACAAAAAAGATTATACCATTAAAATTAGGGAGAGTTTAGTGAGGCAAGAAAAGTATTTTTTGACTTCTTCGTTATCGCTTTTATCGTTTTTATTATGTCCTGCAGAAGCTTTTGATTATCGCTTTAGCGGTCGTGTGGAGAACTTTTCTAAGATTGGTTTTAACAATTCTCAAATCAATACTAAAAAAGGGATTTATCCTACTGAAAGTTTTATAGATATTGTAACTTTAGCGCAAGTCAAAGTCAATTTACTCCCTAAAGGCACCGAAAACCATAGGCTCTCTTTCTCTTTGGGTGGGGCGATTGCAGCCATTCCTTATGATAAGACTAAGAACGATATTAACCAAGCTAACGGGAAGATTTTTGGCTCAATTGTAGAGAATTTCATTGGGGGCTATCATGGATACTTTTTTAATAAGTATCTTGGCCCTGCTTATGCTGGGACTTCTCAATCAGCGAGCTATCATGCAAGGCCTTATGTGGTGGATACCGCTTTTTTACGATACGATTACAAAGATGTTTTTGGGTTTAAGGCGGGGCGTTATGAAGCGAATATTGATTTTATGAGCGGTTCCAATCAAGGGTGGGAAGTGTATTATCAGCCCTATAAGACGGAGACGCAAAGGTTAAGATTTTGGTGGTGGAGCTCTTATGGTAGGGGTTTGGCGTTTAACTCTTGGATTTATGAGTTTTTTGCGACAGTGCCTTATTTGAAAAAGGGAGGCAATCCTAGTAACAGCAACGATTTCATCAATTATGGTTGGCATGGGATCACCACGACTTATTCTTATAAAGGTTTAGACGCTCAATTTTTTTATTATTTTGCGCCTAAGACTTATAACGCTCCCGGTTTTAAGCTAGTCTATGACACGAATAGGAATTTTGAAAACGTAGGCTTTCGCTCTCAAAGCATGATCATGACAACCTTTCCCTTATATTATAGGGGGTGGTATAACCCAGAAACAAACACTTATAGCTTAGAAGACAGCACGCCCCATGGCTCGTTGTTAGGGAGGAATGGCGTTACTTTGAATATCCGCCAGGTTTTTTGGTGGGATAATTTCAACTGGTCCATTGGCTTTTATAACACCTTTGGCAATTCGGACGCTTTTTTAGGCTCTCACACCATGCCAAGGGGTAATAACACTTCCTATATCAGTAATGAAATCTCAGTAACGACTAGGCATGCCGGAATGATTGGCTATGATTTTTGGGATAATACGGCTTATGATGGGCTGGCTGATGCGATCACTAATGCGAACACTTTCACTTTTTACACTTCTGTTGGAGGGATCCACAAGCGTTTTGCATGGCATGTTTTTGGGCGCGTCTCTCATGCAAATAAAAATGCACTAGGGCAAGTGGGGAGGGCTAATGAATACTCCGTGCAATTCAATGCGAGCTATGCGTTCACTGAATCGGTTCTCCTTAACTTTAGGATCACTTATTATGGGGCTAGGATCAATAAAGGGTATCAAGCAGGGTATTTTGGAGCGCCCAAATTCAATAACCCTGATGGCGATTTTAGCGCGAATTACCAAGACAGAAGTTACATGATGACCAACCTCACGCTGAAGTTTTGATTTTCAATAAGTTAAAAACACTCCAAGGTATTTTTTAAAATCTGAATATAAAAGACTTTGTGCAAAGCTAGTTTTGTGAAGTGATCAAACGCTAAAGACGATTGGGCTTCCTAGGCTGATGTTGGGGGAGAGTTTGGTTCTTGTTCTGTGTGCCTAATGGATTTTACAGAGTTTGAGCTCCAACGCATTCCTTACAGCTCTCACGCATCATATCTATAAAGGCGTAATTTTGCGTGCTTCCTATGCTAGATGCGAATGTATGAGAGTATTATAACAAATTAGCGGCATTCATTCCAATCGCTAAAGATGTTTGGAATTTCTGCTTGGGGGTTTAAAAAGCGGTTTTTTTGGGTTAGGGGAACGCCTTTAGCGTTTGATCGCTTCATAAAATAAAAGAACTTTGAAGCGCTTAAAACAAAATAACAGCTTTAATAAAGCGTTCTTGATAAAGCATTCTTGGGGGGGTTAATTTGATTATTTGATAAGGATTTTAGGGTTGTTTTAAAGTGGGTTAAAAGGGTTCGTCAAAGCCTATAAAAGGCCTTGAGCTTTTTTAGAAGGCGTAGCCATAGACCCAATACACGCTATAGGGGCGGAAGTATTTCACTTCAGCACCGCCAGCTTTATAATAAGTGTTGTAAATCGTAGGGATTTGCACACCGATTTCTATAGAATGCTGGTTATGGCTTTTCAAGTCTTTTTTCAAGATACCAAAGTTCATGCGTAACCCCACATCAAACAAGAATTGGAATTTTGTCGCTGTAGGTCTGCTCGCAAGCTGAGGGCTATTTCTTAGCGTGCTGATGTAAGTATCCCCTGCGAGTTGGATCCCCCCAAAGAAGCCCGCATTAAGACTTCGGCTACCAAAAGAGCGGCTAAACACATTGTAAAGCACATCAGTCCCCACCCCATAAGTGAGCAAATTGACTTGATTGTAAGTAGGGCCATTACCCACGCCTGCGCCGTTATAGCTGAAGAAGCCATAGTAGCGTAAGCCCACATTCTTGTTTTCCCCAAAGAATTGCTTATAACCGATTTTAGTGATAAACCCGTTAAACGCATTCACTTGGGAGCTGTTACCGGCAGCGAAATTCCCAAGCCATGGGTTAGCTTTAAGCTCGTTATTCAAAGCGCTAACTTTAGCCAAAGTGTTTGTGGTGTTGTTCAATAGCTGGGTAGAGCGTGCTTGATCAATATTCCCGCCATAGCTCACTTGATAGCCTGTTGAATTGCTGATGTTAGCGTTGTTGGCTAGCGTTAAAGCGTTTTGAGAATTATTGACGATGTTTTGCACCAAGCTAGTGAATTCCTTAGCGCTCAAATCATTCCCGGCGTTAGCGGAGTTGAAAACATGTTGGGCTAAAGCGGCATCCAAAAACGCTGCGGCAGCCCCGCTATCACCGCTTGGCCCCATAGTGATTGAAGCTTGCTTTAGGATATAAGCGATTTGTTGAGCGGTAACCCCATTTCCATAAGCTTGATTGGTGTTGTTTTGAAAAATCCCACCCGCTTGGTTGTTGGCGTTTAAGAACGAGTTCATGTAAGTCAAATAAACGCTAGCGGTGTTAAGCTCACTGAGCTGGTTGGAGAGGTTTTGGCTCGTGGTGTTGTTGTTGCCTTGGAAGATATTCTTGCTGATGTTTTGACTCAAAGTTCTGATAGAGCTAACCATTTCGTGATAAAGAGCCAGGTTACCTTGGAAACAAGGGCTATTGCTAGTAGTAGCAGCTGCGGTCGCACCATTACCACTACTACCATTATTAGTAGCACCACATTGATGGATATTGCTAGTGTTCAAAGTAGGATACAAATCAATCAAATTGCCTAATTGGTTCATAAAAAGGTTGCCCAAAGTCCCAGCGACATTGCCTCCTGTGCCTGCAATATTGATATTGGTGTTGTTTGTCGTGGTAGAGTTTAACAAGCCGGCTAATTCTTCGGCTTTGATTTTACCCGGGTTTTTCACTTGTTGGACCACCTGACCTAATTCATACCCAAAGGTCATAAAGCCCCCATCTTCTTCAGCGCCCACTGGATTGAAGCTCAAGCTTAACGCTAGGCTTAAAGGGGCTAAGAATCTTACTTTTTGAGATTGTGTCATTAAATTTTCCTTAATCATTTTGAATGGCTTTAAATTTTGTTTCATGTTTGTCTCTTCCCCCCTTTCTTAGAATGAATACCCATAAGACCAATAAACGCTATAAGGACGGAAATACTTCACGGTAGTCCCTGCGGATTTGTAATAAGTGTTATAAATCGTAGGCACCACTACGCCAAATTCCACCGTGTGCTGGTTGTGGCGGTTGGATTTCCCGTCCAACTTACCGAAGTTCATCCTCATACCAAAGTCAAAGAGGAACTGGAAGTGCGTGTTATTGATTTTCCCATGCAATTTCACATTGGGGTCATCTCTGAGCGTGGATTGGACGGTCTCGCCGGCTAATTGGATACCGCTAAAAAAGCCCATATCCACAGAGCGGTTTTGATAGGAGCGGCTAAAGATGTTATATAACACATCAGTCCCTACCCCATAAGTGTATAACCCTACATTATTTTGAGTGGATCTAAAGCCCACGCTCGCTCCGTTATAAGAAAAGAAACCATAATAGCGCAAACCGATATTCCTTTTCTTCCCGAAGAATTGCTTATAGCCTATTTTGGTGTAAAACCCGTTCAAAATATTCGTTGCACGGCTGTTCCCGGCTCTGAATTGGGGCAAGTAAGGCATGCTTCTCACCTGATTATTGAGCGCGTTGATTTTATCCAAAGTTACTTGCGCGTTATAAAGAGCGTTAGGGAGCTGACTAGCACGCCCTTGCACAGCGTTAGCTTGGTTGGAATTTATCCCAGCGCTATTAACCGCGCTCCCGCTAATGGTGTTTTTAGTGAGCTCGTTATAAACCGCTTGAGATTGATCAATGATGCCTTGCACCAAACCTGTAAAAGCGGCCGAATTGAATTCCTTATTCCCAATGTTGGCGGCTACAGCAGAGTTGAAAGCTTCTAAGAGCAATTCGTCTTGCTTGAGCAAGTTCGCTGCGTTATTTAAGATATTTTGTTGGCCTTGAAGGTATTGGATAGCTTGTTGAGAGTAAGTTTGACCATCTGAACCAGTCGCACCGTTAGTGCTACTAGTGCCATTAGTAGTCCCATTCTTCTCTAAAGCCTTATTCATCGCATTAAAAAACACATTCCCCGCATTCAAGTAGGTGAGCTGTTGTTGCATGTTGGGGAAATTGGTGTTCGTGCCGTAGTTGGTCTGGCTGCCGATCGTGCTTAAAATCCTGTCAGTCAAGCTAGGGAGCCAGTAATAGCCCGCAGCGGTGCAAGCGCTTTGAGTGTTAAGAGTTGAGCCACCAGTCGTCCCTGCAGCCGCGCAAGTCCCACTGCCTACCGCACCACTTAAAAGAGCGTTCGCAGACACGTCGTTACTATTGAGTTTCGTGGGGTAAGCCCCTAAAAGCGAATAAAGGTATTGGGAGAAAGCGTTACTCAACGCCCCTGCGACATTGCCTCCGGTGTTGTTGTTTAAAATGTTGTTCGTTACATCAGCGTTAAGCTCTCTGGCGAGTTCGTCGGCCTTAGCGCCGCCTGGGTTTTGGACATCTTGCATGACTTGCCCAAGCTGATAGCCGACGGTGAAAAACCCTCCATCGTCTTCGGCATAACTTATGCTAGCGCAAAGGGCTAGACTAAGAAACAGCGTTCTATTCTTTTTTATCATAATTTTCCTTATCAATGGGATGCTCCTTGATTGAGATTAAATTTGGGATTCAGTTACATCAGAGCTTGTAAATTTGTAAATAATGTTTAGTAATACAAATTGTCAAATGTAATTGTGATATTTTCACATAATGAAAATTAAATTAACCTTAAAAACCCCCTTTAAAACCCCTTATCAAGGAAATAAAGTTACAACAATTGAGACGCTTTTTACAAAAAAAAAAAAAAACGGGATCTTAGGGGGATTAGCGTTAAATTTTGGGGGGTCTTAAAAAACGCTTTTTGGCATTTTTAGGTTTTTTAAACTATAATCACGCTAACGCAAATAGTCATTTCAAGTTATCTCTTTTGTTGCGAAAATTTGGAGCATGTTAGGGTTTGGGGTAATAGTGGGCGGTTACCTCAGAAAGGAGATAACCAACTATGAAGTTATTATTAGTAATCATAGTTTTAATGGTCCTCACAACGCCATTATACTAAAATTTTGGCTCTAGTGCAAGCTAGAGTTAAAATCTATGGTTGCTAGCGTTTTTTTGTATTTTTCTTACATCTCATAAAAATCCCATTATAATACTCATTAAACAAACAATACAAAAACCAATTTTATTTTGAATCAAGCTTCAAAAGTCCCGCTTCATACAAAAACACCGAGGGCTTATGTTCTTTAGGTTTGGCGTTTTCCCTCAATTCGTTTTTCGCATAAGAAAGCCATAAATTTTCCTTAGCCCTAGTGATAGCGACATAAAAAAGCCGCCTTTCTTCTTCAATGCCCCCACCGGTATTCATGAGCTTGTGGTTAGGGAAACGGCCCTCCATTAAATCTATAATATAAACGTCTTTAAATTCTAAGCCTTTAGAAGCATGCACGCTCAATAGATTCACGCCCTCGCCTTGCGTGGCTTCACTAGATCCTATTAAAGTGCCGTTTAAAAAACGCCCTAAATTTTGGTAATTTTTCGCCAAAGAACTCAGCAAGTCCATTTTTTCATTGAAGCGTTTTTGCGCTTGGAGTTTTTTAAATTCATTATAAGAGCCGTCCTTATTTTTGGATCGCTCTTTTAATAGGCGTGTTTTAAAGGTTTGAAAAAACGCGCTTTCTATAATGTGTTTGATTAAAGCGCTAGGGGAATGAGTGGGGGCTTTGGTATAAAGAGTGAAAAAATCGCTGAGCGTTTTAGCCCCATTGAGTGAGATTTTAGGGTGCATCAACACCGGGTGCGAATGAAACGCCTTGTCTATCACGCTATTAAACCTTGAGCTGTTTTCTAAAGCAAAAATTTCTTCAAAAAGCCCCATGGAGGTGATTTCTTTTTTCTTAGTGTAAATTTTAGCTTCTTGATTAGGCTGAATTAAAGCTGATTTGAGATCACCATTGCCTAAAAGCATTAAGGCTTCATGAATGTCTTTAGCGGTGTTAGAGCCAATATCACTGATATAGCTTAAAATATGGATCGCTGCCATAATGTCTTTAGGGTTAAATAATAGCGTGCAAATATCTAACGCTAACGCCACTTCTTTAGATTCAAAAAAGCTCGTGCTCCCTTTCCTTTTGCTTGGCACGTTGTGGGATCTTAAAGCGGCTTCTAATTGATCCGCGCTCGCGTTGTTCCTAAAAATCACTGCCACTTCTTTAAAATCTTTTCGCATGACAATGCGTTTGGCGATGTCTTGGCATTGCGCGATATTGTCGTTGTAATTTAAAAGCGTGGGTTTATTGAATTTCCCTGATTTCACCACTTCTAAATTTTTAGGGTAAATGCGCTCGTTGCGCTGTATCACTTGATTAGCGAGATCTAAAATCTCTTTAGAAGAGCGGTAGTTTTTAGTGAGCGTGAAAACCTGGGCGTTTTTGTATTTTTGAGTGAAATTAGAAATGATAGAAATATCCGCCCCATTAAAAGCGTAAATACTCTGATCGTAATCGCCCACGCAAAACAAACTGGGAGGGTTGATAGCGTCTAAAATGGATTCTTGTAAGGGGTTAGTGTCTTGAAATTCATCGCAAAGCACTTCTTTATAAGGGCTAGGTCTTTCTAGCATCGCTTTTTTAAAGAGCAGCAGTAAGTCGTTATAGTCAATATAATTATGCTTTTTTTTAGTGTTTTCAAATTCTTCTAAAATGTTTTCATAAAAGGCGGCGTATGGTGCGTGTTCAGGGTTTTTACTAGAAAGCCAAGCGCTAAAATCTTCTTGTTTTAGAGCGTTAGTGTAAAGAGAATAAAGGGCGTATAAATGTTGCGAAGTGTAGGGCTTTTTATCGTCATCTGTTGCGTTTAGCGCGTTTTTAGTGTCCACGATGCTTTCTAAAAGTTTTCTTAATTCCTTAGGTTGCTTCAGGCTTAAGTTTGGGTAATGCTCTTTCAAATAGCGATACGCCACCGCATGGAAAGTGCCCGCTTCAATTTTGGAGCTTAATTTGGAATATTTAGCCACCCTAGCGATCATCTCATTACTCGCTTTATTGGTGAAAGTCAAAAGCAAGATTTCTTCAGGCTTGATGCCGTTATTAAGCAGGTGTAAAATGCGCCCCACAATGGTAGAAGTTTTTCCCGTGCCAGCGCTCGCAATGATTAAATTATACCCTTGTAAAGCCGAAGCCGCTTTTCGTTGCTCAGGGTTTAATTGTAAGGTTTCTAACAAGTTTTATCCTAGTTTAAAAAGTCTTTAGGCAAAAGGGCGTTTTCTAAAGAGCGCTGCGAAAACAAAAAACGCCCATCGCACACAAAGCCCAATTCTTGCCAGTTGATAGCGTTGAGTTTATCGCAGAGGTTTTGTAAATCTAAGTTTTGGTCATAAGGGAATAGCGCCAAAATAGAGCCGTCATAATTAGGGCATTGGTGGATGAAAAAAGGGTTTTTTTGGCGCGTTTTGGCGTTGACATAAATGCGTTTTTTAGGGGATATGTGATGCATCCTCCCCCATTCAAACCAATTACTTTCATTGAACTTTTTAATCTTTCTTTGCATCAAGCTGTCTTTATGCTGGAGTAAGTAATCATTAGGCTTATTGACAAAAACCATTTTTTCTAAAACATTGGTTCTTTTGGTGATTGAGGTGACAAATTCTAAATTCCCGTATGTTTCATTTTTAAAAATCTTATCGCACCCGCTCACTGCCCCCACCTTGACTTGAAAAACCTCGCTCAATTTTTGCGTGTAAGATTGGTTGAGGAAATACAAAATACCTTTTTTGCACAAAAATTGCAAACCATCGTTAGCGATTCTACTGAAATTGCCCTTACAAAAACGAAAAATCACGCAATTAGGCATGGCGTTTGGGAAAATCTTTTGATCGCCTAATTCAAAAAAATGCGTTATCGTGCCTTCTTTGTAGATCCATTCGTTTAATTTCACGCTAGAAGTGGATTTTAAAAAATCCCTTGGGGTGATGAAAATCAATTCGCCTTGAGACTTTAAATGCTTGATCGCTTTTTCTATGAAAAACAAGTATAGATTACTCCTTTCATCAAAAAGGCTGTAATGGAGTTTTTCTTTGGTGCTTGGCGCAATATCCTTGTGCTTGACATAGGGCGGGTTACCAATAATCGTGTCAAATTGATTTTCTAAAGGGTAGTCAAAAAAGTCCATGCAAAGGGCATTTTTAGGGCAGATTTTAGGATCGATTTCAATCCCTACAGCCTTTTTTAAGCGCTTTAAAAAACTCCCATCGCCCGCGCTTGGCTCTAAAACACTCCCTTGATTGTGCTTTAGAGTGAGCATGAAATCCACTATATTGTTAGGGGTGAAAACCTGCCCTAAAGTTTTAATCTCTAATTGATACAAAAAATTCTCCAAAAAATTCTTTGAATGTTAAATAAATATTAGATCGTAACTTAACGCTTTCAGCTAAAGCGTTTAAGATGAAGTTTTTACTTTCAATAAAGCTTCTTTGAACGATTTCTCTGTTGTTATCCCACTTGCATTGGAAGGGCAAGTTATTGGGCTGAAGAGTTTGAATACCTTTTAAGGAATTGATAAAAATATCTTTAGGATCGTTTTTGTTGATAATCAAAAAATAATAATCTCTATCGGTGTTTTTGCCCAAGTCTTTATGCAGTTTTTGAAAGTATTTTTCCCATGCGATTTCGTTATTAAATTCCGGCAATAAGCCGCACAACGCATAATAAATCCCTAATTTGCAATTAAGATTGTCAGCGGTTTTTGTGGTGGTGGTTTTAATATTGACAGGATAAAAAATATCGTTTTCTTCAAAACTAAAATCCCACCACTCTCTGGCTCTTGGCAGTTGGATAGGAAAATAATCCTTAATGGTATTTAAAATTTCTTCTTCATTGATCGATGAATTTAATCGCCCATCTTGTAAGGGTTGAGACAAATTATAAGGGTTTGTTCTTAAAAATTCTGCAATTTCATTAAGCTGTGTGGGTATCATTAAATATCCTTATTAAAAAGGATATTTTACCATACTCCTTATTTTAGCCTTTTATTTTTTCAAGCTAATGGCTTCTTTAATCATGTCATCGCCCGCGCCAAAGGCCCTAGCGTTCATGGAATAGCCTCTTTGCATTAAAATGAGATTGGTTAGGGCGTTCCCGGCATTCACGTTGCTCGTTTCTAAATATTTATGCCTGATTTTCCCAAACTTGAGCTTGCCCTCTTCGTCCCACCCTAAAATGGGGTTACCGCTTAGGGGTCTGTTTTCGCCATTAATGGTGCCTTCTTGCATTTCATAGAGGTTACCGCCGATTTTCCTTAGGCCTTGATCGTTAGTGAAAGCTAAAATACCGATGCGAGCGACCGGCTCTACCACCCCATTACTGAAAGCTAGAGAAATCACGCCATTTTCTTCAATGCGCATGTCTCTAAAAATGCCCCTAGGCTTGCCGTCTTGACTCGCTTCTAAAAGTTTAGAGTCTTGATAAGACAAATCGCTAGAATCATGGTTTTCGCTCTTATCTAGTGAATAGGTGAGCTTATTGCCTTTAAAATCCAAAGTCATGGGAGCGGATTTCATTTTATGCGTGGCTGAATCAAAGCCGACAATTTCCCAAGTAGGATCATTGATAGGGGTTTTGTTTTTGGGATCTACGATGTAGCTTTTCACTTCCCAAGTTTGGTTTTTCCTTTTACTCGTGGGGCTTGACGTGGGATCGTTGGAATTGGTCATGTAATATTCGCTTTGGAGCAAGTATTTATCCCCGGCTTTGTCATAAATATCCACTTCTGTGCTGTAATAAGGGATTCTAATCGCTACTGAATCCCTGCTAATGCCCTTTTTCAATTCCATTCCGTCCGCGTTCAAGCCCAATTTATCCGCAATGCCCCCACTCAAGCTAAAAGTGATAGGCGTTTCGCTAGGATTAGCGATCTCTAATAAAAGGGGGGGGCTTTTGGCGTCTTTTTCGCTTTTGATGAGGTTTAGGTCTAGCCCGGTTTTTTCTTTAAGGAGTTTTTGCAAATCGCCTAAGGTTTTGAATTGGTTTTCGCCTTTTTCAGCGTCCCCATAAGTGAAAACAAAATCCTCTTTTTTGCCATCTTCTTTTTGGATACTCACATTCAATTTGCGATTCGTGATCGCGTCTATGGGCTCGTTATCGTTATTCGCTAAAGCGTTAATGTCCTGGTTTAAAAAACGCTCTTTAATGATTTCGCCCTTATCGTTTAAGAAAAAATCTTGCACGCCTTTTAAATGATCTTTAGGGTTTAAATTCACGCTAATACCCACTTTCGTGCTAAGCACGGGCTGGTAAGTCAAATCTTGGGGGATTTGTAAGGGCGAAAGGGTGTTGCCATGCAATTTTTCAATGTCTTCATCTCTGGCGGTGGAATTGAGCGTGCCGTCTTTGATTTTTTTCAAATCAATGCCATAGACATAATAGCCCTCAGGGGTTACTAAATAGCCATCAGCGTCTCGTGCGAAATTGCCGGCGCGCGTGAGAAAATTATCCTGTTTTTTGCTAAAGCCGTCTTTATTAATAGTCATTTCCCCATTTTTATTGGGTCCTATCACAAACCAGCCCTTGCCTTGATACGCCATATGAAATTCCCCCTCACTAGGCATGTATTCCCCATCTTTATTAGAAAGGACATTGCCTGAGCCTGTAACGCCGTAATTTCGGTCGTTAGCCACAACGGATTTGGCGTTCAAAGCGTCTAAATGCGAAGAAAACAAGGTCTTAAACTCCGGATCATTGGAGCGATAGCCTAAGGTATTGACATTGGCGATATTATTGGAAAGGCTGTCAATGCCAAACTGGTGGGTCTTAATCCCGCTATAAGCGTTTAATAAGGTGTCGTTCATGCTGTCTCTTTAGGGGGGGTTTGGGGTTTCTGATCAAGTGGTTTTTGATCCGAGAGTTTTTGATCAATCGGTTTTTGTTCAGAGAGTTTTTGAGGCTTTTGATCAAATGGTTTCTGTTCAGAGAGTTCAAGCAGTTTTTGATCCGAGATTTTTTGATCAAGCGGTTTTTGCTCAGAGAGTTTTTGAGGCTTCTGATCCGAGAGTTTTTGATCAAGCGGTTTTTGATCCGGTTGATAAAACTCTATCGCGCTGTCTATGGGTAAAATCATTTCGCCCATTCTTAACATGGGTTTGCCTTTATCAAAAATCACGCTCTCCACTTCGCCCCTACCAATGCGCGTTTGCAAATACTGCTTGCTTTGAGAGTCTAAATTGTATTCAGCCTTGATTTTGTAATTGCCTTTAGGGACTTTTTCGCCCTTTTCGTTTGTGCCGTCCCATTCAAAATTGATATACCCCTTTTGCCCGTTATAATCTTTTAAAGAAATCGTTTTGACTAATTCATTGTTTTCATTTAAGATTTGAATCGCTGGCACTCCTTTAGAAGCGTCAATTTTTTCATCAAAAAAGAGCGAAAAAGAAAGCTTGTTGTTGCCGTCAAAATTCGCCCCGCTCACATCGGTTTCAGCGATTTTGCCTATCATGCTCACAGAATTAAGCGCACTTACTTCCCTTAAAGCGTTATTCGCTTTCAAGCTATCGTCCATGCCTTTATTCAAGTTTTCCATGGTGTCTTTTAAAGCGCCTTGAAAGTCTTTTAAAGATTCGTTAGTTTCTTTATTGGATTTCATCGCACTGGCGACTTCTTGCATGGTTTTTTTGTTTTCTTCTTGCATTTCCACTTGCGTGAGCTGCGCGGTTTGGGTGATGATTTTATCCGTTTCCATAGGAGCGGTGGGGTCTTGATTTTTCAATTGCTCTAAAAAGAGTTTCATGAAAGCGTTTTTATCCAACCCATTAGCGATGGCGGGCTGCTCTTTTTTCCTTTCTTGCGCGGCTTTAGCTCCTGTAACTTCTGCTAAATCAATGGCCATGATCTCTTCCTTATTAAAGATGTCTTATTATAGAGCAAACTCGCTTAAAATCACGCATAAAGAGTGATTTGCATGCTCGTTTCTTTGTGTTCATTATCCGTATTCTCTTGGTAGCTTTTTAGGGCGTTTTCTTTTAAGGGGGTTGATTCCTGCTCTTTAAATGGCTCTCTTAGTTGCTCTTTGGGTTGCTCTTTAGAAGAATCTTGCGAAAAGCTCAAATCCACCCCTTCAAAACCTAAAGCGTTCAGGCTGTTTTTAAGATCTTGTTGGTTATCCAAAAAGGTTTGCAAGCTGTTGTTATGAGAAATCACGCTCACTTTAAGGTTTTTACCCACTTTTTGAATAATCACTTCAACCTTGCCCAATTCCTTAGGGAATAAATCCATAGAGATCCTGCTCATGGGGGGTTTGTATTCTTGGATTTCTTGCTTTAATTGTTGGGCGAAATGCTTGATCGTCTCTTTAGGGGTAACGCTTTTATTCTCGCTTGTCTTATCGCTAGCTTGGGTGTTTTGCACATTTTGAGCGCTGTTATTAGTTTCTTTAGTTTTTTCTTTATTGTCGCTTATTTCTTGAGTTTTTTCTTCTTTTTCTAATGGCGTTGGAATATTATCGTTAGGGGGGTTAGCTCCTATTAAAGGCATTAAAGGGGGCGTTTTAAAGGGGATTTTAGGGGCATTCTCTGGCGCTATGCTTGGGGCTGTAGTTTGGGCTTTGGTAGGGGTTTTTTCTGACTTTTTTTTAGAAAGCGTTTTATCCCTTTTAATAGCGTTCATTTGTAAAGCTTCCTTTAAAGGGGGCGTTTTTTTTTCGTTATTTGGGGGGTTTGCGTGTTCTTTATTTGGCGGTTCTTTTTTTTCTAAGGATTGCAAAACGCTAGAAAGGTTGGCGGTGTTTTTAGCGTCGTTCTTTGCAAGGGTGTGGTTAGTGGGCGTTTGCGTTGTTTTTAAAGCAAGATGATCGCTTGCATTTAAGGGGGTTTTATTTTCTGGAGTTGTGGTCGCTTGAATGTTGCTAGCGTTTAGGTCATGTTTTTGGCTGAGCGTTTGGATGTCTTTAAGGGTTTTTGGCTCTTTGGCGTTATGGGTTGGGGTGGTGGGGGTTTTGTTAGCGTTGTTAGTGCGGTTAGTGGGGGTTATAAGGTTTTTATTAGGCAAGTTTGTTTGATGAGCGTTAGAAGCAACTTCGTTAGGCTTTTTTTCATTCTTGTTTAAAGTTTCGTTAGGGTTTTTGGGGTCAGTCTCAAAAGCCTCATGGGTTTCATGTTGAGCCTCATGTTCGGCTGTTGGGTGGGTTTTTGGGTGGTTGAGCCAATCTTTTAGGGTAGGGGCTTGTTGGTTTTTGGCGAGGTTTTGAGCGTGTTGGTGGTTTGGGGTAGGGGTTTTTTCAAGCGCTTTAGCGTCTTTTTTAGCGTCTTTGGGCGTGGCTTTTAAAGCGTTAGGATTTTCTTTAGAGGCGGTTTTGTCTTTAGAGATCTTTTGGTTTAAGATCTTACTGAAATCCTTTGATGCACTTTTAGGGGCGTTTTTGGCGTCTTTAACTTCATTTTTCGCCCCGCTGTTTAAAGCGTTTGCGTTGGTGTGAATGGGATTAATAGGAGATGGCATGACTATCCTTTAAAACAACTCTTTTATTTTACATGGTGGGAGTCAAGCAAAAAGAGTTCCTTAACTCTGTTTTTTTAATCAGCTACCGCTTGACTAGCGCTAAGCTCTTTTATCATTGTGTGGTAAAAAATGCTAAAAGCATTTTACAAAATCTCGTTTAGGTTTAATTAAATTTTGCTACAATTAAATAAAAAACGATGATTTTAGGGAGATTGGCATGCAAAGTTTATGGATTTACCCAGAGGATACCGAAGTTTTAGGGGTTGCTTGTAAGAGTCTTTTAAAAACGCTAAAACCACGCTATCAAAAAATCGCCTTGTTTTCACCCATTAATGGGGAGTACGAGAGCTTGGGGGAGTGCGAGGGTCTAAGCTCTTTAGAGGTTCATAGCGCCATAGACAAACAAAAGGCTTTAGAGCTTGTGAGCACCGCTCAAGAAGAGTTACTATTTGAAACGATTCTCAAACGCTATGATGAATTACAATCCACGCATGATTTTGTCATTAATTTAGGGTATGCGCCGAAGTTTTTCTTAAACGCTCTTTTAGATTTAAACACCATTTTAGCCAAGCATTTAAACGCTCCTGTGGTGGCTGTCGCACAAACGAGTTTGGAATCTTTGAAAGCCATGCGCTCTCATATTCTCAAAAAAGAAGCCCCTTTCGCTATAGGGTTATTTGCGGGTGAGATGCTTGAAAAACCACATTTTTTGAGCGCGTCTCTTTGCAAGCAACAATGCGAATTAGAAGCGGATCTGATAGAAAGCGTGTTGCAAACAAAAAGCAAGATTATTACCCCTTTAGCCTTTCAAAGGAGTTTGGAAAAAAAGGCTAAAAAACAGATTAAAAAAGTCGTTTTACCCGAGAGCGAAGATAAAAGGATTTTGAAAGCCGCGCATCGTTTGAACGCTATGGGTGCGGTGGGATTGATTTTATTAGGCGATAAAGAAGCCATTAATTCGAAAAATTTGAACTTGAATTTAGAAAATGCAGAAATCATTGATCCCAACACTTCTAGCTACAAAGAAGAATTCGCTAAAAGCTTGTATGAATTGCGAAAATCAAAGGGATTGAGTGAGCAAGAAGCCGAGCAATTAGCGTTGGATAAAACTTATTTTGCGACCATGCTCGTGCATTTAGGCTACGCGCATGCCATGGTTTCTGGGGTCAATCACAGCTGAGACCATTAGACCCGCTTTACAAATCATTAAAACTAAGCCCGGCGTGAGCTTGGTTTCAAGCGTGTTTTTAATGTGTTTGGACACTCAAGTGTTCGTCTTTGGGGATTGCGCGATTATCCCTAACCCTAGCCCTAAAGAATTAGCCGAGATCGCTACCACTTCTGCGCAAACCGCTAAGCAATTCAATATTGCGCCTAAAGTGGCCCTACTCTCTTATGCGACAGGCGATTCCGCTCAAGGCGAAATGGTGGATAAAATCAACGAAGCCCTAACAATCGCGCAAAAGTTAGATCCCCAATTAGAAATTGATGGCCCTTTACAATTTGACGCTTCCATAGATAAAGGCGTAGCGAAGAAAAAAAGGCCTAACAGCCAAGTGGCCGGGCAAGCTAGCGTTTTTATTTTCCCGGATTTAAACGCTGGGAACATCGCTTATAAAGCGGTGCAACGGAGCGCTAAAGCCGTGGCGATAGGGCCCATTTTACAAGGTTTGAATAAGCCCATTAACGATTTGAGTAGGGGCGCTTTAGTGGAAGATATTGTTAACACCGTTTTGATTAGCGCCCTTCAAGTGCAAGATTATTGATAGGAGAAATGATGGAAATTTTAGTGTTGAATCTGGGCAGTTCGTCTATTAAGTTTAAGTTGTTTGACATGAAAGAAAACAAGCCCTTAGCGAGCGGTTTAGCCGAAAAAATCGGCGAAGAAATAGGGCAGTTGAAAATCAAATCGCATTTGCACCATAACGATCAAGAATTAAAAGAAAAGCTTGTGATTAAAGATCATGCGATCGGGCTTTTAATGATTCGTGAGAATTTAACGAAAATGGGCATTATCAAAGATTTCAATCAAATTGACGCTATAGGGCATCGTGTGGTTCAAGGGGGGGATAAATTCCATGCCCCAGTCTTAGTCAATGAAAAAGTCATGCAAGAAATTGGCAAGCTTTCTATTTTAGCCCCCTTACACAACCCGGCGAATTTGGCCGGTATTGAGTTCGTTCAAAAAGCGCACCCCCATATCCCTCAAATCGCTGTTTTTGACACCGCATTCCATGCCACTATGCCCAGTTACGCTTACATATATGCGTTACCTTATGAATTGTATGAAAAGTATCAAATCCGGCACTATGGTTTCCATGGGACTTCACACCATTATGTGGCTAAAGAAGCGGCGAAGTTTTTGAATATCGCTTATGAGGAATTTAACGCTATCAGTTTGCATTTAGGGAACGGCTCAAGCGCAGCCGCCATTCAAAAGGGTAAAAGCGTGGACACTTCTATGGGGCTAACCCCTTTAGAGGGCTTGATTATGGGCACAAGGTGTGGGGATATTGACCCCACTGTGGTAGAATACATCGCACAATGTGCTGATAAGAGCTTAGAAGAAGTGATGAAGATTTTAAATTATGAAAGCGGGCTGAAGGGCATTTGTGGGGATAATGAGAAACATAGAAGCCAGAAAAGAAAAAGGCGATAAAGAAGCCAAGCTCGCTTTTGAAATGTGCGCTTATCGCATTAAAAAGTATATTGGGGCTTACATGGTGGTCTTAAAAAAAGTAGATGCGATCATTTTTACAGGGGGATTAGGGGAAAACTACTCGGCTTTAAGAGAGAGCGTGTGCGAGCGGTTGGAAAATTTAGGGATCGCTTTATGTAAGCCCACTAATGATAATCCGGGCAACGGGTTGGTGAATTTAAGCCAGCCTAATACTAAAGTCCAAATTTTACGAATCCCCACTGATGAAGAGCTAGAAATCGCTTTGCAAGCCAAAAAGGTTTTGGAAAAAACAGAATGAAGAATTGTTTAAGAAATCTATAAGAAATTTTTGGGTAAAAAATCAGCTTTCTTAAATTAAGTTCTAAATTAAGAAAATATCACACTAGGAGTTTTTGATGGAAGTGGTTAATTTTTTAGAGGGCGTTTGTTTTGAAAAGCTCCACATTGAAGCGTTGAGTGAAAATTCTTCCAATAAGGAAATCCGTATTTGCATGCCTAAAGGAGCTGTCATGGACAAGCACAAGGCCCCGGGAGCTATCAGCGTGCAGGTTTTAGAGGGTAAAATCGTTTTTGAAGTGGGAGATGAAAAAATAGAAATGCCAAAGGGGGCGTTAATCAGCCTAGAAGCCCAAGTTTCGCATCGTTTGGACGCTTTAGAAAATAGCGTTATCAGATTGTCTTTGAGTAAAAAATAAGGAAAATCAAATGATGAAAGCCGTTTTTATCAATGTTTGGTATTTGCTTTTAACCATCATTTTATTAATCATCATATGGAGGATCATTAAATTAGTGTTAAAAGATAAAAACGACAGCGACGATAAGGGGTTAGGGTAAAGCATGTTTTTGATCTAAAAAGATGAGCCAAGAAGATAAAAGAAGTTGTTAAATCATAGTCGTTTAATTAAGCGCGCTACGATACGAAAATTTTAAAAGAAAGGAAAAGCATGAGCGAACAACGAAAAGAATCTTTACAAAATAACCCTAATTTGAGTAAAAAAGATGTCAAAATCGTGGAAAAGATTTTGAGCAAGAACGACATTAAAGCCGCTGAAATGAAAGAGCGCTATTTAAAAGAAGGGCTGTATGTGTTGAATTTCATGAGTTCTCCCGGCAGCGGTAAAACCACGATGCTAGAAAATCTAGCGGATTTTAAAGACTTTAAGTTTTGCGTGGTGGAGGGCGATTTGCAAACCAATAGAGATGCGGACAGATTGCGTAAAAAAGGCGTGAGCGCACACCAAATCACCACCGGTGAAGCGTGCCATTTGGAAGCGAGCATGATTGAGGGGGCGTTTGATTTATTAAAAGATGAGGGAGCGTTAGAAAAAAGCGATTTTTTAATCATTGAAAACGTGGGGAATCTGGTTTGCCCCTCAAGCTATAATCTAGGGGCGGCGATGAATATCGTTTTACTCTCTGTCCCAGAGGGCGATGATAAGGTGCTAAAATACCCTACCATGTTCATGTGCGCGGACGCGGTGATTATCAGTAAAGCGGATATGATTGAAGTGTTTAATTTTAGGGTTTCTCAAGTCAAAGAAGACATGCAAAAATTAAAGCCTGAAGCGCCTATTTTTTTAATGAGCTCCAAAGACCCTAAAAGCTTGGAAGATTTTAAAAACTTCCTTTTAGAAAAAAAGCGTGAAAATTACCAATCCACGCATTCGTTTTAATGTGTTTAGCGATCCCCTCTAAAGTCATAGCCATTAACGATAATGTGGCGCTCTTGGAGACTTTGGGCGTTCAAAGAGAGGCGAGCTTGGATTTAATGGGCGAGTCTGTTAAAGTGGGCGATTACGTGCTGTTACACATCGGCTATGTGATGAGTAAGATTGATGAAAAAGAAGCCCTAGAGTCCATTGAGCTTTACCAAGAAATGATCGCCAAAATGAACGAAACGCAATAAAAACAATGAGCGTTGATCACCTCATTTCACCCTTTAGAGACAAGCAAATTATTTTAGCACTCTCTAATGCAATCAAAAAACTCGCTTTTAAACTCACAAAAAAATTAGTCATCATGGAAGTGTGCGGAGGGCATACGCATTCTCTCATGAAATACGGGCTTTTAGACTTGATGCCTAAAAATTTAGAGTTTGTGCATGGGCCGGGGTGTCCGGTGTGCGTGATGCCAAGAGCGCGCCTTGATGAAGCTTATGAACTCGCTAGTATGAAAGATAGCATTGTTTTGAGTTTAGGGGATATGATGAAAGTCCCCGGGAGCTATGGGAGTTTGATACAAGCCAGAGAAAAGGGGCTGGATGCGCGCTTTTTGTATTCGCCCATGCAAGCTTTAGAGATCGCTAAAGAAAACCCGCATAAAAAAGTCATTTATATTGCGATCGGTTTTGAAACCACCACGCCGATGAGCGCGAGCGTTTTACTGAGCGCCAAAAAAGAAAAATTAAAAAATCTTTTTTTCCATATCAACCACATTTTAGTGCCTCCGAGCGTGAGCGCGATTTTACAAGATAAAGCATGCCAGATCAACGCCCTTTTAGCCCCTAGCCATGTGAGCGTGATCAGCGGCGCTCAAATCTATACTCCTTTAGTGGATCGCTTTAAGCTCCCTATTATCGTGAGCGGTTTTGAGCCGGTGGATATATTAGAAAGCGTGCTGATGCTTCTTAAACAAGCCCTAAACAAAGAAGCCAAGCTAGAAATCCAATACAAAAGAGCGGTGAGCTTTGAGGGGAATACAAAAGCGCAAGAGTTGGTCAATGCTTGCATGGAAGTGAGAGAAAATTTTGAATGGAGAGGTTTGGGGAATATCAAACATTCCGCCCTCAAACTCAAAGAAGCGTTCGCCTCTTATGACGCTGAAAAAGTCTTTAAAGAATATTTAAGCCACAAAACCTCCAAAGAAAACAAAGCATGCAAGTGCGGGGAAATTTTAAAAGGCATCGCTAAACCCCTAGACTGCTCGTTATTCGCCACAACTTGCACCCCGCAAAACCCGATCGGCAGTTGCATGGTCAGCTCTGAGGGGGCGTGCGCGGCGTATTATCGTTACAAGCGCGTTTGAGCTTTAAAAATTGCTCTAAGCCCCTAGACTGCTCACTATTCGCCACAACTTGCACCCCGCAAAACCCGATCGGCAGTTGCATGGTCAGCTCTCAAGGGGGCGTGCGCGGCGTATTATCGTTACAAGCGCGTTTGAGCTTTAGAAATTGCTTTTTAGTGAAATCGCTCAAACCTTCGCAATTGACATCCACGCTAACCGGTTTTTTAGGGGGTTTTTCTTTTTTAACAACTGGTTTTTGATACGCCCTTTTCCTAATACTCGCTTGGATAGTTTTAAAATCAAAAGGGTAATTTAAAGCTTTTAGGGTTTTTTGCGTTTCTTTTAAATGGGCTTTCAGGCGGTTGGTGTAATAATCTTCTTCTATCTTAAAGGCTTTCAAATAGCTAGGGTGCGTGAAATAGATTTTTAGGATTTGGTGTTCCATTTTAGCGTATCTAAACCCTTTCTTTAAATCCCCTAAAATTCCAGCCACATAACGATTGATCACCTCTCTTCGCTTGAGCTGGAGCTTTAGATTTTTAAACGCAGAGGTTTGAGCGATTTTTTTAAACAGCAAAAAGGTTTCTTTCTTTTTCAAATAGCGTTTATAAATGAGAGGGTCAAAATTGTTTTCCATAATAAAATTATAGCGTTTTAGCTTGACTTTTTTAAAAAGCTTTTGTATAATGCTTCTTTTATTTTGTTGGGGTGTCGCCAAGCGGTAAGGCACCAGGTTTTGGTCCTGGCATTCCGAGGTTCGAATCCTTGCACCCCAGCCATTTTTTTCCTTTATTAGCGTGTCGCGGAGTAGAGCAGTCCGGTAGCTCGTTGGGCTCATAACCCAAAGGTCAGTGGTTCAAATCCATTCTCCGCAACCAATCTTAATTAAATACCCCCTATCCCCTTAAGAAAATGAGTTTCAAATTAAGAAAATGAATTTCCCTTAAGACACCAACTTAAGAAAAAAGCCTAACCATAGATTTCACCACCACCAAACGAAACAAAAAGCACCAAAATCAAAAAAATGACACAATTTTTTCAAAATTACAAAAAAAAAACGCTTTCATGCTATAATACGCCCCATGTTTAATACATTAAAACACTCATTTCAAAAAAGGAGAATATGATGAAAAAAACCCTTTTACTCTCTCTCTCTCTCTCATTTTTGCTCCACGCTGAAGACGACGGCTTTTACACAAGCGTAGGCTATCAAATCGGTGAAGCCGCTCAAATGGTAACAAACACCAAAGGCATTCAAGATCTTTCAGATCGTTATGAAAATTTGAACAACCTTTTGACCCGATACAGCACCCTAAACACCCTGATCAAATTATCCGCTGATCCGAGTGCGATCAATGCGGTGCGGGAAAATTTGGGCGCGAGCGCGAAGAATTTGATCGGCGATAAAGCCAACTCCCCGGCGTATCAAGCCGTGCTTTTAGCGATCAATGCGGCGGTAGGGTTTTGGAATGTCTTGGGCTATGCTACGCAATGCGGGGGTAATGGTGATCAAGAAAGCACTTCTTCAACAACCATCTTCAACAACGAGCCAGGGTATCGATCCACTTCCATCACTTGCTCTCTCAACGGGTATCAGCCTGGAGTCCTAGCGCCTATGAGTATTGAGAACATGAAAAAGCTTAACGAAGCCTATCAGATCCTCCAAACGGCGTTAAAAAAAGGCTTGCCCGCGCTCAAAGAAAATAACGGAACAGTCAGTGTAACCTACACCTACACATGCTCAGGGAAAGGGAATAATAACTGCTCGAAAGAAGCCACAGGTGTAAGTAATCAACACGGCGGAAGCATAACCAAAACCCAAACCATAGACGGCAAACAAGTGACCACCACGATCAGTTCAAAAGTGGTTGATAGCAAAGCTAGTGATAACACATCACATGTCTCCTACACCGAAATCACCAACGCATTAAGCGGAGTGCCTGATAGCGCTCAAGCGCTCTTAGCGCAAGCCAGCACGCTCATCAACACCATCAACAGCGCATGCCCATGGTTTACAGTAACTAATAAAAGTGGTGGCCCACAGATGAACCCGACTTCAGGGGGTTTGTGCGTTTTTAAAGATGAAATCAGCGCGATCCAAAAGATGATCACGGACGCGCAAGAGCTTGTTAATCAAACGAGCGTCATTAATGCCAACTCGCAATCAGATCAAGTGGGAGGCAGTGGAGGCAAGCCTTTCAACCCTTTCACAGACGCTAGCTTTGCGCAAGGCATGCTCGCTAACGCTAGCGCGCAAGCCAAAATGCTTGATTTGGCCCATCAAGTGGGGAACACTATCAACCCTAACAATCTTGTCGGGACTTTTAAAAATTTTGTTACAAGTTTTTTAGCCACATGCAACAACAAATCAACAGCTGGCACTGGTGGCACACAAGGTTCAGCTCCAGGCACAGTGACCACTCAAACTTTCGCTTCTGGTTGCGCCTATGTGGAACAAACGATAACGAATTTAGAAAACAGCATCGCTCACTTTGGCACTCAAGAGCAGCAAATACAGCAAGCCGAAAACATCGCTGACACTCTAGTGAATTTCAAATCCCGATACAATGAATTGGGCAACACCTATAACAGCATCACCACCGCGCTCTCTAGCATCCCTAACGCG
>NZ_JAALNT010000017.1:0-35102 GCF_017594925.1 Helicobacter pylori
CTTCTAAAGTTCGATCGCTTTCATCGTCTAAAAGCCCAAAACGCATGCGGATCACCGCTTTTTCTCGCTCATTCAACTGATCCAAAACGCTTTCAATTTGCGCTTTTAAATCTTCTCGCATGATGTGATCAATGGAGCTAACGATATTTTTATCTTCCACGAAATCCCCAAATTTGCCGTCATCATCATTGCCGACTGGGGTTTCCAAACTGATAGGCTCTTTAGTAATCTTAATCACATTCTTCACTTTATCTAACGAAAGCCCCACTTCTTCAGCCACCACTTCTAAATCAGGCTCTTTGCCGGTTTCTTGAATGTGTTTGCGCATGACTTTATTGATGCGATTGATGGTGTCAATCATGTGAATGGGGATGCGGATAGTGCGGGCTTGATCGGCTATGGCTCTGCTGATAGCTTGTTTGATCCACCAGGTCGCATAGGTAGAAAACTTGAAGCCCTTTTCATGCTCAAACTTATCCACCGCCTTCATCAAGCCAATATTACCCTCTTGAATCAAATCCAAGAAGGGTAAGCCTCTGCTGGTGAATCGTTTAGCGATGCTCACTACCAACCTTAAATTGGATTTAGCCATTTTGTTTTTAGCGCGATCGGAAATCAATTTCCCTCTTTTGATTTGCTCTAAAATTTCTTTTAGCTTGTTAGGGTCTAAATCAAAGCCTTCTTCACTCGCCTCTTTAGTCAAAAAAAGCTTTTTGAGATCCATATACACGCTCACCATAGTCGCTTCTGGCACTTGAGCGATAATGTCTTCTTTAGTCATGTTAGTGATATTGGCAAGGATTTTTTTATGGTTAGCGATGAGAGTGTCATTGAATAAGGGCAGTTTGTATTCCAAGCGTTTCAACTCTTTTTCAAACCCATCGCCACTCTTTAAAGTGGTCTCCATCGTTTTGACTAATTCATTAATCAGTTTGCTGGTAGGCTCTAAATCATAGAGTCTGTCTTTGAGCGTTTGGCGTTTGTAAGCTAGGGTCAATGAACGCACCAATTCGTCTTCTTTTTCATCTATGGGGGCTTCAAGGGCTTTAAGCCATTCTTTTTTAGCCTTGTCTAGGGCTTTAAAACTCTCTTGGACCTTTTCAACACGCTTCTTGTCTTTTTCAGAAACGACTTTTTTCCTTTCTTTGTTTTCTTCGTATTCTTCGCTGTCATCATCTTTTTTAGGATCGCTCACGCTATTTTCATCTTCATCATCAAAGCTCCTGAAAAGCTCTTTGACTCTTCTTTCACGATTGATTAAAGCGTCTTTATACGCATAGATAAAATCAATCAAATACGGCACCGAGCAAATCGCGTCTAAAATAATGTCTTCGCCCAAGCGGATTTGCTTGCTCAATTCAATCTCTTCATCTTTGCTTAAAAGTTTTATATCCCCCATCTCACGCAAATACATGCGCACCGGGCTATCGCTCCTGCTCCACTCTAAAAAATCCTTTTCTTTCAAAAAGTCATAGCCATCTTCTAATTCTTCATCTAAAACTTTTTGCTTTTCTTTAGTTTTTTTAATCTTATCAATCGCATTGAGTTTTTTAGCGTATTCTGAAGAGCTGACCAATTTCTTTTGGTATTTTTGGCACAATTCTTTGATTTTTTTGACTTGGGCTAGAGTGGGGACTTTTGTGCTGATTTGAATGATGGACTCATAAGAAACGCAATCGCTTAAGGAATTAGCGAACAATTCTTCTAACGCTTCATTAAAACTAAGCTTTTTAACAGGAACAGGCTCTTTTGCTTTAGCTTCTTTGACTTTGCTTTCTTTAGTTTTATTTTCTTTAATTTTGCTCTCTTTGGCTTTATTGTTTTTGTTTTCCTTATTATTTTCTTTAGCTTTATTTTCCTGTGTGGCTTCTGTTTTGGCTTCCTGTTTAGCTCTTTTGGGGGCTTTTTCTTCGTTAGCTTTCTTTTTCATTGGACACTCCATAAAATAAGAACCCATGCTTTTTGCAAGCTAGGTCCATAAGATAAGATAAGATACACCTATTCCTTTGTTATTTTACTAAAAAATAGCTTAAATTCTAATTATATTATTGGAATTTTTCCCCACTTTATTAAATATTCATCACAAAATGTAAAAAATACTAAAAAGCTTTTTTACATTCCACCACTTTATAAAAACAAACCCTAAAGCTCATCCACCATGCTTTTTAAAAATTTCGCTGAAGTGTGAGCGCTTTTTTCTAAAAATTCATCAAAGCTCATGTTAGCTTCCTCATCAGCGTTATCGCTAATGCTCCTTAGCACGCAGCATGGCACGCCAAATTTTTGGCACACAAACGCCACGCTCGCCCCCTCCATTTCCACCGCGCTCGCTTTAAACTCGCTAACTAAAAATTCTTTCCTTTCTTTGCTATGCACAAACTGATCGCCTGATGCGATGACGCCTTCTTTGAGCGCGATATGTTGCTCATTAGCGACTTTTTTAGCTAAAGCGTTTAAACTTTCGCTCGTTTCAATAAAAATCGTGCTTTCGGGGATGAACCCTAAAGGGTGATCAAACGCGCTCAAATCCACATCATGCTGGACTAATTGAGTAGCCACTAACAAATCATTGATTTTTAAATCTTTAACTAAGCTTCCAGCCACCCCGCTAAAAAGCACCTTTTGAACGCCAAACGCTAAAATCATGCTCGTTGTGGTTAGAGTGGAATGCACCTTGCCAATTTTGCTATAAGCGACAATGATTTCCTTGTTATGATAAACGCCTTTATGGAAAACATTCCCCCCTAAAGGGATCTCTTCAAAACCCACGCCAAACAATTCTAAAATAGGGGTTATTTCTTCTCTCATCGCCCCTAAAATGCCAATTTTTTGCACCATTTTCTCCCCATCACACGTATTCTTCTAAAAATTCAATGGCTTCATCAAGCCCTTTATTATCCCCCACGCTTATGGTGGGTTTGTTGCTTAAGCGCTTGTTAAGCCCCTTTAACACACTCCCACAGCCTAATTCAAAAAAGACATCCACTCGGTCATTATTGGATTTCACGCAGTCTTGATAACGCACCGGTTGAGTGAGTTGCAAGCTCAACAATTCAACGGCTTTTGCTTTGTTGTGATACGCTTCATTAGTCGCATTGGAGATGATTTCAAAATGGAATTTATCTTTCAGGCTTTTTTCTAGCAATTCCTGGAATTTAAAAATCATAGGCTCTAAAAAAGGGCAATGGCTCGCCACGCTCATTTCTAAAAAAACCACTCTTTTAGCCCCCATTTCCTTTAATGTCGGCTCTAGGGCTTTCAGATCGTCTTTAACCCCGGCTAAAACCACTTGCATGCCACCATTAAAATTGGCGCACCACACGTTTTTGGTTCTTTGACACAAGCTTAAAAGACTTTCTTCAGAAACGCCCAAAACGACCATCATAGAAGCGTCTTTATTCGCGCACGCTTCTTGCATCATTTTGCCTCTTTGGTGCGTGAGTTTAAGGGCTTTTTCAAAATCTAACGCCCCGCTCAAAGACACCGCGCTCACTTCGCCGAGCGAATGCCCTAAAGCGAAAACGGGTTTTAACCCCCCATTTGCTTGCTTGTTGAGTAACTGATAAGCGATATAGCTCACTAAATAAATGGCAGGCTGGGTGTAAGCGCTCTCTTTTAAAAGCTCGTTTTCTTCAAAAAGCGTTTTTTTCATATCCACTTTAAGCGCGTTAGAAGCCCTTTCAAACAATTCTTTAGCTAGGGTGTGGCTTTCATAGAATGATTTTCCCATTCCTATACATTGCGAGCCTTGCCCTGGAAATAATAGCGCGTATTGCATGGTGTTATCCTTTAAGTTTTATTAATCCATAATTTAAAATTGTAATATAAAAGCCCTTAGTTTTGTTTAGAAACCATTAAAGTTTAAGGTTTATTTTAACTTATTTTTACTATAATTCTACTTTGTGAATGAGGACAGGTGGGTGAGTTGGCTGAAACCACATCCCTGCTAAGGATGCGTAGCCGTCAAGGTTACCGAGGGTTCGAATCCCTCCCTGTCCGCCAGCCTTTTTGCCTTTAAAAACTTTTTGTTTAGAATGTATTAACGAGACACCATAGTTTCTAAGCATTCCTTTTACGACACTCCTTTTATAGATTTTACAAATACAAATTTTAGGTTGGGTGAAGAGAGACACCCAGCCTAAACCCTATAAGGGTTGCGGTATTTTCAAACATTTTGAGTATAATCGTTTCTGCTTATAATCATAAAAAAGAAAGAACATGACTTACATAGAATTAGGTAAAAAAGTTTTAGAACAAGCAGGGAAGCCTTTGAGCGTTAAAGAAATTTGGGAGAAAGCTTGTGAAATGGGATTGGATAAAGAACGCCCAAGTATAGGAAAAACACCTTGGTCCACAATTGGAAGTGATCTTGGTAAAGACAAGAAGCAATTTTATGTTGCACGCAAAGAAAAAGGAACCTATTACTATTGGCTCAAATCTCGTGAAAGAGAATTTCCCCCACAAGAAACCCCAGATTCCAAAGAAGAAGATGATGGACAGAGCGAGTGTTCAGGCACAGCCAAAAAACAAAAAAACTCTTTTCATGAAAGGGTTTTACACCCACTGCTTGTGAAATTCCTTGATGAAGATCCAAATTTCAAGCTCTTATGCAAAACCATCCGCCATGAAGAATGTAAAAAAGGCGAAGGGGGGCAAAACAAATGGAATTATCCTGACATCGTGGGCGTGTATTTTCCCTATAATAAATATTTTCCCTATAATAAATATTTTCCCTATAATGGATATGAAGAAGAAACTTTGAAATTTTTACACCATACCGGTCAAAAAAGACACAAGCTTTTTTTCTTTGAGCTTAAAAAAGAGCTTAGTCTTTCCAATTTAAAAGAAAGCTATTTTCAAGCGGTGAGCAATTCTACTTGGGCTAATGAGGGGTATTTGGTGGTTTTTGGGATTAAAGATAAAGATAAAGATAAAGTTTTGGATGAATTAAAACGACTCAACCAAAGCTTTGGTATAGGGGTGATCAAGCTAGAATCTGAGATTTCAAACTCCAAAATCTTGTTGCCAGCTAAAGAAAGGGAGATTGATATACCTACACTTAACATGCTTGTAGAACAAAGTTCGGAGGATTTTAAGCCTTTTATGGAAAAAATTAACAAGCAAATTAAAACAGGACCTGATATGGCAGTGGATATGGAGGATTTTTTTGATCCAGTACTTGATGATGAAGCAATGCAAGAACACATTAAAGATAAAGGCATTAAAGCAGAATAAAAAATGAAAGCGCCCTGTCTTTCTCGCCCCATTTTTAAAAGTGCAGACGAGCTTTTTACTCTTTATCAAGGGGATTGTAATGAGGTCTTGCCCCAATTTGAAAATGCTTTTGATTTGATTTTTGCTGATCCGCCTTATTTCCTTTCTAATGACGGCTTAAGCATACAAAGCGGTAAGATTGTGAGCGTCAATAAAGGCGATTGGGATAAAGAAAATGGGATCAACGATATTGATGAGTTTAATTACCAGTGGATCAACAACGCCAAAAAGGCTTTAAAAAACACAGGAAGTCTTTTAATCAGCGGGACTTACCACAACCTTTTTTCTTTGGGGCGTATTTTACAAAAATTGGATTTTAAGATTTTAAACCTCATCACTTGGCAAAAAACCAACCCTCCTCCCAATTTCAGCTGCCGTTATTTGACGCATTCGGCTGAGCAAATCATTTGGGCGAGGAAAAGCTACAAGCACAAGCATGTTTTTAACTATGAGGTTTTAAAAAAGATCAATAACGATAAACAAATGCGCGATGTGTGGAATTTCCCAGCGATCGCTCCTTGGGAAAAAGCAAATGGCAAGCACCCCACTCAAAAACCTCTCGCTTTGTTGGTGCGCTTGCTTTTAATGGCGAGCGATGAAAATTCCCTCATTGGCGATCCTTTTAGCGGGAGCTCCACCACAGGCATTGCGGCTAATCTTTTGAAGAGAAAATTTATCGGCATAGAAAAAGAAAGCGGGTTTATCAAAATATCCATGAACAGAAAATTAGAATTAGACGCTCGCTACAAAGAGATACGATCTAAAATCAAAGATTTGAATTTCCAATAAGCCCTTTTTTTAAGCCGCTTTAAGCGTTATACTTTTGAGATTTCACCTCAAAATGGGATTCTATTTTCACCCATTCCTTACAAAGGATATTTTCATGCCCAAAAAGCCAGTGTTTGGGGCCAATAATGATTTTTTCTGGATTGTTTATCAAATAGGCCGCCCACCAGCTATAAGTGCTATTAGCGATAATGCCATGCTTGCAAGATTGCATGAGCAGCATATCCCAATACGCTTCTTCGTCTTTATCCCTAGTGGTCATGTCCATAAAAGGGTAGCCAAGATCAAGATTTTGCGTGAATTTTAAGTCTTCGCAAAACACAAAAAGCTCCATGTTTGGCATGCGCTTTGCCATATACTCAAGTGCCTTTTTTTGATAATCAATACCAAGCTGACAGCCAATCCCCACATAATCCCCTCTTCTTATATGCACAAACACGCTGTTTTTAGCGGCTAAAATCAAAGCAAGCTTGCGGTGGTATTCTTCCTCTTTTTTTTTATTATTTCCATTTTCGGGGGGGGGGGGGTAGGGTGAAGGTTTGCTTGATTAAAGAGGATATAGCATCAAAATATCGTGGATCTTGGAAATAGCCATAAAAATAAGTCAAGCGGCTTGGCTTTAATAATTTAGGCTCGTATTCAAAAACGATTTCTTGACTCACCCTATCAAACCCCATGCATTTGAGCGCCTCTCTTACTAGCTTGGGGAGGTGTTGCATTTTAGCTATAGCGATTTCTTTAGCGCTCGCATAGGGCAAATCAATAGGGAAAAGTTCTAATTGCATTTTCCTATTGCTCCCATCAAAAAAAGTAATATCTAATAGCACGGGCGTATTAAGGTGTTTTTGCAAACTTTTAGCGAAAGCGTATTGAAACATTTGATTCCCAAGCCCCCCACAAATTTGCACCACCTTAAAAGCCATTCAATCCCTTTATATTTTCAAATAAAACCCTAATTTTAGCCCATTTTAAAGCCCTTTTTCAATAAAAGCCTAAAAAGTGGGGTAAGTAACGCCTTCAAATCATTTGAATTTTTTATTTGAAAAAGACGCGTATGAGGGTTCTAGCAAGCGTTCTTGGTATTCTAAAAGGATTTTATCTTCGCTATTGAGCGAGTAGGCTTCATCGTATTTGCGCTTGATGATGCCCTTTAAAATGGTGTGCTGGACTTGGTATTTGTCTTCTTTAAGCATTTCATCGACTAAAGCGTAAAGCTGAATGTCTTGAATGAGTAAATCCGAAATTTTAACGCTCTCTTTATCAAACAATTCTTCATTAGCGCAATATTCATTCACTAAAATAAGCACTCGGTTATACACATCAGGTGCGATTTTAGCGTTTAGGGTTCTATAAATGTAATCTTTGATTTTTTTGAGCTGCTCTTCTAAATCTTCACTGGCCTTGCTCGCTAAGGCTAAAATACTTAAAATTTGAATGAGAGTCATCATTTTATGGCTTAAAGAGCGGGTGCGCCATTTAATGAGAAAACGCATGAAATAAGACATTTTGACAGAAAAGCTACAGGGGAGGGTGTTTTTCTTGGGTTTTGGCATGCTTAGTTTCTTTTAAAAAAGGATTTTGTGGTTTAATTATATAATTTTAAAATTAAATCCAGGAGTAAAGAGATGAAAACATTCAAAAAAGGCGTGGTATTAGACGCTAAAAGCGTAGGGTTAAAAGCGCTAGAAGTTTTAAAAGAAGTGGCGGATTTTGATTTTTATGAGGTTACTTCGCCCAGTCAAATCGTTGAACGATCAATTGAAGCTGAAATTATGGTATTGAATAAAGTCGTGATCACCCAAGAGGTTTTAAGCCAATTGCCTAAACTCAAACTCATTTGCATCACCGCTACAGGCACGGATAATGTGGATATAAAAAGCGCGAAAGCTTTAGGCATAGAAGTCAAAAACGTGAGCGCTTATTCTACAGAATCCGTAGCCCAGCACACTTTAGCGTGCGCGTTGTCTTTGTTGGGGAGGATCAATGATTACGATCGTTATTGCAAAAGCGGGGAATATAGCCAAAGCGATATTTTTACGCACATTAGCGGTATGAAAATGGGGCTTATTAAAGGGGGTCAATGGGGGGTTATTGGTTTAGGCGCAATCGGTAAAAGAGTCGCCAAACTTGCTCAAGCTTTTGAATCAAAGGTGGTGTATTATTCCCCTAAAGATAAAAAAGAAGAGTATGAGCGCTTGAGTTTAGAGGAATTGCTTAAAACAAGCGATATTATCAGCATTCATGCTCCCTTAAATGAAAGCACGCGCGATTTAATCGCTCTCAAAGAATTGCAAAGCCTAAAAGAAGGGGCGATTTTAATCAATGTGGGGCGTGGGGGCATTGTGAATGAAAAGGATCTGGCTGAAATTTTAGAAACCAAAGATTTGTATTACGCGAGCGATGTGTTTGTGAAAGAGCCTTTTGAAAAAGATCATGCGTTTTTGAACCCAAAGATCCAAAACAAATTGCTTTTAACCCCCCATATCGCATGGGCGTATAGCGACAGCTTGAAAACCTTGGTAGAAAGAACTAAAGAAAATATCCAGGATTTTTTAGCTTCTCAAAAATAAACGCAAAAAAAGGGGGGGGTTGAGCGTTTGGATTTTCCTTTTTGTTTGCCATAAAATAAAATCTAAAAAATGGGGTAAAGTTTAATCGTTTTTAACCGAATTGAGAAAAAACCTTTAGGTGGATTGGCCCAAAGGCTTTTATTAAATGGGGATGATCACATCTTAGAAATATCAATCTTAAAGGTGTGGATTTCATCTTCTAAAAAGACTTTAACCACCACCACGCCCGGGGTTTTAAGGTTTTTGGTATCCACCACCACAAACCCTCCCCTGGCCTTACCTTCAACGTTAAGGGTGTTGTTTTTAAGATAATTGATCGCTAGGATTTTTAAAGCTTGGCGGCTTTCTTGCATGACCTCTTGCTCTTCTACATCATCCATCATCATCATGCCAAAGCCTGGTCCATACATGCCCATTCCCCCATACATCATGCCGTTATAAGCTAAAAAACTCCCTTGCCCGTAATAAAACATAGGCGGGGTGATCATATTGATATTATCAATAGGGGCGGTCGGCACGCTGATATTAAAGCTTTGTAAAATGCCCTCAAAATCAAAACTGGATTTCATCACCTGTCTCAAGCTTAAGACCGGTAAATTCGTTTGGTTGATAGACACCGAAATGGCTTTACGGCTAAACACCACAGGATTTCCCTCTATAACTTGTGCCGCTACATACAGCACTAAGGGGGATTCATTCAAACCTTTCAATTTGCTTTGAGCGATTTCTAACTGGACTTTAGATTTGGCTTGCGTGGAAGTCATCACTTGAATCCCATTATTATAGGAAGTAACATGTTCAGGCGTGATCTTATAGCTCGCGCAACCACTTATCAGTAAGGCTATCGCTACTAAAATGATTTTTTTCATTCAAACTCCTTTCATTCAGTTTAATTTTCGTTTAGAATTTCCTTATTATAGTGTAGTTTGACTTAAAATTAAGATTTTATTAGGAATAAGGGCTTAAAAAAGATTTAATGTAGGCTTTCTAACCACAAAAGGATAGAAGATTTGATCTCATTGAGTTTTAAAACTTCTTGGTGCTTGATCCCTCTTTCAAACAAGTCATCAAGGCGTTGGCTATCCGGGGTATTGTAGCTGTTCTTAAGCGTTTCTAGGGCGATTTTGTCGTTATCGTTTTTCTTTTGCTCGTTTAGGGCTAAAAGGGTGGTTCTAGGGAATTTTTCATAAGAGGCGGTGGCAGAAACAAGGGTTTTTTCGTTGGTTTTCAAGCTAGCGTTTAAAGCGGTGGCGGTGTGAGGGTCAATCAGGTATTGGTGCTCTGCATAAACTTCTTGGATTGTTTTCAAACAGGCTTCATCTGAGCAGCTCGCGCAAGAAAAATGCTCCTGTAAAAGGGCTAATTCTTTAGGCTTTAAGGCATAAAATTTCTCTTCTTCTAAAGCTTGCATCAATTCCAGCGTGCGTTCAAACCCAAAAAGGCTAAAAAGCGCTCTTTCCACATTAGAGCTTTTTAAAATATCCATAGCCGGCGAGAAAGTTTGCTTTAAAGAGCGGTGGGTTAAATCGTAACGCCCTGTCTCTATAAACTCCCTTAAAACATCGTTGCTGTTGGTTACGACCTTGATTTTAGCGATATTCAAGCCCATTTTTTTCGCATAAAACGCCCCCAAAGCGTTCCCAAAATTACCGCTGGGTATGGCTAGGGTGATTTTTTCTTTAGAATTGATCGCCCCTTTTTTATACAATTCTAAAAAGCCCCAAATATGATAGACGATTTGAAAAGCGATGCGCCCAAAATTCACGGAATTAGCCACGCTTAATTTCAATTGGCGCGTTTTTAGGGCTTCGTTAAAATCGTCGTCTTTTAAAAGGTTTTTGAGCGCGTTTTGCGCATCATCAAAATCCCCACTCACCCCAAACACCTTTAAATTGCTGGCGTTTTGGGTTACCATTTGGAGTTTTTGGACTAAGCTTGTGCCGTCTTTGGGGTATAAACACACCACAAAAACATTAGGCATACCCGCCAAACCTTCTAAAGTCGCAGGGCCGGTATCCCCACTTGTGGATACTAACACCAAATACTTTTCGTTTTTCCCTACCGCTAGGTTAGAAAACAAGCTCGCTAAAGGCTGTAACGCCATGTCTTTAAACGCCAAACTAGGCCCATGGTAGAGTTCTTGGACAAAAAGCCTTTCATTGAGCGCAAAAATAGGGGCTGGATTTTTAGGGTTATCAAAATTTTCATAGCGTTTTAAAGCGCTTGTTAATAAACCCTTAGGAATCTCTAATCCCAATCGTTCAAACACGCATTCTACTAGCTCGTTATAGCTCAGATTCAAACAATCTTGCCATTCTAATGTTTCAAAATGCTCTAAAGTGTAAAGCCCGCCTTTGGGGGCGTTGGGGTTTAATATTGCTTCAATAAAATCAATCTTTCTTTCTTTCAAAGAGCGCGTGGGGACAAAAGGCATGATTTTTCCTTCTTAATACTTTGGATAATTTTAAGTCGTAGCATACCCTAAAAGAGCGAATGCAACCTTAAAATGATTTTTTAATGAGAATGGTTGATCGCTTTTTTATTCAGTTTAATTTTTGATTTATGCTTATAATACTATAATGCGGTTTAAAATTTTGCCGCAAATGGGCAAAAAATTCATCATAGTAAGGTTGTGTTTTGTCTAAAGGTTTGAGTATCGGTAATAAAATCATATTGTGGGTGGCGTTGATTGTGATCGTGTGCGTGAGCATTTTAGGGGTGTCCTTGAACAGCAGGGTGAAAGAGATTTTAAAAGAAAACACCTTGCGTTCTATGCAAGATAGTTTGCATTTTAAGGTTAAGGAAGTGCAAGGGGTTTTGGAAAACACCTATACGAGCATGGGCATTGTCAAAGAAATGCTCCCTAAAGACACCAAAAGAGAAATCAAAATCCACTTGTTGAAAAACTTCATTTTAGCCAATTCGCATGTCGCTGGGGTGAACATGTTTTTTAAAGACAGAGAAGATTTAAGATTAACGCTTTTAAGGGATAACGATACGATTAAGCTAGTGGAAAATCCGTCATTGGGGAATAACCCTTTAGTGCAAAAAACGATGAAAAATAAAGAAATTTCTAAAAGCTTGCCTTATTATAGGAAAATGCCTAATGGGGCGGAAGTTTATGGGGTTGATGTTCTTTTACCTTTATTGAATGAAAACACTCAAGAGGCTGTAGGGGCTTTGATGATTTTCCTTTCTATTGACAGCTTCAGCAATGAAATCACTAAAAACAGGAGCGATTTGTTTTTAATTGGCGTTAAGGGTAAAGTGCTTTTGAGCGCGAATAAGAGTTTGCAAGACAAATCCATCGCCGAAATTTATAAGAGCGTGCCTAAAGCCACTAATGAAGTGATGGCTATTTTAGAAAATGGCTCTAAAGCCACTTTAGAATACTTAGATCCCTTTAGCCATAAGGAAAATTTTTTAGCCGTTGAAACCTTTAAAATGCTAGGCAAAACAGAAAGTAAAGACAATCTTAATTGGATGATCGCTTTGATCATTGAAAAAGACAAGGTTTATGAGCAAGTGGGATCGGTGCGTTTTGTGGTGATCATAGCGAGCGCTATCATGGTGTTAGCTTTAATCATAGCGATCACTCTTTTAATGCGAGCGATCGTGAGCAATCGTTTGGAAGCCGTTTCTAGCACCTTGTCTCATTTCTTTAAATTATTGAACAATCAAGCCAATTCCAGCGGTATTAAATTGGTTGAAGCGAAATCTAATGACGAATTAGGCCGCATGCAAACAGCGATCAATAAAAATATCTTGCAAACCCAAAAAATCATGCAAGAAGACAGGCAAGCCGTTCAAGACACCATTAAAGTGGTTTCAGATGTGAAAGCAGGGAATTTTGCGGTGCGTATCACGGCTGAACCCGCAAGCCCTGATTTGAAAGAATTGAGAGATGCGCTAAATGGGATCATGGATTATTTGCAAGAAAGCGTAGGGACTCACATGCCAAGCATTTTCAAAATCTTTGAAAGCTATTCTGGTTTGGATTTTAGAGGGCGGATCCAAAACGCTTCGGGTAGGGTGGAACTGGTTACTAACGCTTTAGGGCAAGAAATCCAAAAAATGCTAGAAACTTCGTCTAATTTTGCCAAAGATTTAGCGAACGATAGCACGAATTTAAAAGAATGCGTGCAAAATTTAGAAAAGGCTTCAAACTCCCAACACAAAAGCTTGATGGAAACTTCTAAAACGATAGAAAATATCACCACTTCCATTCAAGGCGTGAGCTCTCAAAGTGAAGCCATGATTGAACAAGGGCAAGACATTAAAAGCATTGTGGAAATCATTAGAGACATCGCTGATCAAACGAACCTATTAGCCCTAAACGCTGCTATTGAAGCCGCAAGAGCGGGCGAGCATGGCAGAGGTTTTGCGGTGGTGGCTGATGAAGTTAGGAAACTCGCTGAAAGGACGCAAAAATCGCTCAGCGAGATTGAAGCCAATATCAATATTTTAGTTCAAAGCATTTCAGACACGAGCGAAAGCATTAAAAACCAGGTTAAAGAAGTAGAAGAAATCAACGCTTCTATTGAAGCCTTAAGATCGGTTATTGAGGGCAATCTAAAAATCGCTAGCGATTCTTTAGAAATCAGTCAAGAAATTGACAAAGTCTCTAACGATATTTTAGAAGATGTGAATAAAAAGCAGTTTTAATGCTCATTCATATTTGCTGTTCAGTGGATAACCTGTATTTTTTAAAAAAGGCTAAAGAGGCTTTTGTGGGTGAAAAAATTGTAGGGTTTTTTTATAACCCCAATATCCACCCTTATAGCGAATACTTGTTGCGTTTAGAAGACGTAAAACGCACTTGCGAGATGCTAGAAATTGAATTGCTTGAGGGCGATTATGAATTAGAAAAATTTTTAGACAAAGCTAAGGGTAAGGAATTGTTAGGGGAAAAAAGCGAGCGCTGTTTTGAGTGCTTTGATTTACGCTTAGAAGCGAGCGCTTTGAAAGCCTTTGAATTAGGGGAAGAAAAATTCACCACCACCTTACTCACAAGCCCTAAAAAAGACCCAAACCAGCTCATCGCTAAGGGGCAGAGCATCGCGCAAAGGCACAATTTGGAATTTGTTGTGTTTAGAAACGATAATTTTGAACATTTTAAGAGCGAATTGGATTTAAATTTGCAAGCTTTGGCGAGAGAAAACGAGCTTTACAGGCAAAATTATTGCGGTTGCCAATTCGCTTTAAAAATCCAAAAAGAATCCCAAAACAGAAGCCCCTTTGAGCTTTACTCGCCTTTAAAACACCAGATTTTACCCGCAAGTATTGAAGAAAGAACGCAAGTTTTTAGAACATTAGACGCGGCTAAAAAGGACGCTAATAAGCCTTTTTTAGCCCAAAAAACGATCGCAACTTACCGCTTATTAAATGGGGGCGTGTGGCTTTCTAAAAATTCAAACCCCTTGGATTGCTACATTCTAGCGCGCTCTAAAAGCAAGGCTAAGGTTAGGATCAACGATTTAAGGTGGGTATTTTCTCAGCGTTTAAGCGTGCTAGTGGGTTATAGCCAAAGAGATGAAACCCTGTTTTTAACTTTAGAAGGCCTTAATACCCTTATGGCAAAAAACTACGATACTTTAAAAGAGTTAAACCTTAACCCCTTAAGTTATGAAGAAGAGTTATCCTTAAGGACGTTAGTGAGCGGGAGCGAGAGTATTAACCCTATTATCGTGCTAGAAGAACGCACAGAAAAAACCCTTTTTGTAGAAATTAAAAGCATTTTTCAAGAAGAAAAGGTGTTTTATTTGCTCTAAGCTAAACTTTAATGGAGCGATAAATTCTCGTAATGAAAAATCATTAAAGTTGGCTTTAGTTATCCATGCTTGATGGGAACAAAACCTAAAACAATATATTATTTTAAAATATAGCGTTGTGTGTAAGTAGGGGTTATATTCAGTCAAAACATGCAAGTAATTTAAAGTTAATTTAAGATAATTAGGCACAATAGCCGTAAAAAGTTTAAGGCTGTATTTGAAAACTCTATTCAGTATTATTTATCTCTTTTTATCGTTGAATTTACTCTTTTTAGAAGCTAATGAAATCACTTGGTCTAAATTCTTAGAAAACTTTAAAAACAAGAATGACGATGACAAACCTAAACCCCTAACTATTGAAAAAAATAATGAAAAACAGAAAACCCTAGACAAAAACCAGCAAATCTTAAAAAGGGCTTTAGAAAAAAGCCTTAAATTCTTTTTCATTTTTGGATACAACTATTCGCAAGCCACTTTTTCAACTTCTAATCAAAGCTTGACTTTTGTAGCCAATAGCATAGGGTTTAATACCGCTACGGGCTTAGAGCATTTTTTAAGAAACCACCCTAAAGTCGGTTTTAGAATCTTTAGCGTCTATAACTATTTCCATTCCGTTTCGCTCTCCCAGCCTCAAATCCTAATGGTGCAAAATTATGGGGGCGCGTTAGATTTTTCTTGGATTTTTGTAGATAAAAATATTTATCGTTTTAGGAGTTATTTAGGGATCGCTTTAGAGCAAGGGGTGTTGTTAGTGGATACGATTAAAACCGGTGCTATCACAACGATTATCCCAAGAACCAAAAAAACCTTTTTTCAAGCCCCTTTGCGTTTTGGTTTTATCGTGGATTTTATCGGCTATTTGTCTTTGCAATTAGGGATTGAAATACCTTTAGTGAGGAATGTTTTTTACACCTACAATAACCATCAAGAAAGATTCAAACCACGATTTAACGCTAATCTTTCTTTAATCGTTTCGTTTTAGCCCCCTTTTCCCCTTTTAAATAAGCCCATTATTTTCCTAGGGTATTTTAAAAGCATGGAAAAAACATTCGCTCTAATGCCGTTTTCTTGGCATGCTCTTATGTTTTCTTTATTCCTTAATAAAAGGCTTTTAAACCCGCTTGCGCTAACCCCACCGGTGCGCATCACCACTAACACTTCTTTCAAATAAGAAAAGCTTATTTTTTGCACCACAAACAAGCGGATGATCATCTCAAAATCCGCTGAAATCTTATAATCGGTTTTGTATAAGCCGTAGCGTTCATAAATGGCTTTTTTGACAAAAAGCGTGGGGTGGGCTGGCACCACGCCATAAAGCAAGGTTTTAGGGCTAAACTCCCCGCTCTCATAATAGCGCACCACTTTTTCTAAACAATCCGGTTTGACAAACACCAGATCCGCATACACGCTATCGCAATTTTTCCTTTCAAATTTACGCACCACTTTTTCTATCACAAACTCATCAGTATAAAAATCATCGCTATTCAATAAAGCGATAATATCCCCACTCGCGCGCCTTATACCCTTATTCATAGCGTCATAAATGCCCTTATCTTTTTCACTCACCACGCAAGCGATTTTGTCTCTGTATTTTTGAATGATTCCTAAAGTGTTATCCGCGCTAGCCCCGTCTATAATGATGTATTCAATGTTTTTATAAGTTTGATGAAGCACAGAAAGAATGGTGTCTTCAATGGTTTTTTCGCTATTAAAACACGCCGTGATCACAGAAACTTTTAACAATCCAACTCTTTTTTGATAAACTCCCCCCTAATTAAGTTTTAAACAAATTCACTTGTTTGTCTAAATTCATAGTCGTTCCACTCACATGCGTAGCGATATTTAAAATATCTGAAGAATCCGCTAAAGTCTTAGAAGCCACTTTTTCCACTTCTACAAAATCGCTTACCATAGCTTCAATTTGGTGTCCGGATTTGGCGTAATCGTCCATGCTTTGATTGCTATCTTGCACAACTGAGCTTAAATTAGAACTCATTTTTTCGTAAGTTTCTTGCACGCTTTTACTCATATCGCTCAAACGCTCCATTTTTTGCGAATTGAGATTCATTTGCGAACTCACGGCATTGATTTCTTGGACAATCACCATGATAGTGGAATTGATTTCGGCTAAAGACTTTTGAGTGCGCCCGGCTAAATTCCTGACTTCATCAGCCACCACCGCAAAGCCTCTGCCATGCTCGCCGGCCCTTGCGGCTTCAATAGCGGCATTTAGAGCTAACAGATTCGTTTGATCGGCAATATCATTAATAATATCCAGAATGGATTTGACATCATCAGCGTTACGGCTTAGCTGCTCCACTTGGCTAGAGAGTTCCTCTTCAGTGTGCGCGCTCTCTGTGATTTGAGAAAATAAATCCCCGATCGCATCCTTGCTCTCTTTGACAAGCCCTTGCGTTTCAATCAAACGCTTCCTTAACCCTTGAGACTGCTCTATGGAAGCATTCATCATGCTCGCTACATCCGTGGCTTTGTTTTTTACGGAATTTAGGGTGGTTGAGGAATCTTTCATGCTCTTTTGGGTTTCTTGCGCGATTTGGACCAATTTATCCATTGAAGTTTTATTGGAAGTGGAAATCCCTTTAATCTCTTCCATAATCAAGCGGGCGTTTTCCACAAACAAATTGATCCCACGGCCCACTTGCGAGATTTCATCGTTGCGATCACCCACATCAATTTTGGCCCTCAAATCCTTATCCCCATGGCTAAAAGCGTTGATTTTAAGGACCAGTTCATCAATGCGTTTCACGATCCTCAATTTAGCGTATATGAGCGTCAAAACCACTAACGCTATCGTCGCTGTCAGTATCCAAAGGAATAGTTTTGTGGTGTTTTCATTAAAAACCTTGTTCACGCCTTCTTTAATCGCTTGATTTTCGGTGTTAATGTCAGTGTAATAAGAAGTCGTTGCGATCACCATTTGAGACACCTCATCATAATGCGAGTAGGCGAATTTTTTCTCCGGCACGCCTCCATCGTATTTAGGCATTTTATAATAAGTGTAGCCTCCCCCTTTTTTAGCCGCCTCCAAATACCCCCTAACATAATACACCCCATCAACGCTCTGAGCGTCAAGCCCTGATTGGCCTACGGTTTTAGGATTGACCGGATCAAACAATACCACCCCGTTTTTATCCACCACCACCATATAAATCATGCCCTTATCGTCGTTAATGCGTTTGAAATAATCTAGTGCCATTTTTCTTGCAGTAGCATTGTCAAAATCTTTGTAATACTCATGAATGCCCTGTTCAATAATTTTTGTCATGTAAGCGAGCGTTTTTTCACGCTTTTTGTATTGCCCGGTTTCTAAATGCTCCATGAGTTGCGCTAACACATCTTTTTGCATAACCTTTACAAAACCAATAAAAAGCCCCCCTAAACCCAAAAGAGCGGCTAGCACGACCAACATGATACGAGTCCCCAACGAAGCAAACATCATCTATCTCCTATAAATCATTTTTAAGTCAAACCCTAATTTTAGAGTTCAGCTTCCAAATGCACCCCCCCCGAAAAATGAGTGGCACAAAACAAGATTAAAACCCGGTTGTTTGAAAACCGCTGAAAAAGTGAAAAGCCAACAATCTAGGATTATAGAACATTCCTTTTTAAGTTAGGCTTAAAGAATAAACAATAAAAATAAAAAATTTTATTTAACTTCACTTTCCTTAATGGATTTGACATTCAAAGTCCTCCCGTCTTTTGAAGTGGGGATTTTAATGCTCCCCTCTTTTAATTTTTCTGCCAGTTTTTCCAACAACGGGTTTTTGAAATCGTAGTGGATGATTTCCCAATTACCCTCCAATTCAGGGGTTACCTTCCCACCTTTTTCTTCCGTGATGTATTTGACAATCAAATCCCGTATTTGCCCGTTATCTTGTAATGCATCGTAAGAATCATAATACCTATCAGCGTTTGTAACCAATTTTAATGTCGTGGATAATGTCCCGAATCGGTAATTGTTGATCGCTAATTTATATGTTGCTTTAGGGTCAATGGGTTTTCCGTTAATTGTCGGATTAATGATTCTTTGCCCGGCGGGTTTGGTAACGTCAACTTGGTATTTCACGCCAGAAAACATATCAAAATTATAGCCACGAACATTTTCATTAAAACTGATCGTCAAATCGCCCGGTTGCAACTGATTGTAAAATCGGTATGACCATTCCATGTATTTCAACAGGTTTTCACCCGTGATACGCACCCCAATGAGCGTATTAGCGAACTTATAAATGTAAGCGACATCTTTCCTTTTGAAAGGCCCTTTTTTCAGATTTGCCCCAAAATTGAATAAGGCTGCCGCTGAAACATCGGCTTTTGCGTAATGTTTTTGGACTTTGTTGATCAATTCTATCACCGGTGTTTCTTGCAAGGCGGCGGTTGGCATCGTGGTGATTTTTTCTTCTCCTGTGATAAAATCAGGCCTGTCAATGAAGGTTTTTGTCACTTCGCCGACCACTTCATTAGCGTATTCTTTTGATTTTTTATCCACGTATTCGTATTTTTTCGCTAATTCTTCATCTTCTAAAATATCTTTTGTGGATAAATTTTCAGTCGTTATGGTTTTTTTCTTCGTTTGGGTGTCAAACACCACCACGCCCTTTGCCAGATAAGCCCCATACGCTCCAGGCTCAATGGTATGCACCTTTCCCACTTTGGTGTTATAAACCGCATGCTCATGCCCGGCAAAAATGATGTCAAATTGCGGGAATTTTTTCGCCAAATCCGGTATCCCATCGCCACCTTTCTCATCTTCTCGCCCCAAATGAAAAGCGCCAATCAAAATATCATACTTCCCTTTTAACTCTTTCAAAGTCTTTTTTAACGCTTCTTCAGCGTCCAAAAACTTCAATCCTGCAAAATGTTCAGGCGTAGAGGCTTCCCAAGTGGGGATGTGCGGCACCACATACCCCACAACCGCCACCCTCACGCCATCAATTTTTTTAATCACATAAGGCTTCACAAACGGCTTATTGTCCGCAATTTTGATAATATTCGTATTCACGACATCGCCATTAAACCCCTTGATATTTTTCTCTAAAAAATCTTTACTGAAATTAAACTCGTGATTCCCAAGCACACGAATGTCAAATTTCAAATCGTTTTCGGCTCGAACTAATGGGTGGATAGGCTCATTATTAAACAACTCCGCGCTATTGCCTTGCAACAAGTCCCCGCTGTCAATCAAAACCACATTTTTATTTTCAGCCCTCTGCTTTTTGATTAAAGTCGCAATCCTTGTCAAGCCGTTATTGGGTTTTTGTTCGCCAACCGCATAATCATACGAAAAAAGCCGCCCATGAATGTCTGAAGTTTCTAAAAACACGATTTTGACTTCTTTTGCAGATACTAAAAGTGTTAGCGTTAAAAAGATGACTAAAATCAATTTTCTCATTGAAATCCTTCCATAAAAGAGATTCATAACGATAATTTTTACATAAAATTAACGCTGATGCGATGGTTTTTACTAGAATTTAACGCCTATGGGTAAGATTGGTAAGATTGGTAAAACTTATAAGAGAATAGGGGAGTGTTTTAAAATAATCCCCCCCAAAACAACCCCTTAAACCCCCACTTCAGACCACTCAGCGCGTTTGTCTAAAAAAGCGCGTGCTAAATTCTTAGCACCCTCTAAAGTGTGGTTAGCCGCCCAACCGCATTGCTTTTCATTGCTGGCAGGCACTTCTTTAGCCTTTAACACATCTTGCATCGTTTTTTCTAAAACCTCTAAAATTTCTGCGTAATTGTCATGGTTTAACACCGTGAGATAAAATCCCGTTTGGCAACCCATAGGCGACCAATCCACGACATAACTGGCATGGTTGCGGATAATCTCAGCGACTAAATGCTCTAAAGAGTGTAGGCTAGGCATGTCCATGTGATCCTTATTGGGCTGCTTGAAGCGCACATCGTATTTGACAATCAAATCCCCATTAACGCCCTTTTTGCGATCAGCGATACGCACATAAGGGGCTTTGACTTTGGTGTGATCCAAATTAAAACTCTCTACATTCATTTTTGGCGTTTTCATGTTTTTAACTCCTTTATTTTATAAATGGTAAATTTTAGCCTATTTTAGCGAACGCTTGCTCTAAATCTTCTAACAAATCCTGTTCATGCTCAATCCCCACAGACAAGCGCACCAGGCCATCTCTAATCCCGGCAGCTTCTCGTTGCACTTTGGGGATACACGCATGGGTCATGAATGCTGGAATCCCCACCAAACTTTCCACCCCACCCAAACTCTCGCCTAAAATGAACAATTTAAGGCTTTCTACAAAAGCAACCGCCTCGCTGTCATTTTTGAGAGTGAAAGAGAGCATCCCGCTAAAGCCGCACATCTGTTTTTTGGCCAATTCGTGGTTAGGGTGAGCGCTCAATCCCGGATAATAAACTCTCTCTACTTTAGGGTGTTTTTCTAAAAACTCAGCCACGCAAAGAGCGTTTTTTTGATGGGCCTCCATGCGCAATCCTAGCGTTTTAATCCCTCTTTGCAACAGCCAGCTGTCTTGAGGGCCTAAAACCCCACCGATAGCGTTTTGGAAAAAAGCGATCTCTTGGGCTAGCGCTTCATTATTAGTGGTTACAAGCCCAGCGACCACATCGCTATGCCCGCCTAAGTATTTGGTGCCGCTATGCACCACAATGTCCGCTCCCAAAAGAAGCGGGTTTTGGCAATAGGGGGTGGCAAAGGTGTTATCCACGATAGTGAGCAAACCATTATCTTTAGCGACACTAGCGCATTGCGCTAAATCCGTGATTTTAAGCAAGGGGTTACTAGGGGTTTCTAAATAAAGGGCTTTGGTGTTGGGCTTGATAGCCTTTTTGATTTGGGATAGATCGCTAGTGTCTATAATGGTGCAAGAAAGTCCGTTTTTGACAAGCACTTTATTGAACAAGCGAAAAGTCCCCCCATAAACATCATCGCCTAATAACACATGATCGCCTGATTGCAAGAGGGAAAAAACGGCGTGAATCCCTGCTAAACCAGAGGCAAAAGCAAACCCCTTAACCCCCCCTTCTAAATCGGCGATGAGTTCTTCTAAAGCAAAGCGCGTGGGGTTGCCTGAGCGAGAGTATTCATAGCCCTTGTGGCGGCCTATGGCGTCTTGGCGGTAGGTGGAAGTTTGATAAATAGGCACGCTCACCGCCCCCGTTGTTGCGTCCTCGCTAATGCCCCCATGGATTAATTTTGTTTGCATGTGCATGACTTTTCCTTTTTATGAATTTATAAATAAATACCTTTTGAGAGATAACGATCGGCAACATCCGGGAAAATGGTTAAAACCTGGCTGCCTTCTGGGAGGCGTTGCGCTTCTTTCAGTGCTGCTACAAAAGCTGCCCCGCTAGAGCTCCCCACTAATAAGCCGTTTTTCTTGGCTAACTTCCTAGTGTAGCTAAAACCCTCTTCATCTGAGATCGTTTCAAAGCCATCAATATCCAAGTTTTCAAAAAAGGGGGGGATGAACTCCACGCCAATGCCCTCAATCTCATGAGGCCCAGGCTCGCCCCCATTCAAAATAGAACCCTCTGGCTCCACCCCAATCAAGCGAATCGCAGGAATGCGTTCTTTCAAATACCTAGCCGTGCCTGCAAAAGTGCCACCACTCCCTATCCCAGCTACAAAACTCGTAAGATTTGTGCCTAATTCTTGGACAATCTCAGGGGCTAGGGTGTGGTAGTAAGCGTTAGGATTATCAGGGTTTTCAAATTGCAAGGGCAAATAGCTATCAGGGATACTTTCGGCTAACTCTTTGCTTTTTTTAATGGCGCCAGAAATCCCTTGACTAGTAGGCGTGTTGATCACTTTAGCCCCCAAAGCCCTCATGATTTGCTGTTTTTCTGTGCTGAATTTTTCTGGGACAACAAAGATGGTTTTGAGATGGTGCTTGAGCGCCACTAGGGCTAGAGCGATGCCGGTATTGCCTGCGGTAGGCTCAATAATGGTCGTTGTGGAAGTGATTTTGTGCGTTCTAAACGCTTCCTTTATGAGATATTGGCCTAAGCGATCTTTAACGCTCCCTCCTGGGTTTAGATGCTCCAGTTTGGCGTAAATGGCGGAATTTACGGGAATGGGGTAATCCTTGTTAGTGAATTTAAAAACGGGGGTGCGGCCTATGGCGTCTTGCATTGCGGTGATAATCATCATTCCTCCTATAACAAACAATAAAATTCAATTTTGCGATTATGCCTAAACTCGTTAAATGGAATAAGTTTAGGATAAAATGTTAGCTTGTTAAGATGGATTAAGGAGTTTTCATGAAAACGATAGAATGGAATGAGGAGCAAAGAAAAGCGTTCCAAGACTTGTTAAGAGAATTTGCAACGCTAATAGACGCTAAAATGCAAGAGGAAAAACAAACAGGCAGAACTCCAAAAATACCAAAGTATGGTTCATGCCAAAACGGGCTGAACAGGTTTTTAACGCCATGGGGTTATGCGTGCAAAATCAGTCTTGGCTCTGGGAACTTATCCCATGAGCCATCCATCGCCTTTTGCCGTCAGGATATTTTAGGGGAAGGATTTGTCAATGGTGAAATACCAACCCCAAAAAAAGGTTTTTACCTTTGGTTTGCTTACTATTGGTGCAACGATTTTGAAAAGTTTTATCTTTGTATAGGTCGATCCATAGAGGAGAGTGGGGAAAAAGAGTGTCAAAAATGCCTGGCGTATGACAAAATCATTGATCCTGATGGAGACGCTTATTATCAAGAGAGTTATGACGATTTAGAAGCCGATCTTGAAAACATTACCGACTATTTTTTACACCTTATTAATGAATTCAATCAAATCCCCACTGCGTGTTTTGAATTAGAGCCATCTAGCGCAAGCCATTAAAACACCCCCCATACCAAAAAGGAACTCTCTCATAAGGGATTTCCCTAAAATCCCACCAACGCTTTTTAAAATAAGTCTTGAAAAGCTATCGCTTGATTACAATCAAGTTTTGATATTTGGATTAAAAAACGCTTTGAGTGTTTGTTAGATTTTGCAATCAGTATCCCATTGATGAAAATGAGAAAAGCAAGCAGGTTTTGATTAAAACCGCTCGCTTGAAAGAAGTTTTAAAAGCGTTTCACTCCACTTCCGCATCAATCACATCATCGTCTTTTTTCTTGGGTTGCTCGGCGTTGTTTTTATTCGCCATGGCTTCGCCTAGTTTTTGAGCCGCTTGCACTAATGATTTGGTTTTGTCTTCAAGCTCCGCTTTAGTGGCGTTATCGTTTTTGATGCAATCTTTAAGGGCGTTAATGGCGTTTTGGATCTCATTAGCGTCGTTTTCATTCAAATTCGCCTTATGCTCATCAAGGCTCTTTTGGGTTTGGTGCGCCAAACTATCGGCATGGTTTCTCGCTTCAATCACTTCTTTTTTCCTAGCGTCTTCTTCTTTGTGCAATTCAGCGTCTTTAACCATTTTTTCAATCTCGCTATCAGACAACCCGCTAGAGCCAGAAATTTTAATCTCTTGGCTTTTGCCGGTATTTTTGTCTTGCGCTGACACGGTTAAAATCCCATTAGCGTCAATATCAAAGGTTACTTCAATTTGCGGCACGCCCCTTGGAGCTGGCGCGATGCCTTGCAAATCAAATTTACCCAAAGATTTATTATCCCTTGCCAAATCCCTTTCGCCTTGTAAAACCATGATAGACACGGCGGGCTGGTTGTCTTCAGCGGTTGAGAACACTTGAGATTTTTTCGCAGGAATAGTCGTGCCTCTATCAATCACTTTAGTCATCACGCCCCCTAAGGTTTCAATCCCAAGGCTTAAAGGCGTAACGTCTAATAAAAGCACATCTTTCACATCGCCTTTTAACACGCCCCCTTGAATGCTCGCGCCCACCGCTACGACTTCATCAGGATTGACGCTTTTATTCAAATCTTTATTAATAAACGCTTTCACCCTTTCTTGGACTTTAGGGATACGAGTAGAGCCACCCACCATCACCACTTCTGAAATCTCATTTTTGGTTAGCCCCGCGTCTTTGATCACGCTTTCAATTTTAGAAATCGTTTCTTCCATGAGATCTTCTGTCAAGCTTTCAAATTTAGCCCTAGTGAGTTTTTTAACCAAGTGTTTAGGCCCGGTAGCGTCCGCTGTGATAAAGGGCAAATTGATTTCAGTCTCCATCGCAGAGCTCAGTTCTTTTTTAGCGTTTTCAGCCGCTTCTTTCAGGCGTTGCAACGCCATCACATCGTTTTTAATTTCAATGCCCGTTTCGCTTTTAAACTCAGCCGCTAAGAAATCAATCACACGATTGTCAAAATCATCGCCCCCTAAAAACGCATCGCCCCCTGTGGCTAAAACTTCCACGACATTATCGCCTGTTTCTAAAACGGTAACATCAAAAGTCCCCCCACCCAAATCATAAACCATGATTTTTTCGCTCTCTTTTTTATCCAAGCCATAAGCTAATGCTGCACTGGTAGGCTCATTGATGATCCTTAAAACGTTAAGCCCTGCAATCGTGCCGGCTTCTTTAGTCGCTTTCCTTTGGCTGTCGTTAAAATAAGCCGGAACCGTGATAACCGCTTCCGTAACGCTCTCGCCTAAATAACTCTCAGCGTCTTCTTTGAGCTTCATTAAAATTTTGGCTGAAATTTCTTGAGGGGTATAAATTTTACCTGAAATTTCAATCGCACAAGCCCCATTCCTATCCACAATCTTATAAGGCAAGCGTTTTTCGGCTTCTTTAGCCTTATCTTCATTAAACATCAAACCCATGATTCTTTTAATAGAATAAATGGTCTTTTCTGGGTTGGTTACCGCTTGTCTTTTGGCGCTCTCGCCCACTAAAATCTCGCCCTTATCTGTAAAAGCCACAATAGAAGGAGTGGTGTTTTTACCCTCTTTGTTCGCAATAATCTTCGCTTCATTGCCTTCATAAACCGCCATTGCGGAGTTGGTTGTCCCTAAATCAATTCCAATAACTTTTCCCATGCGTTATCCTTTCTTATTAAAATAAATGTTTTAATCGTTTTTAGCAATGCTCACCATTGCCGGCCTCAAAACCCTACCCTTATACTTGTAACCCTGTTGCAAAACCTGCACGATTTTCCCGTTTTCTTTTTCTTCGCTTTTGACTTGCATGATCGCATTGTGGAAGTTGGGATCAAATTCTTCCAAGCATTCAATCCCCTCAATGCCATGCCTTGCCAAAACTTCATGCAACTTTTCCATCGTAAGCTCCAAGCCTTTGGTTAAAGCGCTCTCTTTATCCACTTCTAAAGCGCTCTTGTAAGCCCCAAGAAGCGCATCAATCACCGGCAATAGATCCAATGCGATTTTTTCATACGCATACTCTAACGCCATGCTCTTGTCTCTTTCTAAGCGCTTTTTCACGTTTTCAAAATCCGCATGCGCTCTTAAATATTTTTCGCGCATTTCCTGGTATTTAAGCTCAAAATCTTCCTTGATCTCGCCTTCTTTTTCGCTCGCTTCTTGCTTTTCTTCACCTTGTTGTTCTTTGCAAGCGCAAGCCTTTTGATAAGACTCTGGCTCTTTTGGGCTTAAATCGTGTTCTTGGTTGTGTTCATCTTTCATTATTTCTCCTTAGAAATCGTTTGAAAAAACCCTTCATAATCGCATTCTAGTTTCCCCACGCAAAGCAGTTGCATTCGTTTGTTTTGAAATTCTATGGGGCGTGTTACTAGCATGCAATCAGGCTCTATAAAATGCAAACCCTTACTCAAACGCTCTAAAACCTTACCCTCTAAAATGTCAAAAAATAAAGGGCTGTTTAAAAGCGTTTTTAACCCCATCAGATTAAAGCGTGTGATTTGTGTGTTGGAATACTCCAAACGCTCTAATTGCTTGGCCAAACTCAACGCATTGACAGAAGCAGCGATTGAGCGCACTTCTTTAACGCTTTTACCCACAAGTTCTAATAAAAACTTCTCCATTTTAACGCTGTAACTCAGTGCGCAAGAAAACGCCAAAAAATCCAAAATCAAAAAGCGTTTTTCGCATTCAATGACTCTTTCTAAACGCTCCAAACTGGGTTTTTTTAACAGCGTGAAAAGCCCAAAATTTTCACTCGCGCTTTTTAAGCGTTTTTCATCCACCTTTAAAACTTCAAAGCGCAACGACTTGTGCCAATAGTTTTCAAACGCCTTAAAAGTGGGCAATCTAGCGCCGCTAGAATGGGCTTGATAAAGCATGCCCTCTTTAGAAAGGATTTGAAAATAATTCCTGATCGTCGCACAAGACATTTTCAAGTTTGCCAACTCTTTCAAGCGTTTAGAGCTAATGGGTTCTAAAATCTGCAGATAGGTTTTAACAAACGCATCTAACAAATTCTCTTTCTTATTCAAATCAGAACCTACTTTAAATTCTTCTTAACATCATTATTTGAAAAATCTCGTCAATCACCGTTCTTGATGAAAGAACCCTCGCATTATAGCGCAAAAAGTTAATAATCTATCACTTGTTTTGAAAAAGTGATAAAAATTACCTGATTTTTCTTTAAAGTTTAGTCTGTATCACTAAAATTATTTACTAGAATTAAATTAGGATTTTTTATAGAGTTGATTTAATTTAGATCTATTGGGCAACTAATACCTTTTGTTAAAAAAACTTGTTATCATGCTAAACATGAACACACACACAAGAGGCATTGACAGCAATCTGATTCATTCGCTCCAAAGCATTTCATTATCCATGTTTAGAAAGGGTTTTTTTGGGCTTTATCAAGGCTCCATTTCGGCACGCATTGGCACCAATCAGTTTGTGATCAATAAAAGAAACGCTGTTTTTGATCAATTGAATGAAAACACCTTACTGGTCTTGCATGACAAGATAGATTACCGCTGGAAAGAAGCGAGCCTGGATTCGCCCATTCATGCGAGCGTGTATCGGGAGTTTTTGGACGCTAAATTCATCGCTTACGCGCGCCCTCCTTATAGTTTGGCGTATTCCTTGCGCCACAACCGATTGCTCCCTAGGGATTATTTAGGGTATCGTTCTTTGGGCGAAGAAATTTCCATTTTTAACCCCAAAGACTATGACAGCTGGCAAGAAAGAGCGGATACAGAAATTTTACGCCAATTGCAAGAGAGCAAAAAATATTTTGTTTTCATTAAAGGGTGTGGGATTTTTGCCTACCACAGAGAGCTTTCTAAACTCATGGAAGTTTTTGATTTGATTGAAAACTCATGCAAGGTTTTACGATTGGGCGATTTAATGGATTATTGCTATAATGATGATCCACGATTGAGCGTGTAAAAAGCTAAAAAGGATAAAACATGACCATCAACACCCACTACACCCCTAATTTCACACAGCTCCAAACCTTGAACAATATCAATAATGACGCAACCATAAAGGACAGGAATCAAGCAGAGCAGGATTTACAACAAAGCAGTATTCAAGATGGTTTCAGCCAAGATAATACGCCAAACGCCCCTGATTTTGACCGATTACAAACTTTAAACGCTATCAATAACGACGGCGAGATTAAAGATAGATCCCAAGTTGAAAAAAATCTTGTTGATGGCGAAAATACCCCTGAAATTTATTCCAGCCTAGACACATACGCTTAAAAAAAGGGGTTTTTACCATTCTTTCAAAGCCATTTTGATCGCTTCTATCACGCAATCCATCCCACCCGCTAAACTAAAAAGCCAATATTTGTGCGCATAAATATATTCTAATTGCTTAGCCCTTAATTCGTATTCATTACTCGTTTTTTTACACACGATTTCAGCGATATGCAATTCCTGGTGGAAGATGTAAGATTGTATCGCATCCATAAAATACGAATTGAATCGCTTGTCGTCAAAAAGCTCTTTAATGTTATCAATTTCAGCGCTCAAATTTTCTAATTCCTTAAAATCCAACTCTTCTAATTTTTTTTCTTCATGAAGCTTTTCCACTTCTTCTAAAAATTCTGCCACCTTTAGAAACGCTTCTTCAACTTGAGTTTTTTTCTCATTGGCGTATTTGATGATCTCTTCGCATTTTTGCCTAGCGATCTTTAAATTTTTAGCCTGCTCTGATCGGGTAGGATAAATAAGATTGATAGGAGGCTTTGGCTTGGATTTGTCTATTTTTTCGCACACTTCTTTAAAGGGCATTTCTTTAGTCCCTTTAATCCTAGCCCCCCCTTCAGTAGCGTTAATGACTTCCAGTTTATAGGGCGTGTTAAAAATATCTTTTTCAAAAAATTCTAAGAAAAGTTTCCACACTAAAGTGGTTTCTACTTCCCCATTACCCCCATATTTTTCTATAAAGATCTTGTCTTTATCTTCTTTAGGTTTGATCTCTCTATCGCCATAAATCGCCCCGCTAGCGTGGCTGTTACCGCTTTGTGAGAAGCTCAAATCTTGCCCGATAAACACGCATCTTTTGAAACGAGAATGCACCACTAATTCATACGCCATGTTCGCTGCACTCATGCCTATGCCCACATAGCCATACTGGTGCAAACCAAAAAGGTTGGTGTAACCAAAGGGGCGGAAACTGAATTGCTTAACCCCTTTTTGAATCGCTTGAATCAATCGTTTATGCACAATGGAAGTCAAAGCAAAAATAACGCCTTCTTGAAAATCTAAGGGGATTTCTTCGTAAAATTTCGCCGTTAAATCCACCCTTTCTAAAGACAGCACAATATCAGGCTTGATACCGGCTCTGGCTAGAATAGGGAAAGAAGCGTCTATGCAAAAAAGCGTCGCATAAGGAGCGATTTCTTTTAAAAGGGGGAGTTGCTTGTTCAAACTGGGCCCGGTTGAAACGATGATAGCGGTGTCTCTGTTTTTTAAAGCGTTCACAAAATCCACTAAACTAGGGCTTTTGATGACTTCAGGCAAATTAGCGGCATGCTGTTTGATGCCTATAAGCGCGTCTTTGGCGTCATTGCCTACGCTAATAGCGCCATGCTCTAAAGCGCGCGTGAAATGCTGGTTGATTTCTATCATTTGATGAGAGTATCGTTCATAATAAGCGTTAAAAAGTTTTAAATCATACATTCTTGCGTATAAACGAGACTTTTTATCCATATCAAACAATGAAGCGATCATGTTGTAATGGCAAAAAGTCGCATGCAATAAAATCAAACGATTTTCTAAAATCTCAGTGGAAAAATCCAAGAGATTCAACACAATGAAAATAACCTCTATTTCAGGCTCAATGACCACCAAGCGCTTTAAGTTTCCATTACCTAAAAGCAAGCGATAAAACACCCCATTACCCAAGCCAAAATAATACAAATAAGGATAAAGCATGTAAATTTCGCTATTTTTGTATAGCTCTAAGCTTGAATCTAGCGGGCTTTTTTCAAATAAGGGCGTGTTTGTTTCTTTATCTAATAGGTTGAAATTCGCGCTGTCATTCCCTAAGAACACTTCGTATTTTTTGTTTTCTTTAATGGCTTTGAGTTGTGCGAACAAGAGAGGGTCTTTTTTGAAAAGAGCTTGCAAGTTTTTTTGATAAATATCCATCATTCTAACTTATAAAAATAACTGATAAAAAGGGCTAACGCCCCTTTGAATTAAAAGGGCTGTTATTGTAAAAGCCTTAAGACATTCTGTTGCACCGCATTCGCTTGCGCCATAGCAAAACTCCCGCTTTGCGCCAAAATATTGTATTTAGAAAAGTTCGCACTCTCTTCAGCAAAATCCACATCCCTGATCTGAGATTCAGCCGCTTTAACATTCACTTGGGTTACAGAAATATTATTGATGGTTGTAACCAATTCCATTTGCACCGAACCCATATCCGAGCGGATCTTGTCTAATTGCGTGCGCGCTGAATCCGCCATATCCATCACAATCATCGCCCCTTTAAGGCTTGTTACCCCAGCCCCTATACCTTGAGAATTGGTCTCCGCTTGCGCGCCATTAGCGTTCGCTCCAGCTGCTGAAGCCACATTCGCATCAAAAATGCCCCTAACCGCCCTCAAATTCACGGTGTATTCTGCCACCCCTTGAGCGGAATGAAAGCCCACATGGCTAAAGTTCACACCGCTCACAATGATATCTCTGGCGTCGGTTCTAGTTAAGGTTAAGCGCCCAATCACCGCATGCTGTGTCCCAGAAATCCCTGCAAAATTCCCTCCCCCAAAAACCTGACCGCTCGCGCTCGCTGCATGCACTGAGATCGCGCGCCCGTCAATGGAGTGCAAATTAATGCGCCCTTGAATATCCAAGCTCGCTTCCACGCCGGTGCGATCTTTGACGGAGTTGATCGCATTAGTCAACCTCCCGTCAGCATCGTTTTTATGCACATCATTCACGGTTCCAATTTCTACGCCATTGATGGTGAGTTCTCTCACAGTTCCTGATTGCACGGGAGTGCCGCCGGTGGCCATGACATTATAAGACGCCCTAACGCCTAAAGTGTTAGAAAAGCGGTTGATGATTTCGCTTAACGCCCCAATCCCAGTGCCAGCGCTTGTAGAAATGCGCACGGTTTCAATCTTATAATCATTCACGCCATTGACTTGTTTGAAATTCAATCCCACTTCAGTTAAGTTTTGCGCGGCCGCGCTAGCGAGCATGCCTTCACCGCTAAAAGAAGAGGTTTCCATGCGCACATGCCCAATCTTATCTGAGCTCGTTGAGCCAATAGACGCCTTAACCGTGGTGTTAGAATACGCGCCAATTTGAAATTCTTTGTTAGAAAAACTTCCTGAAAGCATTTGTTGGCCGTTAAAGCTTGTGGTGTTAGCGATATTGTCTAGTTCTTCTAACAACCTTTGAATATCGCTTTGGAGCGCTCTTCGGCTTTCTAAAGTTTGCCCATCTTGAGCGGCTTGAACGGCTTTGGTTTTAATGGTGTCTAAGATTTTGATTTGCTCATCCATCGCTTTATCTGCGGTTTGAACCATACCAATAGCGTCATTAGCGTTGCGGATCGCTTGACCCAAATTCGCGCTTTGACTCCTTAAGCTATCAGCGATCGCCATCCCACTAGAATCATCAGCGGCTTTATTGATCCTAAGCCCTGAGCTTAACTTTTCAAGCGAGCTTGAAAGGTCTCTGTTGTTTTGAACCCCTACCGCATGAGAAGTTAAAGCGGCGATATTGGTATTTATCCTAAAACTCATGTTTGCATCCTTTGCATAGATATTTGCTGTTAATCAAGCAAAGGGTGTTCCAACTCTTTGATTTTTAACGCTGTTATGGTTTTTATGGTTTGATGAATCGTTTAGTCAAAATTCTATGCTACAATCATTCATTAATAGGTATAAACATTTTATTAAAGGCGTTCAATGAAGCACCTTATTATCGTAGAATCCCCAGCAAAAGCCAAAACCATTAAAAATTTTTTGGATAAAAATTACGAAGTCATTGCCTCTAAAGGGCATGTTAGGGATTTATCCAAATTCGCTTTAGGCATTAAGATTGATGAAACCGGCTTTACTCCTAATTATGTCGTGGATAAAGATCATAAAGAGCTTGTCAAACAAATCATAGAGCTTTCTAAAAAGGCGTCTACCACCTACATCGCCACCGATGAAGACAGAGAAGGGGAAGCGATAGGCTATCATGTGGCATGCTTGATTGGGGGGAAATTGGAGAGCTATCCTAGGATTGTTTTTCATGAGATCACGCAAAATGCGATTTTAAACGCCCTAAAAACCCCACGAAAAATTGACATGTCTAAGGTCAATGCCCAACAAGCCAGGCGTTTTTTAGATCGGATCGTGGGCTTTAAATTAAGCTCGTTGATTTCATCAAAAATCACTAAAGGTTTGAGCGCTGGGCGGGTGCAAAGCGCGGCCTTAAAGCTTGTGGTTGATAAAGAAAGGGAAATCAAAGCCTTTAAGCCTTTAACCTACTTCACGCTAGACGCTTATTTTGAGCCGCATTTAGAAGCGCAACTCATTAGCTATAAGGGCAACAAACTCAAAGCCCAAGAAATTATTGATGAAAAAAAAGCTCAAGAGATTAAAAACGAATTAGAAAAAGAAAGCTATATTATTTCTAGTATCGTTAAAAAATCTAAAAAATCCCCCACACCGCCCCCCTTCATGACTTCCACTTTACAGCAAAGCGCTTCCAGTCTTTTAGGCTTTTCGCCCACAAAAACCATGAGTATCGCTCAAAAATTATATGAGGGCGTAGCCACCCCGCAAGGGGTTATGGGAGTGATCACTTACATGAGGACCGATAGCTTGAATATCGCTAAAGAAGCTTTAGAAGAAGCGAGGAATAAGATTTTGAAAGATTATGGCAAAGACTACTTGCCCCCTAAAGCCAAAATCTATTCCAGCAAGAATAAAAACGCCCAAGAAGCCCATGAAGCGATCAGGCCCACTTCTATTATTTTAGAGCCAAACGCTTTAAAAGACTACCTTAAGCCTGAAGAATTAAAGCTCTATACTTTAATTTACAAACGCTTCTTAGCTTCTCAAATGCAAGACGCTCTTTTTGAAAGCCAAAGCGTGGTTGTGGCTTGCGAAAAGGGCGAGTTTAAAGCGAATGGGAGAAAACTCCTTTTTGATGGCTATTATAAAATCTTAGGCAATGACGATAAGGACAAATTGCTCCCCAATTTGAAAGAAAATGACCCCATTAAATTAGAAAAACTAGAGAGCAACGCCCATGTTACAGAACCTCCAGCACGCTATTCAGAAGCGAGTTTGATTAAAGTTTTAGAAAGTTTAGGCATAGGCAGGCCCAGCACCTACGCCCCAACGATTTCCCTCTTGCAAAACAGAGACTATATTAAGGTGGAAAAAAAGCAAATCAGCGCTTTAGAGAGTGCTTTTAAAGTGATAGAAATTTTAGAAAAGCATTTTGAAGAAATCGTGGATTCCAAATTCAGCGCTTCTTTAGAAGAAGAACTAGACAATATCGCTCAAAATAAAGCCGACTACCAGCAAGTCTTAAAGGACTTTTACTACCCTTTTATGGATAAGATTGAAGCCGGGAAAAAGAATATCATCTCTCAAAAAGTGCATGAAAAAACCGGCCAATCATGCCCTAAATGCGGGGGGGAATTAGTCAAAAAGAATAGCCGTTATGGGGAGTTTATCGCTTGCAACAATTACCCTAAATGCAAATACATCAAACAAACTGAGAACGCTAATAATGAAGCCAAGCAAGAATTGTGCGAAAAATGCGGAGGGGAAATGGTGCAAAAATTCAGCAGAAACGGGGCGTTTTTAGCTTGCAACAATTACCCTGAATGCAAAAACACCAAATCGTTAAAAAACACCCCTAACGCCAAAGAAACAATAGAAGGCGTGAAATGCCCAGAATGCGGGGGGGATATTGCCTTAAAAAGGAGTAAGAAAGGCTCGTTTTATGGCTGCAACAATTACCCTAAATGCAATTTTTTATCCAACCATAAGCCCATCAACAAGCGTTGCGAGAAATGTCATTATTTAATGAGTGAAAGAATCTATCGCAAAAAAAAGGTGCATGAATGCATTAAATGTAAAGAACGCGTGTTTTTAGAGGAAGATAATGGCTAAAGAAATTCCGCCTGTCGTTTTTGGGCCTGTTTTATCCAGGCGTTTTGGGAAGTCTTTGGGCGTGGATCTATCGCCCTCTAAAAAACAATGCAATTACAATTGCATTTATTGCGAGTTGGGTAAAGCCAAGCCCATTGAACGCATGGAAGAAGTGATCAAAGTAGAAACCTTGATTAACGCCATTCAAAACGCTCTAAACAATCTCACCACCCCCATTGATGTTTTAACCATTACCGCTAATGGCGAACCCACGCTATACCCTCATTTATTAGAGCTTATCCAAAGCGTCAAGCCTTTTTTAAAGGGCGTTAAAACTTTGATTTTAAGCAACGGCTCACTCTTTTATGAGCCAAAAGTCCAGCAAGCCTTAAAGGAATTTGACATCGTTAAATTTTCTTTAGACGCTATTGATTTGAAAGCCTTTGAAAGAGTGGATAAGCCCTATTCTAAAGACATTAACAAGATTTTAGAGGGGATTTTGCGCTTTTCTCAAATTTATCAAGGGCAATTGGTGGCTGAAGTGCTGTTGGTTAAGGGCGTGAATGATAGCGCGAACAACTTAAAACTCATCGCTGAATTTTTAAAACAAATCAATATAGCCAGAGTGGATTTAAGCACCATAGACAGACCCTCAAGCTTTAAAGCCCCTAAATTAAGCGAAGATGAATTATTGAAATGTTCTTTGTTTTTTGAAGGGCTTTGCGTGAGTTTGCCTAAACGATCCACTGCTCAAGCCAAAAAATTGATTTCTTGCGGTATAGACGAATTGCTCGCTTTAATTTCCAGACGCCCTTTAAGCGCAGAAGAAGCCCCCCTAATACTAGATCCTAACGCCCTTAAGCATTTAGAAACTTTATTAAACCATAAGCAAATTACGATTAAAAAAGTCGGCTCTTTGGAGTTTTATTGCGCGTTTTAACCTCCATTGTAACCTGTAGTTTTACCTTATTTTAGGGATAGCTTAAGCTTTTAAATAAGGATCTCTTTTATTATCAAGATAACGCTACCATAAAAATGTTTTCAAAAGCCGACAGATAATTAAAAACTTAATGTTTTTAACCGCTACACCCTTTTACTATAACCATAACCCGCTTTTTCTGCTTTCTTTTCAGTATTAGCAACTACTTTTATTTCTTTATTAACATCAGCAAATATTTTTTGAACGAGCAAAAGGCTTTGAGAGGTTGGAAGGTGGGCTTGTGAGTCTGGTTTTAAACTCCTCATTTCAAGCATTTTAGCTTGAGCTTTAGAGCGTATTTTTAGAT